>NZ_NREN01000006.1:0-99261 GCF_003627915.1 Campylobacter sp. P255
TTTTAGTTTTAGTGATGTTTTCATTAATGGTTTTAGCCATAGCACCAAGTTCATCATTGCTTTTTACATCAATCATAGCTGAATCTTTAGTTTTATGATTGATAAAATCAAAGAAAGAGTTAAGGCCTCTTTGAATGGTTTGGAGTGGTGATAAATAATAAGAAATGATAAAGTAAATCAAGATGGTACTTAATATAATCATTACTACAACAGCTATTGTTTGAATTGAAGCTATTTTGAAAATAGGTTCATTGATCACATCGGCACTTTCTGTACTACAAACAAGATATGAAGAAATTTGAGCACAAATTCCTAGTCTTTCTTTACCTTTTAAACCGTATTCAAAAAAAGTATAATCTCCATTTTTTTTATATGCGCTTAATACAGGAGTGTGATCTATAGAAGGGTCAAGTAGTTGTTTGTTTTTAGCAACAAATACTTTTCCATTTTGATCAAACAAAAAGCTATTTCCAGGCATGACTTCAAAATCTTTTTGAAGAGTATCAATTGGAATATCAATTCCAATAACTCCTATAAAATTATTATTTTTGTAGACCGCTTTGGTGTAAGTTATAACATATTGATTGGTTGCTTTATCTACATAAGGAGAGGTGATGAATACATCGTTTGTTTTTTTAGCTTCTATAAACCAAGATCTTGTTCTGGTATCATAATTTATAGCTTTACCATAAATTTCAATATTTTTATTTTTTTGATCACTAATATTGTTACTTACAATATTTTCACCATTATCTAAACCTATAAAAACAGCTAAAACTCTAGAAGCTTTTCTATAAGATTTTAATGTTGAACCAATATTTTCAATTAAAGCCTCTTCAGAGCTTAAATTTTCATATGGGTGCTCTAAAATACTTTTTTCCAAATTTATAATTAAATTTGTATTAATACCTCTAAAAGCTTCTAAAGAAATTTTAGCAACTTGTAAAATATCGTTTTGTCTTTTTAGTTCATTAGAATATAGAAAATTTTTAGTAAAATAAAAACTTAATATACCTAAAATTACTAAGCATAGAATTGCAAATAAATTTGCCACCAAAGATAATTTGATTTTTAAACTACTAAACATTAATATCTCCACACATTTCAAATGTTTTATAAAATTTTATAATTTAAAATTAAATTTTTTTTTAATAATTTTTTACTTTTTATTATATGTTTTATACCTAAGTCTTTTGTATTATTTTTATCTATAGCTCTTGTATTTGGAGATTGCTAGTTTTTCAAGCTCATTAAGTTCTTTAGCTAAAAGATTGATTTTGCTTTGTGCGAGTTTGCTAAAATCATCAATTTTTGGATTTTGTTTTAGTTCATTGATTTTGATTAAAATTTGCTCTCTGCTTTCTTGAATAAGACGTTTAAATTTAGCAAATAAGGTATCAAATTTATTTTCTAATAAATCTTTTAATATATCTTTAACTGGACTATTTAATTCTAAGGAGGTTTTTTTAAGAATTTGGATTAATTCTTGTTCGATATCGATGAGCTGTTTTTCCTTGTCTTTTAGATCATGCTCTAAAGCACTATAAGCAAAGCTTGCTTTAAATTTTTCAATCGCCAAAGAAATACCATCTTGCACCCCATAAATCGCTCCTATGCACAAATCATAAGCAAAAACTTTTGATTCGTTGGCGAGTTCAAATGCTGCATTTAAAACAACTTGAGAAATTTTTAAAATTCTTTCTTTTTCAAAACTACCTTCACAGATCGCATTAAAAACTAAATTTTTTGCTATTTCACATGAGGTAAGTTCGATGTTCTCGCCTTTTTCCAAAGTAGTGATAAAAGCACTTTCAGCAGTTTCTTTTAAAAGTCCTAAAATTTCAATATCATAAAGCATGGCATCGTTAATGCTGATATTAAATTCATTTAAATTTAAATCTTTTAAGGTTTTTTCTAAATCAAAAAAGTTATCACAAATTTTATGCTTGATAGTGTTTTTTTGTTCTTCTATTTTTGCTTTTAGTTTACCATATTCGTTGATATAAGCAAAAAAACTTTTTTTATCTTTTCAACCCTAGCTTTGATAATACCTTGAATAATTTTTGGAAATATTTTCTTCATTAACAAGTTCTAGTTTTTCAAGTACTTTGGAAAAACTAGCAAATAATTCTTTATTAATGGTGTTTTCATAGCAAATTTTTTTATAGCTTAGGTTAAATACAAGTTCGCTGATTAAGCTTGGAATTTCATTTTTTTCGCAAGCAAGAAGAGAGTTTTCAAAAATAATGGCTAAATTTTTCATAGTTTTTCCTTTTTTATAGTACAAATTTGGCTTTGCTTTTTAATTGATTAAAAATATTTAATCGATCCTCTTTGCTATCCACATAAACACTTAAAAGATAACTTTTGTATATTCCTTGTTTGCTTGTGTTAGAAATTTGATATTTAAAATCTCTTTGATTTAAAATTTGATTAAAAATTTCTAGTGCATTTGTATTTGCTTCAAATACAACCTTATAATCCCAAAAAGTAGGATAATCAATAATAGGCTCTTTTTTAAGATCGCATATATTTACCACTTTTACCTCCTTCTTTGCTTTCTAAAACAATATCTGTAATTTGCATACTTTTGTCAATGGCTTTGATCATATCATAAATGGTTAAAAGTCCTACGCTAACTGCTGTTAAGCTTTCCATTTCAACACCGGTTTTGCCTTCGCATTTTACGGTGACAAAAAGTTTAAAAGAGCATTCTTTAGCGTTTTCCTCTATATGGGTTTGTATTTTTGAAATCATTAGCGGATGGCACATTGGAATGAGATTGGAGGTTTGTTTTGCGCCCATGATAGCTGCTGTAATGGCAGTTTGTAAAACAGGCCCTTTTTTTGCTTTATTTTCAATGATAGCATTAAATGCTTCTTGGCTCATGTAAATTTTACCACTAGCACAAGCCTCTCTCTGAGTGATATCTTTTTGGCTTACATCTACCATTTTGGGATGATTTTTTTCATCTAGATGTGTTAAATTCATATTTTTCCTTAATGTGTTTTTAGAAAATTATACCAAAATGTGTATTTTTATATTAAAATACTACTAAAAAATATTAAAGGATAAAAATGGCTTACGATGATGAAGAATTTGAAAATTATGAAGATGAGTTGTATGATGCTGATGATGACACCTATGCGAGTAATCAAAGATCATATAATTATGATGAAGATGATTATGAATATGAAGATGATTATGGCGATGATGATACTTATGAAATGGATTGATTTCTAAGTTTTATATAGATTTTAATAATACCCTACGCACATGCTTTCAGTGATTTTGATACGTTTTTCTAAGGGCGTAGGGCTAAAAAAATGACATTTTTCAATGTAGATATTACAGGTGTAGTCAAGTTTTAAAAAATCGTAAAAAGCTTTTAAATTTACAAACTTTACCCCGCAAACTTCTTTGATGTCTAAGATTTTATAAATTTGAGAATGGTTTTTTTCTACTAGATGTGAAGGTGCCAAAGTAGTAAAAGAGCAAAAAGCACTCGCAAGAACAAAACCGCTTAAATCTTCACACTCTTTAACAAAGTGCTGGTGTTTTTTAAGTATACTTTTTTTATGTAAAAAAACTACTCTTGTACCTTGATAGCGTGCAGCTTGAGCATTTTTCCAAAACTTATAAGCATTTTTAGAAATACCAGCAAGTTGATGTAATTGGACATTTAAAACATAATCATCTAAAAATTGATTAGGAGGTAAAATCGTATAAGTCATGCTTTTTCTTTTTATTGTTAAGTATTTTTAAAATTATACTAAAAATTGACTTTTGTTTATATTTTTAGCACGTATTTTTAATACAATTGTTTGAATTTATTATCTTAAGGAAAATTATGAAATTAAGTAGTATTGATCATGATGGCATTAAAAAACTTATGGATATTTTTTATGCAAAAATAAGAGTTCACAAAGATTTGGGTCCTATTTTTAATGATAAAATAGGTACAGATGATGAGAGTTGGAAAAAACATAAAGAAAAAATCGCAAGCTTTTGGGCGGGAATGTTTTTAGGCGATCCAAGTTATAGCGGATCTCCTTTGAGGGCTCATCATGAGTTGCCTCCATTTCCAAGAGAATTTTTTGATATTTGGCTTGAATTATTTGATGAAAGTTTACAAGAAGTTTTCGAAGATGAACCAAGGAGTATGATGATGGAAAGAGCTAGAATGATAGCTCAAAGATTTCAAATGATTATTTATGATCATCGTTTCGCTTAAGAGTTTTAACTCTTAGCGATAACTAAAGGTGTGTAGGTTTTCACTATGAGAATAATCATAGCTATATTTTCCATCTAGATAGATTACTAAACGGTAATACTCTTTATGTGATCCAAAAACAACTTTTTTAACTCTAGCGGTGTTTACTTGCAGTGTTTTGGTGTTAAAATTTTGTTTTTTAGCAAAATCGATAATGATTTTAGTAGGATCGCCAATGGATAAATTTCTTAGCATTTTATCTTCGGTTTTGATATTGATTTTGTTATTGTAAAAACTTAAAGAGATAAAGTTGTATATACTGCCACTAAATAGCGGTGTTTCTATATTGATAGTGGTGTTGTTTTCTTCGGTTTTGCTGTTTTTGGTTGCTTGCTTTTGTGGCACTGTCACAGAGACATCAAGAATGGGCGTTGCGTTAGGACTTTTGGTTTTTATAAAAGAGTAGGTATCGTGCCAATTAATACTTTTACCAATATCAAATGTTGTTTGTTCTTCTGAGCCATCAAGGTTGATATAATTTATAGTAATACTTTTTAAAATTCTCGCATCAGAATTAAAATTAAAATCTTGTCTTTGAAAGGGACTTAGTTTTATAAATTCAGGATCTTTTTGCTGCATATCGTTGTCGAAAGGATTGTCTTTTGCATTTAAGTATATACAGGAAAGTACAAACAATACCAAAAACTTAATTCTCATGCGAAGTTTCTCCTTTAAGTCTTAAAAGTTGTAAATATTCTTTTTGCGCTTGGGCATTTTTTGCTTTTAAGGTCATTATGTTTTTTTCTAAAATTTTTTGTTCTTCTTTTAGTGATAGTAAAACATCTAAAGAAGATTTTCCAAAAAACATATTTCCAAAATACATAGCAACAATAATCGCCACAAACGATAAGGCAATGGTTTTTATTAAATGGCGACGAGCTTCCTTTTTTTTGGAATGCTCATCGTATTCTTTTAGTAAATCACTCAGAGTTTATCTCCTAGGTATTCATCGTTGTCTAGTTCGATTTCTAATAAGCGATTGTATTTAGCTGTTCTTTCTCCTCTTGCTAAGGCGCCGGTTTTAATTTGTCCTGTATTGAGTGCTACTGCAAAGTCAGCTATAAAAGCATCTTCACTCTCACCACTTCTATGACTCATGATACATCTATAATTATTTCTATGGGCTAATCTTACTGTTCTCATGGTTTGGGTGATTGTTCCGATTTGGTTAGGTTTAATTAATACAGCATTTGCCATATTTTTCATGATACCTTCTCTTAAGATATCTTCGTTGGTTACAAATAAATCATCACCCACAAGCTGAACTTTGCTACCAAGTTTTTGAGTGAGTTTAATCCAACCTTCATAATCATCTTCAGCTAAGCCATCTTCTATGCTAAAAATAGGATATTTAGCGCATAATTCTTCATAACGAGCGATTAAGTCTTCGCTTGAGAAAACTTTACCTTCTAGGTGGTATTTACCATCTTTATACAGTTCGCTACTTGCTACATCTAGCGCTAGTTTGATTTTGTTTTCATAACCTGCTTTTTTGATACAAGTCATTAAAAGATCAAGTGGTTCGGTATTATTTGCTAAATTTGGAGCAAAACCACCCTCATCACCCAAAGCGGTAGAATGACCTAAACTAGCTAGCTCTTTTTTTAATACTGCATAAATTTCGCAAACTGATCTTAGTCCTTCTTTGAAAGATGAAAAACCAAAAGGCATAATCATAAATTCTTGAAAATCTACGCTATTGTTTGCATGAGCACCACCATTGATGATGTTGCACATTGGTACAGGCAATACACTTGCGTTTGCTCCACCTAAGTAACGGTATAAAGGCACACCTAAGGCGTTAGCAGCTGCACGTGCTGTTGCCATAGAAATTCCTAAGGTTGCATTTGCTCCTAGGTTGGAGTAGTTTTTTGTTCCATCAAGTTCTAAAAGAGTGTTATCTAGTTGGGTCTGATTAAATGCATCAAGTCCTATGATGTTTTCAGCTATTGTGCCATTGATGTTTTCAATCGCTTTTAAAACACCTTTTCCGCCAAATCTCTCATCGTTATCTCTTAACTCCAAGGCTTCTTTTTTTCCCGTACTTGCTCCACTTGGAACGATAGCACTACCCACGCTACCATCGCTTAACATGATTTCAGCTTTAATGGTAGGATTACCTCTACTATCTAAAACCTCAAAAGCTCTTAAATCTTCAATCATTAACATTACTCTTCTCCTTCCTCATCTTCTTTTGCACCTAAAATCATACTATCTATACCGATGGAATTTTGTATAGCTTGTGTGATTTCATCTGCAATAGCTGGGTTTTCTTTTAAAAAGGCTTTGGCATTTTCTCTACCTTGACCAAGTTTAGAAGCTTTGTAAGAAAACCATGCACCACTTTTATCAATGATGTCAAGTTTTACACCATAGTCTATTAACTCGCCTTCACGACTTACGCCCTCGCCAAACATCACATCAAATTCAGCTTGTTTAAAAGGTGGGGCGACTTTGTTTTTAGCTACTTTTACTTTAACACGGTTTCCAATAGGCTCATCATTTTGTTTTAAGGTAGCTGTTTTTCTTACATCTAAACGCACCGAAGCATAAAATTTTAATGCATTTCCACCGGTGGTTGTTTCAGGTGTACCATAACCCATCATACCTATTTTCATACGAATTTGGTTGATGAAAATTACAGTGGTGTTCATTTTGTGTACAATACCAGTGAGTTTTCTTAAAGCTTGACTCATTAATCTTGCTTGAAGTCCTACGTGTTGATCTCCCATATCGCCTTCGATTTCTGCTTTTGGAGTTAGTGCAGCAACGCTATCTACC
This sequence comes from Campylobacter sp. P255, assembly GCF_003627915.1. Classification (NCBI taxonomy): domain Bacteria; kingdom Pseudomonadati; phylum Campylobacterota; class Epsilonproteobacteria; order Campylobacterales; family Campylobacteraceae; genus Campylobacter; species Campylobacter sp. P255. The sequence continues at coordinate 7,055 of NZ_NREN01000006.1, forward strand.
ACTATTAGATCAATAGCTCCACTTCTTGCTATGGTTTCAACGATTTCTAAAGCTTGTTCTCCAAAATCTGGCTGAGAGATGTAAAGATTTTCTGTATCAACACCTAAATTTTTTGCATATCTTACATCTAGCGCGTGTTCAGCATCGATAAATGCGCAAACTCCGCCTTTTTTTTGGCATTCTGCTATGATGTGCAAAGTAAGTGTTGTTTTGCCTGAACTTTCAGGCCCATAAATTTCTATAATTCTTCCTTTGGGTACTCCGCCTATACCTAGAGCTAAATCTAGCCCAACTGAACCTGTAGGAATAGAATCAATTTTTTCAACTTCTTTATCGCCAAGTCTTAAGATAGTACCTTTTCCAAAGGTTTTATCAAGACTTTTTAAGGCTGCATCAAGTGATTTTCTTTTATTATCATCCATGCTTATTAATCCTTTTATAATATGTTTAAAATTGTATCAAAAAGAAATTTAATATAAGTTTTTATTTTGAATTTTGCTAAAATACTTTTTTAAATTTTTAAGGAAAAAAATGAATAAAAAAATTAGCGTAGTACACTCTCCTGATGCTGATGATATTTTTATGTATATGGCGATTAAATTTGGTTGGGTGGGAAATGCCTATGAGTATGAAAATACAGCCTTAGATATACAAACTTTAAATGAGTTAGCATTGCAAAATATATACGATGTTAGTGCAATATCTTTTGCGCTTTATCCTTTGATAGCTAGTGAATATGCTTTATTGAAAACTGCTGTAAGTTTTGGCGAAGGTTATGGACCAAAACTCATTAAGAAAAAAGATAAAAGATTAAAGCCAAATTTTAAGGTTGCTTTAAGTGGTGCACACACTACTAATGCTTTGATTTTTCGTATAAAATACCCACAAGCTAGGATAATCTATAAGAATTTTTTAGAAATTGAAAAAGCAGTTTTAGAAGGTGAGGTAGATGCTGGAGTGCTGATACATGAAAGTATTTTAGAGTTTGATTCTAGCTTATGTGTAGAGGCTGAACTTTGGGATATTTGGCAAGAGCTAGCTAAAGATGATTTGCCTTTGCCTTTGGGTGGAATGGCACTTAGAAGATCTTTGCCGATAAGTGATGCTATAGCGGTTGAAAAAGATTTAATCAAAGCAGTAGAAGTAGCTGATCATAATAGAAAAATTTTAGTTTCTATGCTTTTAGAGCGTGATTTAATACGCGTAGATGCGCAAAAACTTGATGTATATTTAAATCTATATGCAAATAAAAACTCTATTAACATGAATGATAAGCAGTATAATGCTATAGATAAACTTTTTGAGCTTGGATTTAATCATGGATTTTATGAGAAAACGATAAAGAGCAAAGATTATCTTATGCCTAGCGAATATGAAGAATTTAGAAATTCTTGATAGAATTTCAATTTTTAAGGAGAAACAATGGAAAGTGCTTTGGTGGCTTTGGGTGTTCAAACTTTTAAAATTACTCTCATGCTTTCTTTACCTATGCTTTTAGCGGGTCTTATCGCAGGTCTTATTATAAGTATTTTTCAAGCTGTAACACAAATTAATGAAGCTACGCTTTCTTTTGTGCCAAAAATTTTACTTGTTGTTGTAGTGATAGTATTTTTGATGCCTTGGATGATAAGTTCTATGATTGATTTTACAACAAATATCTTAAATCAAATTCCAAGTTTTATTCGATGATTATTGACTTTGCTAAGTATTCTTCTGTGCGTATAGGCGAGAGCTTTGAAGTGCAAGTGCTTGAAGAGCTTTGTGAGTTTGATGGTTTTTTGATAGGTGGGGCTAATAATTTACTTGTTTCGCCAAGACCTAAAAAACTTGGAATTTTAGGGAAAAGTTTTGATTATATTACAATTTTAGAGCAAAATGAAAAAGGTATGTTTGTAGAGATAGGTTCTAGTGTGAAATCTTTTAAGATGTATCAATTTGCTAAAGAAAATAATCTAAAAGGCTTTGAATTTTTAAGAAATATCCCAGGTACTTTGGGTGGAATTTTAAAAATGAATGCGGGTTTAAAAGATGAGGACATTAGTAAAAACTTAATGAGCGTTTGTACTTTTAACCAAGAAATTTTAAAACAAGATATTGCTTTTGCTTATAGATTTAACCCTATTAAAGAAGTGATGTTTAGTGCAAAGTTTTTTTTAAAATATGGATTTGATATAAACAAAGATGAGCTTTTAAAGAATGCAAGAAAAAACCAACCCAAAGGTGCTAGCTTTGGGTCTATTTTTAAAAATCCCAAAAACGATCATGCAGGGAGATTGATAGAAGCAGTTGATCTTAAAGGTTTTAGTAAAAATGATGCGATGTTTAGCAATGAACATGCAAATTTTTTGATCAATAAAAAACATGCTAGCTTTGATGATGCGATGTTTTTAATAGAGCTAGCTAAAAAAAGAGTATCGGAAGAATTTGGTATTTTTTTAGAAGAAGAAGTGGTGATTATATAGTATTTTTAATATCTTCATAAAGAATTTTAGCTATTTCTTGGACTAACTCTTCGTAAGATTTGCTTTTATCGCTAGTGTTAAATCGAGTATCAATGGTAAGTAGTTTATGGTCTTTTAATTTATTGGTTTTTGTAAGAAAAACTTTATATTCTAAGTCAATTTTTACATCAAAATTAGAGAAAAATAAAAAATTATGTTGACTTGCTTGGACTTTTTTTAGATCTAGTAAAATCACAAAATCAGCTTTTTTAAAACGGTTAAATTCTAAAAAATCATCTGCATTGATAAAGTGTTTGTTTGCTTGTAAAATATTTTGACTATTGATATAAACTTGATTTTCTTTTTGGCTTAGTAAGGCAAGATGATTTTCTTTGTTAAATAAGGTATTTAAAGCATTTAAGGTGTCTTTTGCCATGGTTTTAGCATCAATTTTTAAATTTGAAAAATAAAAATTATATTCTTTTTCATAGCTTGGCACCAAAGCCAAAACATCAATCTGCGATAATTTATCGTAGTTGACATTTTGGTTTAGTTTGATGATGTTAAAATCATCGTTGTTTTGGAGTTTGATGATTTTTTTATTTGCAAAAGAATTGGCGTAAATGGTGCCAAAAAGACATAAAAATACTAAAAGTATTCTCATTAAAAACCTTGTAATTTAAAATCAGTTTTGGCAAAAGCTATAAAACTTGGAAGTTTAAAGTCAGGACGGTTATAGTCCAAAGCTTTTTTATCAAAATCATATAAAATACCACCATTTTGTTTGACTAAAAAATCTCCCGCGGCGATATCCCAAGCTTTTGGACCACCAAAACGTGGGTAAATTCCCGCTTTTGCTTCAAGCAAATACACAAATTTTAAAGCAGAAGAAACCTTAATACCTTCAAGTTGGTTTTGTATGAAAAAGTCTTCGTTATTGTCATGATTTTTAGAGTATAAAGCGATGTTTTTAACTTTTTCATATTGCTTTAATTCATGAGATAAAATAGTGTCATTTTTGTAAACTTTTGTGTGAGTGTGCGCATAATAGAATGCATTATTCTCCACATCGCCTATGAGTGAAAGCACGGGAGTATTTTTATGGATCAATGCGATTAAAACACAGTATTCCTTGTCTTTTTTAGCATAAGATTTGGTGCCATCAAGTGGATCTATTAGCCAAAAATATTCTAATTTTTTTCTTTCTTCATAAGAGAGTATATTTTCTTCAGAGCATATGGCTATATCACTTGATGCTAAAATTTCACTAATAGCTTCATTGGACTTGATATCAGCTAAGCCAACTGGAGATTCGTCTTCTTTAAGCCATAAGGTATTTTTGTCTTTGTATTCAAGTAATACTTTAGAAGCTTCTTTACCTGCCCTTAGAGCTAATTCTAAAAGTGTGTCTAAATTTTTCATAAAAAAAGTATAGCAGTTTAAGATAAATACTTAGTAGAATTATTTTCTACTAAGATTATTGATAAATTTAATCAAGCTAATAGCTAAAATCGCTTCAAGCAAGGCAGTAAGCACTAATCCTGAGTATATATCTTGTGTGATGATATTGGTTTGATAAGAAAGAGTGGCTATGGCAATAAGCAAGGTTAATGGCATTGAGTGGCTTAGGCCAAATAAAAAAGTATGTTTTAAGCCTAAATTTTTGAAAAAAACCATAGCGCAAAGTATTCTTAAGGCTATCATAAAAAGTGTAAGAGAAAAAGCAATAATTAAAACTTGCGTATTTAAAAGCATTTGAAGTTTAAAACTTGATCCTATATAAATGAAAAATATAGGGATTAAAAAGCCATAACCAAAACTAGAAAGCTTGTGCTCTAGATCTTTTTTGTGATCAAAAAAAGTAGCTATAAATGAACCTGCGATAAAAGCTCCCAGTGCAACTTCAAGTTTAAAATAAATCATGATCGCAACTATGGCTATAAAAATAGCCATGCAAAATCTTATATCCTTTTCGTTTTGATCTTGCCAAGGCATGAGTATGGTTTTAAGTTGTGGATACCACCAAAATAACACTTCTAGAAATTTAAAGCCAAAAATACAAAGAGCCAAAAAACCCACCAAGTACAATAAATTTTGAGTAAGCGAGAAAAGATCAGCTCCTTTTCCTAAAAACGCAGCTGCTATGGTAAGTAAAACTATGCTCACAACTTCAGCCAAAGTAGCTACCACCATAGATACATTAAGCCACTCACAATTTTTCCCAAAATCCCTATAAAGTGTTGAGAGTAATCCCACACTCATTACAGGTATGATAATGACAAAAATATAAGAAATATCCACGCTTTCAACCGCTAAAACACTAAAAGCATATAAAAGTATAATGTATATAAAAGCTTTATTAAGTAAGCTTCTTTCAGTGTTTAAAAAGGTTTTGAGGTTAATCTCCATGCCTGCTATAAACATAAGGTAATAAAACCCTGCATTGGCTAAAAGCTTAAAATTTTCACTCTCGCCAATAAAACCTAAAAACCCTATAAAAGAGCCAAGCATAATTTCAGTGGCCGAAAGTGGGAGTTTTAAAAAATTAGCAATATAAGGTGAGGTTAGCAAGCACCCTGCTACGACTAATAAAATTTTTAAATCCGTAGCAGCTTGAGCATCAATGACACCCGCTAGCAAAGCTAAACCCCATTTGTTTTAGTTTTTGTATATCTTTGCTTGGTTCTTCGCCTTTGGTTGTAAGATAATCTCCTACTACTATGGCACTAGCTCCTGCATCAAAAATTTCATACTGTCTTTCTTTTAACACTACCTCTCTACCACCTGCTACCATAATGTGGGCATTAGGTAGATCTTTTTTAGTGTCTTTGATGATGTTTAATGCTTCATCAGGATCAAGCAAGGCTTGTTTAAGTTTTAAATTTTCATTTGGTATAAAAAAATTAATAGGCGAAGAAAAAGGATCAAGTTCTTTTAAACTAGCTCGAAAACTTTTTCTATCAGCTTCACTTTCCCCAAGACCATAAATTCCACCACAGCAAAGCATTAAGCCAGCTTCTTTGGCATAAAGATTGGTTTGAAATCTTTGCTCCCAAGTATGTGTAGAGCAAATATTTGGGAAAAATTCTTTAGAAGTTTCTAAGTTATGGTTGTATGAAAAAATTCCTGCTTTTTTTAATTCTTTGAGTTGATCCAAATTGGCTATACCATTACAAGCTATAAGCAAAAGCCCTTCTACTTCTTTTTGTACTGCATGAGCCACTTTACACACATATTCAAGTTTTTCATCATCAAGCCCAGCACCAGCTGTAACTAAACAAAAACCTAAAGCCTCGTTTTTTTTAGCCATTTTAGCTTCTAAAACAATTTGATCTATATCTTTTCTTTTGTATTTGTTGATATTTGTTTTTACATGAGCACTTTGGGTGCAGTACTTGCAGTCCTCTCCGCACCCTCCACTTGCTATATTAGATATAGCACAAAGCATGATTTGCATTAAATTTCCTTTTTGATTTTACATTTTAAGCACTCTAAAAATGTGCCTTTTTTAAGTTCTTTAATGATCAAAGTTTCACCGCATTCACTGCATTTTTCTTCGCTTGGTTTGTATTTGCTTATATAATTACATTTTGGGTAAGCACTACAACCATAAAATTTACCGCGCTTAGAAAAACGCTCTACGATCTCGCCTTCTTGACAGCTTGGACATTTTACGCCTATGGTGTTGAGTTTTTTCTCGCTTTTTTCTTCATTTTGTGTTTCTTGTTTTAAATTTCTTGAATATTTACATTTTGGAAAATTTAAACAAGCTACAAATTCCCCATATCTTCCTTTTCTTATGGCGAGTTCTCCGCCGCAATCAGGACAAGTTTCATCTAGCTTGGTGACAGTTTTTTGGCTTTTGATGTTTTTCTTGCCCTCATCAATTTTTCTCATAAAAGGAAAATAAAACTCTCGTAAAACTTCTTGCCAATCCATCTTGCCTTCTGCGATGACATCAAGCGTATCTTCCATTTTGGAAGTAAAATCACTATCTACGATATCGCTAAAGTTTTGTTCTAAAACCTCTGTTACGACAAAGGCTATTTCATTAGGAATGATTTGCTTTTTATCTATACGCACATACTCTCTTGCGCTTAGCAAAGAGATGGTAGGAGCGTAAGTAGAAGGGCGCCCTATGCCAAGATTTTCTAGCTTTTTAACAAGCCCAGCTTCAGAGTATCTTGAAGGTGGTTCGGTAAAATGTGAGTTAAGTTCTATGTTTTGGATGTTTAGTGTATCTTCTAGTTTTAAATTAGGTAAGATTTTGTCTTTATCCATATCTCCATAAATTTTATAATGACCATCAAATAAAATTTTTCTACCACTTATTTTAAAACTTGCTTCGTTTGATTTTACATATACATTTTGAGTTTGAGAGATGGCGGGATTCATTTGCGAAGCTAAGAAACGGTTATAGATTAAAGTATATAATCTTGCTTCATCTTTTTCTAAAAACTCACTTGCAAGCTTTGGGGTAAAGCTAAGGTTGGTTGGTCTTATGGCTTCGTGGGCCTCTTGGGCACCTTTGCTTTTGGTGGTATAGATATTTGCTTTGCTTGGTAGGTATTCTTTACCAAAATCACTTTTAATGAGTTTTCTTACTTCTTCTAAGGCTTCTTTTGCGATATTTAAGCTATCAGTTCTCATGTAGGTGATCACACCCATGATACCTTGATGTGTTTTAACACCCTCATAAAGTTTTTGAGCGATCATCATGGTTTTTTTAGGGTTAAATCCTAGGCGATTGCTCGCGCTTTGCTGTAAGGTTGAGGTCATAAAAGGTGCTTGTGGGGCTATTTTTCTATCTTTGCTTTCTATGTCTTTGACTTTAAAATTTGCATTTTTACAAGCATTAAAGATTAATTTTGCTCTATCTTCATTAGTTAGACTTAGCTTTTCTATTTTTTGGTTTTGAAATTCAACTAGTTCTGCTTGTAAGTCTTTTTCAAAAACCATATCGATACTAAAGTATTTTAAAGGAACAAAAGCCTTAATCTCTCTTTCTCTATCGACGATGATTTTTAAAGCCGCACTTTGCACACGTCCTGCGCTTAGGCCTTTTTGAATTTTTTGATTGAGTAAGGGGCTAAGTTTGTAGCCTACGATACGATCAAGCAAGCGTCTAGTTTGCTGGGCGTTGACGCTGTTTATGTTTAAAGATCTTGGGTTTTTTAAAGCGTTTTCGATAGCACTTTTGGTGATTTCATGAAAAACTATGCGTGGCAAAGTGCTTTCATCCTTATTAATAGCTTTGGCTATATGATAAGCTATGGCTTCTCCCTCGCGGTCCTCATCGGTTGCAAGGTAGATGGTTTTAGCTTTTTTAGCTTTTTCTTTGAGTTCTTTTACTAAGCTTGAGTGGTCATTGGAAATTCTATATTCGGGTTTGAAGTTTTCATCTTCTATTTTTATACCAAAGCTAGTTTTAGGTAGATCTCTAATGTGCCCTTTGGAGGCGATGACTTCGTAGTCTTTACCTAAAAAATTACCTATGGTTTTAGCTTTGGCAGGTGATTCTACTATGATTAAATTTTTCATTATTTTCCTTATATAGGATTAAATTAGTAAAAGTTTATAAAAAAAAGTTAAATTTTTTGCTTAGAAGGGTTTTTAAAATAATTTTTAAAACTATAAATTTTTTAAAGATTTGCCGATTTAGTAAAAACAACTGCATGGAAGCGGTTGAATTTATTTAAAAGGATTTAAAATGGGATTTCGTATAAATACTAACGTAGCATCTTTAAATGCTCAAGCTAATGCTAACTTAAACTCAAGAGCATTAGAAAACTCTTTAGGTAGACTTAGCTCAGGTCTTAGAATCAACTCTGCAGCTGATGATGCTTCAGGGATGGCGATTGCTGATAGCTTAAGATCACAAGCAAACACACTAGGTCAAGCAATTAGCAATGGTAATGATGCTTTAGGTATTTTACAAACAGCTGATAAAGCTATGGATGAACAGCTTAAGATCTTAGATACCATCAAAGTAAAAGCAACACAAGCAGCTCAAGATGGTCAAACTACTAAAACAAGAAACATGCTTCAAGCTGACATCAACCGTTTGATGGAAGAGCTTGACAACATCGCAAATACTACTTCATTTAACGGTAAACAACTTTTAAGTGGTGGTTTTGTGAATCAAGAATTTCAAATCGGTGCTCAATCAAACCAAACCATTCAAACTAGTATCGGTGCAACCCAATCAAGTAAAATCGGTGTAACAAGATTTGAAACAGGTTCACAGTCTCATAGTAGTGGCGTAGCTCAACTTACCATTAAAAACTACAATGGTATTGATGATTTTAAATTCCAACCGGTAGTGATTTCTACTTCAGTAGGTACTGGTATGGGTGCTTTAGCTGAAGAGATCAACAGAGTATCTGACATCACAGGTGTAAGAGCAAATTTCTTGGTAGAAACAACGGGTGCAGGAACTATAAAAGCAGGTAAAACAGACTCTAACTTTAGTATCAATGGAGTAAAAATCGGTGAAGTTGAGTATAAAGATGGAGATGAAAATGGAGCTTTGATCTCAGCGATCAACTCAGTGAAAGATACAACCGGTGTAGAAGCTTCTAAAGATGCCAATGGTAGATTAGTGCTAAACTCAAGAGATGGTAGAGGGATTAAAATCGAAGGAAATATGGGAGTTGGTTCAGGTATCTTAAAAGATGATTATGAAAACTATGGTCGTTTGTCTTTAGTAAAAAATGATGGTAAAGACATTTTGATCTCAGGTTCTAATCTTTCTACTATAGGTATGGGTGCCACAGATATGATCTCTCAAGCTTCTGTATCACTAAGAGAATCAAAAGGAAACATCGACACCAATGTAGCTGATGCTATGGGCTTTAATGCTTATAAGGGTGGCGGTAAAATGATCGTAACATTTGCTAATATCAATGAATTTATGAGTGCAAATGGTATGAGTGGTGGCTCAGGGTTTTCTATAGGCAGTGGTAAGGATTATTCTCAAATTTATGAAAATAATCTAGCGTTTGTAACCGCTTTTTCTATCGCTTTTGGTATAAGTGCACCTAGTGATGGCTCTTCTCAATTTGTTAATTTTAAAGTTTCTATGAATATTGCAGCTAAAGATCAACAAGCCGGTGTTACCACGCTTAAAGGTGCGATGGCGGTGATGGATATCGCTGAAACAGCTATTACGAATTTAGACTCTATTAGAGCAGATTTGGGTGCGGTGCAAAATCAAATCACAGCTACACTTAATAACATCAGCGTAACCCAAGTAAACATCAAATCAGCTGAATCTAACATCAGAGATGTGGACTTTGCAGCAGAAAGTGCAAACTTTGCTAAACACAACATCCTAGCTCAAAGTGGATCTTATGCGATGAGTCAAGCTAATGCAATGCAACAAAATGTAATGAGATTATTGCAATAGTAAAGAAATCCAAAACACCTTGAAACTTTTCAAGGTGTTTGTGGTGTAAAAATATCCTTTTGTAAAAATATCCTTTTGTAAAAATATCCTTTTGTAAAAATATCCTTTTGTAAAAATATCCTTTTGTAAAAATATCCTTTTGTAAAAATATCCTTTTGTAAAAATATCCTTTTGTAAAAATATCCTTTTGTAAAAATTGGAACATTTATTGCTTTTGCTGTTGAAAGCAATATTTTGAAAGGATTTAAAATGGGTTTTAGAATAAACACCAACATAGGTGCAATGAATGCACACGCAAATTCAACAATCACAGCAAGAGAGTTGGATAAATCTTTAGGTAGACTGAGTTCAGGTCTTAGAATCAATTCTGCGGCTGATGATGCTTCAGGGATGGCGATTGCTGATAGCTTAAGATCACAAGCTGCGACTTTAGGCCAAGCGATTAACAATGGTAACGATGCGATAGGTATTTTACAAACAGCTGACAAAGCTATGGATGAGCAGCTTAAGATCTTAGATACCATCAAAGTAAAAGCAACACAAGCAGCACAAGATGGTCAAAGTGCTAAAACAAGAAACATGCTTCAAGCTGACATCAACCGTTTGATGGAAGAGCTAGATAACATCGCAAATACTACGGCATTTAATGGTAAACAACTCCTAAGTGGAAATTTTGTGAATCAAGAATTTCAAATTGGCGCACAATCAAACCAAACAGTAAAAGCAAGCATAGGCCCAACCCAATCAAGCAAAATCGGTGTAACAAGATTTGAAACAGGTTCACAGTCTCATTCTAGTGGTATAGCTCAACTTACCATTAAAAACTATAATGGTGTGGATGATTTTAAATTTCAACCGGTAGTGATTTCTACTTCAGTAGGTACGGGGCTTGGTGCTTTGGCTGAAGAGATCAACAGGGTAGCAGATGTAACCGGCGTAAGAGCAAATTTCTTAGTAGAAACAACGGGTGTAGGTCCTATCAAAGGTGGGGTCACAAGCGATAACTTTTCAATTAATGGTGTAACCATAGGCAGAATCGAGTATCAAGATAGTGATCAAAATGGAGCTTTAGTTGCAGCGATTAACTCAGTAAAAGATAGTACCGGAGTAGAGGCTTCAAGAGATGCTAATGGTAGATTAGTGCTAAACTCAAGAGATGGTAGAGGGATTAAAATAGAAGGAGATATGGGAGTTGGTTCAGGTATCTTAAAAGATGATTATGAGAACTATGGTCGTTTGTCTTTAGTAAAAAATGATGGTAAAGACATTTTGATCTCAGGTTCTAATCTTTCTACTATAGGTATGGGTGCCACAGATATGATCTCTCAAGCTTCTGTATCACTAAGAGAATCAAAAGGAAGAATCGACACCAATGTAGCTGATGCTATGGGCTTTAATGCTTATAAGGGTGGCGGTAAAATGATCGTAACATTTGCTAATATCAATGAATTTATGAGTGCAAATGGTATGAGTGGTGGCTCAGGGTTTTCTATAGGCAGTGGTAAGGATTATTCTCAAATTTATGAAAATAATCTAGCGTTTGTAACCGCTTTTTCTATCGCTTTTGGTATAAGTGCACCTAGTGATGGCTCTTCTCAATTTGTTAATTTTAAAGTTTCTATGAATATTGCGGGTAAAGATCAGACTCCTGGGGTTACTACGCTCAAAGGTGCGATGGCGGTGATGGATGTGGTAGAAACTGCAACGGCAAATCTAGATGCCATTAGAGCAGATATCGGTGCGGTGCAAAATCAAATCACAGCTACGCTTAATAACATCAGCGTAACCCAAGTAAACATCAAATCAGCTGAATCTACCATCAGAGATGTAGACTTTGCAGCAGAAAGTGCAAATTTCTCAAAATACAACATCCTAGCTCAAAGTGGATCTTATGCGATGAGTCAGGCTAATGCTGTGCAACAAAATGTTCTAAAACTCTTACAATAATCCTAAAAGCGGGTAAAAAGCCCGCTTAAATTAACTTTCTTTTTTCTAAAATATCTTGCAAAGGCATGATGGCTATTTTTAATGCTTTTTCTTGTACTAGGGTAAGTTCTGTGATATCTTCAAGCCATGCTTTGTGTGCTTCAAGCCATGCGACTAGTTTATTTTGTTTATCGTTTTCATTATGCATAGCATGAACGTAAATTTTAGAAAAAGTGCTTTCTAGATGAAACAATGAAGGACTAGTGACCTCTCTTAAGAAGGTATGTTTTTTGTTTTCAAGCTTTTCTTTTAATTTATCGATTTTTTCATTTAATTCATGAAGAGTGTAGCGAATTTTACTTTTATGGTGAAGTTCTTTATGGAGTTTTTTGCACTCTTTTAAAAAAGCTTGGCTAGTTTTGATATTTTGCTTGATTTGTTTATAAGCTTGCAACATAAGTTCTTCGCTATCTTTTCTTTTTGGTTTTTGTAGTTTTGAAAAAGGCTTTTTGAGATCTTCTTTGAGTAAATTTTCGCATAATTCTTTAAAAGGTTTTTCTATGGTACCTTCTATCCTTGCTCCACCTTCAGTGGCGTTATAAATTTTAACCTTATCTTGTTTGTAAAATAAATTTTCAAAAACTTGCTTGAATAAAACCCATATATTAGAGCTTTGCACATAGCCTTTTCCACCATAAGCAGGTATTTTAAATTTATCTTTATCTTTTTCATAATCTCCTTCATGATAAGCACTATGGATGAAACCTTCAGTGTGTGAGTCGCCTTTTTCGTTATAGGCTAAATCTTGACCGATTAAAATGATATTTTTATGTCCTAATAAAAGTGCTAGCTCATAGTTTAAATGTGCTACACTCATACCACCACCAACATAGCCATAATCATGCAAACCCAAAGAGTATGCAAAAGGTAAGGATCTAGAAACTAAGATATACTTGCGTTTGTTTTTTTCCAAAAATTCAATACTATCTTTATATACCAAAGAAGCTAAAATGAAAGTAATGTCTTTGTCAAAATCTCCAAAATCATTATCAAAACATTTAGATACCACATCATCTCTTTCTAGCATACAAACATAATCAGGCTTGATCCCTTCTTTTGCTAAGATAGGATAAGCACTATCAGCGCAAAATATAGTTGCTTTTTTGCTGTATTTTTTAAGCAGAGGAAGTTGTTTTTTTAAAGAAGGTCCGGTGGCTACTAAGATGGCATTTTGACTTTTATTGCTTCTTTTTTGTTTAAGCTCTTTAAAACTTGGATGAGTTAGCATTTTAGGTAGGTTTAATACAAATTGTTCAATGCCTTGCATTGCATCAATAGGATCATTTCCTTTTCTCAAGGCGATATTTTTTATAGCCTTAAAATTTAAATCGCTGATATGCCTAATTTCTTCTTTATGGTCTTCGTAAAAATGTGAATGAATATGCAAGTCATAGGTTTTTACAAAAAGATCTAAAAAACTACAAAGGTTATCAGCTCTTGCGTAGTTTAGTTCTATAGTGTGGATTAAAATTAATCTTCCTTCTGAAAGCTCTTTGGAAAAATCAACCATATTTAAAACTAAAAACACAAGTTCCAAATCTCTTTCGTATACAATAACCCTTTTATGAGTTTTGTTGGCAAGTAAGCTTTTGTAAAAAATTCCATTACCCAAACCGTAGAAAAACAAATAAGGATAACGAACATAGTTTTTATTAAACAAATCTAGTTTTTCTTTGAGCTCATTTAAAGGATTGATATAAATATTTTTTTGATTTTTATAGCAGATATTGCAATTTAAAGGATCTTTGTCAAATACATAAAAATAATCTTTTACTTCTTTGATTTTGCTTAGCTTACGTTTTAAATTTTGATACTCTTCTCCTTTTAAAGCTCTGATATTTTTTCTGTAAATTTTTGTTTTCATCTTTTTCAATCCTTGATAACATTTATAATTTTATATCGCCTATTTGCAATTTTTTTTCATACAATATAACGATCATTTTTCAAGCACCGGGTGTTAAATTTTCTTTTATAGTTTTGTTATATTCTTCTAGGTATAGTATAACTTCTTGGAAAAAGTCAATTTGTTGCACTAAAAATAAATTAGCATTTTTATCTTTTTCAACCTTGTATTTTAAAACTTCACATTCATTTTGAAAACACCTAGCTTGCAAAATATCTGAAAAAAAATCACTTTTGGGTAGTTTTATTCTTAGTTTTTCTAGTTTTTCTAAATTTTTTTCTTGGGCAGCTTTTTTGCATTCGTTGATATAAATTTCGCTTTGTTTTGTAAGTTTACTAAGTCTTTCTTTGCAGTGTTTGATTTTTTTCTGCGGATTTTTGGGTTTTGTTAGGATGTTGTTTTTAATAATTTTTTCTTTTAGTAGTGTTTCGCATAGTTCTTTAAAAGGTCTTTCTATAGCCCCTTCTATCCTTGCTCCGCCTTCAGTGGCGTTGTAGGTTTTGATTTTTAAGATGTCTCTTGCTAGGGCGATGTCTTTTTCAAAGCTTTTTAAAAATAAATACCAAGTAAGTTGTGTTTTTACCTCGCCCTTTCCTCCATAAGCAGGGATCATTTTATAAACAACTTCCTTGTCGCCTTGATCACCATAGATGTGTTCTTTAGGATGAGACTTGCCATCATCACTATAAGCTAAATCTTGCCCAATCAAAATAATATTTTCAAATCTTAAAGCTCCAGCTAACTCATAAGCCATATTGGCAACACTCATACCATTGCCTAAAAAGCCATATTCATTTAAATTAAGCTTGCTTTCAAAAAACAATGGTCTTAAAACAAGCGTATAGTTTCTGTTGTTTTTTTCTAGATATTTGATTGTATTAGGATGGGTTAAAGAAGCAACAATAAATAGAATATTTTGATCAAAATCTTCAAAATTGTTGTTGAAAAATTCACTTGTTAGGTCTTCTCTTTCTAATGAAAAAACATAATCAGGCTTAATGCCAGCATTGGCCAATATAGGATAAGAGCTATCGGCACTAAAAATTACGACATTATCTTGGTATTGTTTTAGTAATGGAAGTTGTTTTGTTAAAGATGGTCCGGTTGAAACAATGATGACATTTTTTGCTTTTGCCTTTTTTTCTTTTATAAGATTTTTAAATGGTATATTAGAGATGATTTTTTCTAGATTGATTACATTGTGTTTTATACCTAAGAGCGCATCTTTTGGATCGTTTCCGCGTGCTAGCATGAGTGTTTTAACGGTGTTGAGTAAAATTTGCATGATTTTTTGAGCATTTGCTAAATAAAAGTGGGTATAAAATTCATTATAAAAATTAAAATTAAAAATTTTCAAAGTATGTTTGATATTTGGATAATTAAAAAGAATATTCAATTGTGCTGTGTTGATATGAGGAGGATAAAATAAAATCAGTTTTTCTTTTTTGATAAAGTGACTAAAATCATATAAATAAAATGCAAGATGTAAAATTTCTAATTCATCTTCGAAAATCACAATATGTTTGAGGTATTTGTTTTCTAAAAGTTTAAAGAAAAAACTTCCACTACCAAAACCATAGAAGAATAGCACAGGGTAAAACTCAAACTTATCAAAATCAAACAGGTGGTTTTCATCTAAGAAAATTTGATTTTGTTGATCAAAAATTTTGCCGTCTATAAGCTTAAAACGAGTAGTTTGGGAAATTTTTCTAAGTTCATATGCTAAAATTTGATCCACTTCAAACAAAGCTTGAGTGTTTTTTAAAAATAATTCTTTATTCATTAGATACCTAGTTTTTGTTTTATTATAGCAAAAGTATATTTTAAGAAGATAAAACATACTTGTTTAATAATTAGTATAACTTTAATTTTTAAAATGCTTTTGTTCTAATGCTTGTCCAAATTCTATATCGCAATTGGCTTTTTTACCAAGTATGATAGGCAAAAACTTAGGATGTAAACCTAGACTCGGTCTTACGCTTTTTACATTTTCTAGTGTAAAAATTTCACCTTTTTTGATATCTTTGCTAGCATATAAGCTTCTTGCAAAATGACGGTTTTTTAAGGTTTTTTCATCCATGGCTAAACTAACATCGCCTAGTGCTTGTTCGCTTTTTCTCACCATGTCACACATTTGTTTAAATGCTTCAAAATCAAGACTAAATTTCGCATCGGCACTATTTAAGGTTTTATCTAGTATAAAGTGTTTTTCTATCACTCTTGCTCCAAGGGCTACGGCTAAAGTAGGTGCTAAAAAACCCTCGCTATGATCGCTTAGGCCTACTGTGGTTTTAAATTTTTCTTGTAAAGTTTTTATGGCATTTAAATTTAGATCGCATATTTGAGAAGGATAAGCTGAAGTGCATTTAAGCAAGATTAGATCAGGATTGTTTTCTTCTTGAAAAATTTTAGCGATCATTTCAAGTTCTTCTTCATAAGCAATACCAGTAGAAACCAAAGTCGGTTTTTTTTCTTTTGCAACAAATCGCACAAAGTCATAATCATTGACTTCAAAAGATGCGATTTTATAAGCAGGTGGGTTAAATTGTCTTAAAAATTCTACATCTTGTTTAGAAAAAGGACTAGAAAAGCAGATTAAACCTTCATTTTTAGCGCATTCAAAAAGTTTTTCATGCCATTGGTAGGGAGTTTTGGCTTCTTCATATAATTCATATAGTTTTCTTCCATGCCATAAACCACCTTCGATGGTGAAATCTTTTTTATTGGAATTTAGTGTTAAGCTATCTGGTGTATAGGTTTGTATTTTTATAGCATCAGCACCCGCTTTTTTAGCCGCTTGTATGGTTTTTAAAGCTATATCAAGACTGCTTGCGTGATTAGCTGAAAGTTCTGCGATGATGAAAACTCGTTGGTTTAGATCAAAATTTCCTATAAACATTCTAAAGCCCTTTTTGTCTAAATAAAATTATGATATTGTATATTTTAATTATTAATTATGGTTAAAGGTTTATTTAGTAAAATAAATTTATTACAAGTCTTTTTAAGGAAAAGCTATGACTAAAACACTTGAGTATTCAATTCACCATTTTTGTGAGCATATTTTAAAATTAAAAATTTCACCAACAAGCATTATTCGCGGTGAGCTTTATGGAGCTTCTATACCTTTGTATTTTAAAGAAGAGGAATATAGCTTTTATTTGTTTTTTCAGAAAAAAGCTTTAAATGAGATCGCACATTTTTTGCTACATGAAGAATTAAAAGAAGATGATTTGGCAGATTTATTAAAAGAAGTAGCAAATCAAATCGTAGGTTATGCGAAAAAATTACTCAATGACACGAATGGAAAAGATGAGTATCGTTTGGGTGTTCCTGAGTATTTAGGGCGTATTGATGGTTTTTCAAAAATTAAGTTAAAAGAAAAATTTACTTATGAGATGAAAAACGCTCGTTTTAGAATAGGTTACAAAAAACTATGATAGATGATCGCTTAGGTTTATTGCAATCTTATGAAGATATTTTAGATATCAGCGTGGATTTTGTGAGTGAGCTTGGTACAACCAATATGAGCGTAAAAGAACTTTTAAAACTAGAAGTAGGTTCTGTGATAGATCTTGAAAAGCCAGCAGGTGAGAGCGTGGAGCTTTACCTTAATAAAAGGATATTTGGAAAAGGCGAGGTAATGGTGTATGAGAAAAACCTTGCTATAAGGATCAATGAAATTTTAGATTCAAAATCAGTATTGCAGTATTTCAAAAAAGAATTGCAATGAAAATATTTTGGATTTTGCTGCTAGCATTGCCACTTTTTGGGGCAAAAATTCTTAATTATAATATCTACCCAAGAGAAGATAGGGTAGATATCACTTTTTCTTTTGACACGCCTTATAAAGAAGGGGTAAGCCAGAAAAAGAAAAATGATATTGTTATTTTTACTTTAGATGCTAAAACTGTAAAAGAAGAAGATAAGGTATTAAATTCAAATATCATCAAAAAAATCAAGATCTTTTCAGAAGGAGAAAAGACTTTCATTGCTTTGAGCGTTGGTGATAAAATAGAAATTAGCGCTGATAGCATAGGAGAATACGGCTTAAGATTGCGTGCGCAAAAAGAAGGTGCAAATTTAACGAGCAAAAAAACCGCAGAGGAAAAAACCAAGGAAATGAATATGCAAGAGTATGATTTTACAAATTATATTTTAGTGTTGAGTGTTTTGATTCTTTTGCTTGTAGGGCTTTGGTTTTTGAAAATGTATTTAAGACAAAAGCACCCACTAGATCGAAATTTTAATTTAATTTTTCAACGCCCACTAGATAGACATAATCAATTAGTTGTATTTGAATACGGATTAAAACGTTATACGATGATTATTGGTAATTCAAATATAGTTTTAGAGACAAGTCAAGCTACAATGAAAAGTGAAGAAGTGACTAAAACTCCACCAAAGTCAAAAGAGAGAGATTTTGACTCTTATTTTGAAGAAAACAAGCAAAGACTGCAAAATTTACTTTCAAAGCAAAACAGTATTTAGCTTTTTTGATTAAAAGCTAAAATGATCAGTTTTGGCTTTGAGATTTTTTTGATTTCTTCTTTTGAAAAATAAATTTTTCTTTTATTGGAATAAATATATAAAGTATGATTTTTTAATACAAATTCTAAATTTTCATCGCTATCTTTGGCAAGCTTGTTGGCTAAAGCTAGAATGAAATTAAGCCATGTTAGTAT
The DNA here is from genome assembly GCF_003627915.1 of Campylobacter sp. P255. Lineage (NCBI taxonomy): Bacteria > Pseudomonadati > Campylobacterota > Epsilonproteobacteria > Campylobacterales > Campylobacteraceae > Campylobacter > Campylobacter sp. P255. Next base: position 25,475 of record NZ_NREN01000006.1, read on the forward strand.
ATGGTGATTAGGCAGTAACGCTTTAATATGTTCTATACCAAATGGGTTGATTTTTTTGCCATTGGCTTTTAAAAGTGTCCAGATGAGTAAAATTTCTTGATGTGAAAAGCCAAAATGCAAACCGTTTAATGCCATATATGCACTGTGTTCATTAGCAAAATAAAAATTAATCCTTTCGCCTATATGGGTTAGTTTTGCTGCATTTATGAGGTCTTTTTTATAAGAAGCTTCAATTTTATGAAGCGGTGAAAAAACTTCAAAGAGCTTATTTGCAAAATATGCACTTTTATCAGTGTAGTCTATGCCAAAACGATCTTGTAAAGATTTTAGACTTGGGTTGAAGTTGGGTGGAAATTTTGCATTAAATTTTGAAAAATCGGTGGTGTCGTTTTTTATCTTGGCGTATTTTTGAAAAAGATTTGATAAAAACACCCCTTCTCTTACACCTACTGCAGATGTGATGATGTTTTTAGCTTTGAGGTTTTTTGCTAAAGCTAGAAAGATCACACAACCTTCTTTAATAGTATCAAAGCGATCTTTTTTGATGTTAAAATCGATCAAATTTTTTGCATTTTGAATTTTTTCTATATGACTTTTTTCTTTTTCAAAACTGTAGCTAAAATTATGGATCATTTTTAAAGGATAAGAGTTTTTCTTCATGATAGAATTTGATAATGCTCTTAAACTCCCTCCTATGGCGATGATATTATCATTTTGAAAGTGTTTTGGTACTTGTGTAAGAGCTTCTTGTATGAATTGATCTAAAGCATTTAATCTTTTGGTATCGTAAAAAATTTCTTTCAATCTTACTGTGCCAAGATCAAGTGAAATACAGTCTACAATTTTCCCTTCTTTAATTAAACAAAGTTCAGTGGAGCCACCACCAATATCAATAGTGGTGGCATTTTGGACATTAGATAATAAATTAAGCGCAGCAAGACCACCTAAGAAAGACTCGGTTTTTCCGTTGATACATTTGATATTTAAGCCTACATTTTTTGCAATTTTATTGATAAAATCCTTCGCATTAGGCGCATCTCTTAATGCAGAAGTCCCTACAGCGATGATTTTTCTGCATTTTTCTTTTAAGGCTTTTTCTTTGAAGTAGGCTAAAGCTTTTTCAGCCTTAAGCATAGCTTCTTCTTGAAGAATTTTGTTATTATTGTACGCATTTTCTCCAAGTCTTACTTTCTTTTTGTGCTCACTACAAATAAAAAATCCATATCTTGAGGTTCTTTCAAAAATCACCATACGAACGGAATTGGAGCCAAGGTCAATTACTGCGGTTTTTTTAGCCATTAAATATCTTTGTTTTTGTGTTTTAAACGAAGTTCATCAATGCTTTCTACATTGTCAGGATCAGGTATGATACAATCTACCGGACAAGCTACAATGCAAGCAGGTTCTGAAAATTCATTTACACATTCAGTGCAAAGATCAGGATCGATAACATAAATTGGATCGTTATCATAAATTGCTTCATCTGGACATTCTTCCCTGCATGCATCACAGGATATACATTCTCTAGTGATTAAAAGTGACATATTTTTCCTTTTTATGAGTAATATAGTAAAACTTATACTATATAAAAACTTATAGCTAATTTAAACAGAGGAAAATAGGTATAATTTTTAGAATGAATTCATCATTCTAAAAATTTATCAGTTGTTTTTTTTAGGAAAGCAAAAACGATAGCCTCTACGGCGTACGGTTTCTATAGTTGAGATATTAAGAGGTTTATCCATTTTTTGTCTAATTTGATTAATCGCAACTTCTATTACATTCGGAGTGACAAGCTCAGGTTCTTCCCAAATGGCATCTAAAAGTTGTTCTTTTGATACGATTTGATCTGAATGTCTAGCTAGGTGAGTTAAAACCTCAAAAGGTTTTCCTTTTAATTCTATGTCTTTTCCTTGATAAGTGATTTTTTCTTCATCTGGATCGATCACTAAATCATCAATTTTAATCACATTTGTACCGCCAAATCTAAGTCTAGCTTCAATTCTTGCCATTAAAATTTCAAAGTCCAAAGGTTTTTTAATATAATCATCTGCTCCTGCTTTTAGAGCTTTTATTTCATTTTCTTTATCTGCTTTTGCGCACATTGTAACGATTGCAGTTCTTGGAGATTTTTGTTTGATTGCGTTGATTAAATCACCCGCATCGCTATTACCAATAGTCCAATTTGATAATACTAAATCATAATGTCTAATACCTATAAAATACTCAGCGTCTTTAAAATTTTCTGAAGTATCACTTTGATAACCAAATTCGTTTAAAGTGTTAGATAGTGTTTTGTTCAGTGATGCTTCATCTTCTACAACTAAAATACGCATTTTATTCCTTTGAAGAAAGTTTTACTAAAAAAAGTATAACACAAATTAAGCAAATATTCAAAATTCTTTAAAAAAATTTTAATATTTTTTACTTAGACTTGCCCCAACCCTAGCATTTTTGATGATATCAGGTTTGTAGCAAGTGATGTGGATAAACTGCAATTTTTTATGACGTTTTTTTGTGTCTTTGCATATGTATTTTAAAGATTTTTCTATAGTTTTAAACTTTTTTTTCTTATAAATTTTTTCAATCCTAGCGCATAATTTTGCATAATCTAGAAATTTTTTGCTTTTGGCTTCTAATTCTATCAAAACACTTTGTTCTTGAATTCTTTCAAAATCCAAAAGCCCTATAATACATTTAAATTCCAAACTAACTTTTATATGACTTTGCATTCTTGCTTCCCAATTAGTCTTAAGATGTTTGGTATGTGTTTATACACCACGATAAAAGCAATGATGAAAATCGGCGCATGGGTGTTAATAACCGGCATGTCATAGTGAAATACAAAAGAAGTTGTGATTAAAACAACTAAAGCACCTAGTGAAGCAAGGCTTGAAATTTTAAATACCTTACCTATGATAAACCAAGCTAATACCGCACATAAAATTTCTAGTGGTAAAAAGACAGCTAAAACTCCAGCGCCAGTAGCTACTCCTTTTCCACCTTCAAATTTTAAATAAGGTGAAAAGCAATGACCAAATACAGCTAAAACAGCCATAGTCCATAAAATGTTAGCATCATAACCCATTGATTGCGCTATTAAAATAGGAATAATCCCTTTAAGTGCATCTAAAACAACAGTGCTTATAGCAAGTTGTTTGGCTAGTTTAGGGTTATTTTCTTTTACCACTCTTAAGACATTAGTCGCACCTATGCTTTTGCTACCTGAATTTTTGATATTAGTTTTGGCAAAAATTTGAGCTAGCAAAAGTCCAAAAGGTATAGCTCCTATAAGATAAGCTAAAAGATAAATGATTAAATTTTCCATATATTCATACCTTAAAATTTATAAAACATTTTCTTGAAATAATAATAAAAAAACGCTGAAATAATTATTTAAGATATATTTTATCTTATAATAATTTTTATTTATAAATATAATTTTTTTATTTTGTTTAAAGAAAATTATAGATATATTTTTAATAAGTTTATTTTTATGTAGACTTCATTTTATCTTAATTGGGAGTGGATAATGAAAAGAGTTTCATTGTGGGCTGTGTCGTTGTTGGTTGCTTCGAGTGTTTTTGCTAATGATAGGGCTTTGCTTGATGAAGCAAAAGCTGCTGGTTTGGTGCCTTTGCCAAAAGATCAAGCAGCCGTTGAAAAACTTTTAAAACAAATGGGCGTAAAAGTTAGTAAATTTTCTAAGGAAAAAGTTAATCTTGGTAAGAAATTGTATTTTGAACCAAGACTTTCGAAAAGTGGTTTGATTTCTTGTAACACCTGTCATAATTTAGGCATGGGAGGTGCTGATGGGATAGCTGCTGCTGTAGGACATAAATGGACTGCTAATCCTCATCATTTAAATTCGCCAACAGTTTATAACTCGGTTTTAAATTCAACTCAATTTTGGGATGGTAGAGCAGGTAGCTTGGCTGATCAAGCAAAAGGACCGATTGAAGCAGAACCCGAGATGGCAACACCGGCAAAATTAGCAGTGGAAAAAATTTCTTCTATGCCAGAATATGTCAAAGAATTTAAAAAAATATATGGCAGTAATGGCGTAACTTTTGACAATATTGCAGATGCTATTGCGACATTTGAAAGAACGCTTTTAACACCATCTAAATTTGATAAATTCTTAGAAGGTGATACAAAAGCATTAAGCAAAAAAGAAAAAGAAGGTTTGAAAACTTTCATTGATAAAGGTTGTACGGCTTGTCATACAGGGGTAAATTTGGGTGGTAGCATGCAGGCTTTCCAAGTGGCAGCTAAATATAAATTTGCAAATGTAGGGGATTTTAAAGGCGATGCAAATGGTTTGGTTAAAACTCCAACTTTAAGAAATATTGCCGAAACTGCTCCATACTTCCACAATGGTGCGATTTGGTCTTTACAAGAAGCAATTAAAGAAATGGGTAGTGTGCAACTTGGTATAGAAATTTCTGATAAAGAAGCAGCTTCTATAGAAACCTTTTTGCATGCTTTAACAGGAAAAAAACCTAATATTACCTATCCACAGCTTCCAAAGGCTACTGAAAAAACTCCAAAACCACAGCTTTGAGTTGTATCTTAAGGCGCTTTTTGCGTCTTAAGCTTACTTTATATAAAATCAAGATATAATTACCGCTTTTAACCATTAAAGCTTTCTAAATTTATGTGTATACATAATGCTTTATGGTGCTACCAAATACATTTTAAGAAAGGATAGCTGTATGTATGCTATTATAAAACACAGCGGAAAACAATACAGAGTAAGCCAAGGTGATGAGCTTAAACTAGATCGTTTTGAAGCTGAAGCAAAATCAAGCGTAGAAGTAAGCGAAGTTCTTGCTGTATGCGATAAAGAATTAAAGGTAGGTGCGCCGTTTGTTGCGGGTGCAAAAGTTGTTTTAGAAGTGATTGCTCATGGAAAAGACAAAAAAGTTGTGATTTATAAAAAAAGACGCAGAAAAGACTCAAAATTAAAACGCGGTTTTAGAAGACAATTTACTCGCGTTAGAGTAGTAGATATTAAAGCTTAAGGAGTAAAGAATGGCACACAAGAAAGGTCAAGGTTCAACTCAGAATAATCGTGATTCTATAGGTCGTCGTCTAGGTGTTAAAAAATTTGGTGGAGAATTTGTTCGCGCTGGTAACATCATCATTCGCCAAAGAGGAACAGCAACTCATGCAGGTAATAACGTAGGCATGGGAAAAGATCATACAATTTTTGCTTTAATTGATGGTTTTGTAAAATTTGAAAGAAAAGATAAAAATAGAAAAAAAGTTTCTGTTTATCCTGCATAATTTTAAGGCTACTTTGTAGCCTTTTTCTTCTTTTTAGTCTTAATATATTAAAAAAAATATAATATCATTTTAAAAATTTATACTTTGGTGATTGTATGTTTATAGATAATGTAAAATTAGTTTTAAGTTCGGGTAATGGTGGTAAAGGTGCTGTAAGTTTTCGCCGTGAAAAACATGTTCCACTTGGTGGACCTGATGGTGGCGATGGTGGAAATGGTGGCGATGTGTATTTTGTATGCGACAATAATACTCATACTCTAGCACACTTTAAAGGTAAAAAAGAACTTAAAGCGCAAAATGGTCAGCCAGGTCTAGGTCGTAATAAAAACGGCAAAAGAGGAGAGAGTTTAGAGCTAATCGTTCCTCAAGGTACTCAAGTAATTGATGCGCAAAGTGGGGAAATTTTACTTGATATGCTTGTAGAAGGCCAAAAAGAACTCTTTTTAAAAGGCGGTAAAGGCGGTCTTGGTAATACTCACTTTAAAAACTCTACTAATCAACGCCCAGATTATGCCCAACCTGGTGTAGCAGGAAAAACCTTAAGTGTACGCTTAGAATTAAAACTCATAGCAGATGTTGGGCTTGTAGGCTTTCCAAATGTAGGAAAATCCACTCTTATAAGCGTAGTATCTAATGCAAGACCCGAAATAGCTAATTATGAATTTACTACACTAACTCCAAAACTTGGCATGGTTGAAGTAGATGATTATAATTCTTTTGTGATGGCAGATATCCCAGGCATTATAGAAGGTGCAAGTGACGGTAGAGGTTTGGGGCTTGAGTTTTTAAGACACATAGAAAGAACTTCTTTTTTGCTTTTTGTGCTTGATCCATTAAGAGAAATGAGTTTAAAAGAGCAGTTTTGTGTTTTAAGAAAAGAATTAGAAAAATTTTCAAATAAGCTTTATGCAAGAAATTTTGGTGTCATGCTCTCAAAAAGTGATAGCGTAAATTTAGGTGAAGAATTTGCACAAAAAATGGAGGATGATTATAATGAACTAAAGGCTTATTTACAAAGTCAAAATAACCCGCAAAGTTTTTTTGTCAAAGTATCAAGCCTTGAAAAAACCGGACTTAAAGAGCTTAAATTTATGCTTTTAGACGAAGTAAAAAAAATCAGAAATCAAAATAATCTTTGATGAGTGAAAATTTAACTATAGATTTTATCCAAGAATATATCAAATCTAATTTTAAAGACTTGATATATAAATTTACCTATAAAGAGCATAGCTTTTTTTATAATCCTGATAAGGTTTTAAAAAACGGAGTTTATTTTTGTACTATTAAAGAAAATGATGGCATAAATGATAAAGCTTCAAATTTAAATAGAGAGGGTGTATTTCGTCTAAGTTGCTCTCTTTGTGATCAAGATTATCAAAATCTTTTTGGTCAAAAACCTAAAAAAGCTTTAAAGGGTGAGGTCGTTGGTTTAAATTATGATTTTTCTATGCTTGATCTTATCATGCCTCACCCAATTTATGCTTATATGGGATATATTTGCATCAACAACCCTTCTAGAAAAAATTTTGAAATTTTTAAAGATTATCTTGAGCTTTCATATCAAAAAGCTATAAAAACTTATCAAAAAAGGATAATGGCATTATGAAAAATATCATTTTTATGGGAACTCCCTCTTATGCAACTTGTATTTTAAAAGAGCTTGTTGATAAAGGATTTAATATCCAAGCTTTATTTACTCAACCTGATAAACCTGTAGGAAGAAAGCAAATTTTAACTCCAAGTGATACTAAAAAATTTATTTTAGAAAATAATCTTGATATAAAAATTTATACTCCAAAAAGCTTAAAAGATGAAAATGTTATACAAGATATTAAAAGTTTAAAACCAGATTTTATAGTTGTTGCTGCTTATGGGAAAATTTTACCAAAAGAAATTTTAGATATCGCTCCTTGTATTAATCTACATGCTTCTTTACTTCCTAAATATCGTGGAGCTTCGCCGATACAAAGCGCTATTTTAAATGGAGATAAAATAAGCGGGGTTTGCACGATGCTTATGGAAGAAGGGCTTGATAGTGGTGCTATTTTAGAAAGTAAAGAATGTGATATAGAAGGTAAAAATTCAGCCGAGATTTTTATTATGCTTTCAAATTTAGCAGCCAAACTTTGTATAAGTACTTTGGAAAATTATTCTCAAATTACCCCTGTGGCTCAAGATGAAAGTTTGGTTACGCATTGTAAAAAAATCAAAAAAGAACATGGATTGATTGTTTTAGATAATGCAAATGAAATCTATCAAAAATTTCTAGCTTTTACCCCTTGGCCTGGAATTTTTTTAGAAAATGGTTTGAAATTTTTAGATATTGAATTGGTTGATAGTGAAAAAACTCAAAAATCAGGTGTAATTTTGCAAGTAGAAAAGGAAGGCTTTTTGCTTACATGTGAAACAGGTATTTTGAGGATTAAAACTTTACAAGAGAGTGGAAAAAAAGCCTTAGATGCCAAGACTTATTTAAATGGAAAAAGGTTAAAACTTGGAGATAGTTTATTTTGATGAGCTTGAATCAACTCAAATTTATTTAAGTGATAAAATTCGTAATGGTGAAATCGCAAATAATACTGCTATTTGTGCTTTTGTTCAAAGTGCTGGTATAGGTAGTAGAGATAATACATGGCAGAGTAAGCAAGGTAATTTACATGTGTCTTTTTGTGTAAAAACTCAAGAACTAGCACAAGATCTTCCTTTGGCTTCTGCAAGCATATATTTTGCGTTCTTGATGAAAGAAGTACTGCAAAAGCATGATTCAAAAGTGTGGATTAAATGGCCTAATGATTTTTACATAGAAGATAAAAAAATAGGTGGCTTAATGAGTTCTAAAATCAATGAATTTTTAGTAGTGGGAATGGGAATTAACCTCAAATATGCTCCATTTAATGCTGAAATTTTAGATATAGAAATAGACATTAAAGATCTTTTAAATGAATACTTTTTTTATGTGAATGAGAAGACTTTATGGAAGAATATTTTTAGCAAGTATATGTTAGAATTTGAAAAATCAAGAAATTTTTTTATACATAATGAAGGCAAAATTTTATCACTAAAAGATGCCTTGTTGTATAAAGATGGTTCTATATTGTTAGATAATAAAAGGATATATAGTTTAAGATGAGTGAGATAATAACTATTGCAAATCAAAAAGGTGGAGTAGGTAAGACCACAACTGCCATTAACTTGGCAGCTTCTTTGGCAGTAGCTGAAAAAAAAGTGCTTTTGATAGACATCGATCCACAAGCAAATGCTACAACAGGACTTGGTTTTAATAGAAGTAACTATGAATACAATATTTACCATGTGTTTATAGGTAGAAAAAAACTTTCAGAAATTATTTTAAAAACCGAACTTCCACAGTTATATTTAGCACCTTCTAATATTTCTTTGGTGGGTATCGAGCAAGAAGTGGTAAAAGAAAGTGGTGAATATAGAACAATTTTAAGAGAAAAAATTAAAGAAATTGCTAAAGATTATGATTTTATCATCATTGATTCACCGCCTGCGCTTGGAAGTATTACAGTAAATGCTTTTGCAGCAAGCGATAGTGTTATCATTCCTATTCAGTGTGAGTTTTATGCACTTGAAGGCGTTGCGATGGTTTTAAACACTATTAAATTTGTGAAAAAAACTATTAATCCAAAGCTAAAAATCAAAGGCTTTTTACCGACTATGTATAGCTCTCAAAACAATCTTTCCAAAGATACAGTGGAAGATTTAAAACAGAATTTTAAGCAAAAGCTATTTAGAACAGGTGACAATGAAGATGATTTTATAATCATACCAAGAAATGTAAAACTTGCTGAAAGCCCAAGCTATGGAAAGCCTATTATACTTTATGATATAAAATCACCAGGTTCTTTGGCTTATCAAAATTTAGCACACTCTATATTAGGATAAATTATGGCAAAAAAAAGTGCATTAGGAAGAGGTTTAAGTAGTATTTTAGCTGATATTGATGAGGTTTATGAAAAAGAATTGGGTTCAAATGAAGGAAAGATAGAAGAGATTGATATCGAATTAATTAGCCCAAACCCTTATCAGCCAAGAAAAAATTTTGATGAACAAGCTTTAGAAGAACTAGCAGGTTCGATTAAAGAATATGGCTTAATTCAACCTGTGGTGGTTTTTAAAAAAGATGAGTTTGAATATATTTTAATAGCAGGTGAAAGAAGATTTAGAGCATGTAAGCTTTTGGATAAAGAGCAAATTAAGGCTGTAGTTTTAAATGTTGATGATATAAAATTACGCGAACTTGCACTCATAGAAAACATTCAAAGAGAAAATCTAAACCCTATAGAATTAGCACATTCTTACAAGGAACTACTAGAAATTCACGATATTACCCAAGAAAAACTAGCTGATCTTATCCATAAATCAAGACCGCAAATTGCAAACACATTAAGACTTTTAAATTTAAACGAACAAACGCAAAATTTTCTTATAGAGGGTAAAATTTCCCAAGGTCATGCAAAAGTTTTAGTAGGGCTTGAAAAAGATGAAGAAAAAATGATTGTTGATACGATCATAGGGCAAAAACTTAATGTAAGAGAAACAGAAAAATTAATTAAAAACTTTAAAAATACTAACCATTTAGAAAAAAATACAAATTTAAACAAACAGTATCAATCCATGGAAAACCTAAAAGATAAAATTCACTCACTAGGTTTTAGAGTAAATGCAAAAGATTTGAAGCTAACGATTACTTTTTCGAACGAAGAAGAGGTAAAGGAATTCCTAAAAACATTTAATTAAATATGTTTTTAGGTATATTTTGATATAATTTCGCGTTTTATTTAGATTTATTTAGGAGTATTAATGTTTAATGATGTACATTTTTCCATCATGATAGCCACTGGTGTCATTTTTTTGCTTATGATAGCAATTTTAAATTCTATACTCTATAAACCTTTACTTAAATTTATGGATTCTAGGGATTTAACTATTAAAAATGACGAAGAAAAGATGAAGAAAAACTCTGATGATGTTTCGAATGTAGAAAGTGAATTGGAAAAAATTCATATTCAAACAAGAGATGAAATCAATCAAATCAAGGCAAAAGCTATAGAAGAAGCTAAATTAAAACAAGAAAAAGAAATATCAGCAAAGAAAAAAGAATTAGAAGATCAAATGCTTGTTTTTCTTAAAAGCCTAAAGGAAAAAGAAAAAGAATTAAAAGAAGAAATGCGTTCTAAAATACCAGAATTTAAACAAAGCTTTAAAAATAGCTTGAGTAAAATTTAAGGAAATTTAATGTTAGGAAAAATTGCAATTTTATCAGTGCTTCCTTTTTATGCTTTAGCAGCAGGTAATGGAAGTGGCGAGTATGACATCGTTCCAAGAGCGGTTAATTTTGTTTTATTTGCTGCAATTTTATATTATTTTATTGCAACACCTTTAAAGAATTTTTACCATGGAAGGATTGCAAAAATTGCTTCTAAGATGAATGAAATTCAGGAAAAATTGATCGCAAGTAAAAATCAAAAACTAGAAATGATGAAAAAGCTTGATCATGCTAAACAAGAAGCAAGTAATGCTATAATACTTGCAAAAAAAGAAGCAGAAATCATTACAAACAAGATAGAAGAAGAAACAAAATTAGAAATCAGTGTTTTAGAAAAAGCATACGAAGAACACAAAGACTATGAGATGAGAAAAATGGAAAAAGAAGTAGTAAAAGCTGTTTTAGATGAAATCTTTGAAGATCAGAATTTACAACTTCAGCAAAAAGAAATTTTAAATATCATGATGAAGAAGGTGTCTTGATGGAAAGTGTAATCGCAAAAACATATGCAAAAGCTATATTAGAAAGAAATGATTTTGAAGATTTTTTTTCAAAATTATTACAGTTAAGTTCAGCTTTTTCATCTACCAAATTTGTAGATATTTTAAACTCTTATGAACTTAAACAAGAAAAAAAATTAGAATTTATACTTTCTTTATTGGATAACCCAAGTGAAGCCTTTAAAAATTTTATGGCTTTAATTGTGAATAACAGTAGAGAAATGTTAATTCCAGAGATCACTAAAGAATTAAGTGAGCAAAAAGCATTAAAAGAAAACACATTCTTAGGGCAAGTTTATTCAAAAGAAAAATTAAGCGAAGAAGAGATTAGAAATTTAGAAGAAAAACTTAGCCATAAATTTAATGCAAAAATTAGATTAGATAGTAAAGTAAGTGATAACGATAGTGTGAAAATTAGCTTAGATGGACTTGGATATGAAATTTCATTTTCAATGCAAAGCTTAAAAGCTAAAATGAATGAATATATATTAAAAGCAATTTAAGGAGATTTGATGAAATTTAAAGCAGATGAAATTAGTTCTATTATAAAAGAGAGAATTGAAAAATTTGACTTTAATCTTGAAATAGAAGAAACCGGTAAAATTATTTCAGTTGCTGATGGTGTTGCTAAGGTATATGGCCTTAAAAATGCTATGGCTGGAGAAATGGTTGAATTTGAAAATGGCGAAAAAGGTATGGTACTTAACCTTGAAGAATCAAGCGTAGGTATTGTTATCTTAGGTAAAGGACTTGGGCTTAAAGAAGGAAGTTCAGTTAAGAGACTAAAAAAACTTTTAAAAGTCCCAGTGGGCGATGCATTGATAGGTCGTGTTGTAAATGCTTTAGGTGAGCCAATTGATGCTAAAGGTGTAATTGAAGCAAGCGAATACCGCTTTGTAGAAGAAAAAGCAAAAGGTATTATGGCTAGAAAAAGCGTTCATGAGCCATTACATACAGGTATTAAAGCGATTGACGCTTTGGTTCCAATCGGTAGAGGCCAAAGAGAGTTGATTATCGGTGATAGACAAACCGGTAAAACTACTGTAGCTATTGACACTATCATTAGCCAAAAAGGTAAAGATGTTATTTGTATATATGTTGCGATAGGTCAAAAGCAAAGTACAGTAGCTCAAGTGGTTAAAAAACTAGAAGAATATGGTGCTATGGATTATAGTATAGTAGTAAATGCAGGTGCTTCAGATCCTGCTGCATTGCAATACCTTGCTCCATATACTGGTGTAACTATGGGTGAATATTTTAGAGATAACTCTAGACACGCATTGATCGTTTATGATGATTTAAGTAAACATGCGGTTGCATATCGTGAAATGTCTTTGATTTTACGTCGTCCTCCAGGCCGTGAAGCATATCCTGGTGATGTATTTTATCTACATTCAAGATTGCTTGAAAGAGCAAGTAAGCTAAGCGATGAACTTGGCGCAGGAAGTTTGACTGCATTGCCAATTATCGAAACTCAAGCAGGTGATGTATCAGCATACATTCCAACTAATGTTATTTCGATTACAGATGGGCAAATTTTCTTGGAAACAGATTTGTTTAACTCAGGTATTCGTCCTGCAATTAACGTTGGTTTATCAGTATCTCGTGTTGGTGGTGCTGCACAAATCAAAGCAACAAAACAAGTTTCAGGTACACTAAGACTTGATCTAGCTCAATATAGAGAGTTGCAAGCTTTTGCACAATTTGCAAGTGATTTGGATGAAGCTAGTAGAAAACAACTTGAGCGTGGACAAAGAATGGTTGAAGTGTTAAAACAGCCTCCTTATTCTCCACTTTCAGCAGAAAATCAAGTTGTAATGATTTATGCAGGAACAAAAGGTTATTTAGATGATATCGCTGTTTCAAAAATCGGAGAATTTGAAGCAGCTTTATATCCATTTATTGAGGCTAAATACCCAGAAATTTTTGAGCAAATTAGAACGAAAAAAGCTTTAGATAAAGACTTAGAAGAAAAACTAGCTAAAGCATTGAGTGAGTTTAAAGCAAACCATATATAAGGTTTTTAAATGTCTAATTTAAAAGAAATAAAAAGAAAAATTAAAAGCGTACATAACACGCAAAAAACAACCAACGCAATGAAGCTTGTCTCTACTGCTAAATTAAGAAAAGCAGAAGAGGCGGCTAAAAAGTCAAAAGTTTATGCTCAAAAAATTGATGAAGTTTTATCTGAAATTGCTTTTAAGATGAATCAATATGAAGGGCTTGATGACAAACTTCCATTTTTTAGAAAAAAAGAAAATATCGAAAAAATGGACATTGTTTTCATTACTGCAGATAAAGGTTTGTGCGGTGGTTTCAACATTAAAACTATAAAAACAGTAAATGAAATGCTTGAAGAATGTAAAGCAAAAAAAATCAAGGTAAGATTGAGAGCGATTGGTAAAACGGGTATAGAGTATTTTAATTTTCAAAATATTGAAATTTTAGAAAAATATCTTGACACAAGCTCAAGTCCAGATTATGAAAAAGCTTGTGCGATCATTCATAGTGCTGTTGATGATTTTATGAATGAAGTTACAGATAAAGTGGTAATTGTACATAATGGCTATAAAAATATGATTTCTCAAGAAATACGTATTAATGAATTATTGCCAGTGCAAGCCATAGCAAGTAAAGAAGAACAAAATTCTCAGTCTTTAATGGATTTAGAGCCTGAAGATGGAGAAATTTTACATGACTTATTAAAAACTTATTTTGAATATAATATGTATTTTTCTTTGGTTGATTCTTTGGCGGCTGAACATAGTGCAAGAATGCAAGCTATGGACAATGCAACTAATAATGCAAAAGCAAGAGTTAAGCAACTTAACTTAGCTTACAATAAAGCAAGACAAGAGTCTATTACCACCGAGTTGATAGAAATTATCAGCGGTGTTGAGTCAATGAAATAAATTTAGGAGTGATGATGCAAGGTTTTATTTCTCAAGTTTTAGGACCAGTGGTTGATGTTGAATTTAAAGACTATCTTCCACAAATTAATGAAGCAATTATTGTTAATTATGAATTAGAAGGAAAAGAGTGTAAATTAGTACTTGAAGTTGCTGCACATTTAGGCGACAACAAGGTAAGAACTATTGCTATGGATATGACTGATGGTCTTGTTAGAGGTTTATCAGCTGTCGCAACTGGAAATCCAATCAGTGTACCGGTTGGTGAAAAAGTACTTGGAAGAATTTTCAATGTTACAGGTGATTTGATTGATGAGGGTGAAGAAGTTAATTTTGATAAACATTGGTCAATCCATAGAGATCCACCTCCATTTGAGGAACAAAGCACTAAAAGTGAAATTTTTGAAACAGGGATTAAAGTTGTAGACTTACTTGCTCCTTATGCAAAAGGTGGTAAAGTAGGGCTTTTTGGTGGTGCTGGTGTTGGTAAAACCGTAATTATTATGGAATTAATTCACAATGTTGCTTTTAAACATAGTGGTTATTCGGTATTTGCGGGTGTTGGTGAAAGAACTCGTGAAGGTAATGACCTTTATAATGAAATGAAAGAAAGTAACGTTTTAGATAAAGTTGCACTGTGCTATGGACAAATGAATGAGCCACCAGGGGCAAGAAATCGTATTGCTTTAACAGGTCTTACTATGGCTGAATATTTTAGAGATGAAATGGGTCTTGATGTGTTGATGTTTATCGACAATATCTTTAGATTTTCTCAATCAGGTTCTGAAATGTCAGCGCTTTTAGGAAGAATTCCTTCAGCAGTTGGATACCAACCAACTCTAGCTAGTGAAATGGGTAAATTCCAAGAGAGAATTACTTCAACTAAAAAAGGATCTATTACTTCAGTTCAAGCAGTTTATGTTCCAGCAGATGACTTAACTGACCCTGCGCCTGCAACTGTTTTTGCGCACTTAGATGCAACTACGGTTTTAAATAGATCGATTGCTGAAAAAGGTATTTATCCAGCTGTTGATCCATTGGATTCAACTTCAAGAATGCTTGATCCACAAATCATTGGCGAAGAGCACTATAAAGTAGCTCGTGGGGTACAATCAGTACTTCAAAAATATAAAGATTTGCAAGATATTATTGCTATTTTAGGTATGGATGAGTTGAGTGAAGAGGATAAGTTGATTGTTGAAAGAGCAAGAAAAATTGAAAAATTCCTATCTCAACCATTCTTCGTTGCTGAAGTTTTCACAGGTAGCCCTGGAAAATATATCAGTTTAGAAGACACAATAGCAGGATTTAAAGGTATTTTAGAAGGAAAATACGATCACTTGCCAGAGAATGCTTTCTACATGGTAGGTGGAATTGATGAAGTGATTGAAAAAGCAGAAAAACTTAAGGCTTAATAATGGATAACTTGATTCATATAGAGGTGGTAACACCTCTTGGTATGATTTACAATGATAGTGTAAAATCTGTAGTACTTCCTGGAAGTGAAGGTGAGTTTGGTGTGTTAAAAGGCCATGCTTCTTTGATATCTTCTTTAAAATCAGGAATTATCGATATAGAAAAAGCAGATTCAACTCATGAGTTAGTTGCTATTGATTCAGGCCATGTAAAAGTATCTGAAACTAAAGTTAGTGTTTTGGCTAAAGGTGCTGTTTGGGTTGGTGGAAATAGCGATAGCGAAATAGCAAAAAAATTAGAAGAAGCAAAAGATTTGATTAAATCTATGAGTAGCGATAGTGTAGCTTTGGCTTCTACTTTTGCTAAAATGGACAATAATGTAAGGCAAAAATAGTGGATTTTCAAGCAATTTTTCATTTTTTTGAAAATACAAGCTTAATCACTTATATTGTATTAGCTTGGCTTTCGGTGTATTTTATAGTTAGTTTTAGTATTTTATTTTCAAGAATGTCACTTATTAACAAGTGGATGCAAGATGAAAGTCAAGCTCTAGAAGCTTTAATGAGAGGCGAAAGAGACTTGAGTCAAAGTGCATCGATTTTAAAAAAATGTATTGAGATCGATGAAACTAAGATGAATATTTATAAAAATTCTGTAGAAAAAAAAGCAACAATAGGCTTAACTTGGCTTAGTATTATCGCTTCTACTTCACCTTTTATAGGGCTTTTTGGTACTGTTATTTCTATTCTTGAAACTTTTGGTGGTTTAGAAATGCAAAATTCTCTAAGTATTATTGCTCCTAAAATCAGCGAAGCTTTGGTAGCTACGGGTTGTGGGATTTTGGTTGCAATTCCAGCTTATAGTTTTCATTTGATTATTAAAAGAAAAGCATATGAGTTGATTAATATCTTAGATAGTGAGATTAAAGTATTAGTAAGTTCTTCAAAGGCTTAGTAATGTTTTTAGATGAAAAACCTGAATTAAACATTACGCCTTTGGTGGATATTATGCTAGTTTTGCTAGCTATTTTGATGGTTACTGCGCCTAGTATTACTTATGAAGAAAAGGTGCAGCTTCCACAAGGATCACAAAAAGCTTCTAGTGCTCCAAATATTAAAAGCTTGATTATAACAATTAATGCAAAAAGAGAAATTTTTATAGGAAAAGATAAATTTGATTTTGTAAGCTTTGCAGACAATATGAATGCCTTGAAAGTTCAGTATAATACACAAGAAACTGTCTTTATAAGAGCAGATAAAAATCTAAAATACGACGATGTAATGAGTGTTTTAAGAACAATGAAGCATCTTGGTTTCCAAAAAGTTGCTTTACAAACTGAGTAGAATATGGAAGAAAATTCGATACGCAATCTTAAAGCACTTGTTTATTCGATTTTAATTTATTTTATCGTTATTTTTTTAGTTTTTTTTAAACTGATAGAGTACAAAACAAAAGCTATTGAATTTACAGATGATCCTAATAGTTTTGTGAATATAGAACTTGGTGATAGTGTTAATACCAATCAAGTCAATATTACACAAGAAATACAAAAAGAAAATTTACAAAGCCTATTTGAAGAAAATCTTTTACAAAAATATACTACAAATAAAAATGTAAATACTCAAGATATAGACCAAAAAGCAAGTGTGTTTAATGATTTGTTTGGAAAAATAGAAGACTATCAAGAAGAAAAAACCACAAAAGTACAATCTTCAATGCCATCAAAAAAACCAATTTTTACTCAAAGAGAAAAGATTAATGATTTTTCTCAACAACTTAATGAAAATCTACAGTTAAATCAAGAGTTGGGGCAATCTCTTATGGAGCAAAAAATAGGAGTATATGATCAGTTTTTGGGCGCGGTGAGAAAATACCTTGAAGATCGATGGAGAATTTATAATCCTAGTGGAAATTTGAGTATCGAAGTAGAATTTGTTATAGATAATCACGGTCAATTTTATTTACTAAGTTCTACAAGTGCTTATAGTGATAATTTTGATAAAAAAGCAAAAGAATTTTTACAAAATTTAGAAGGAAAATACATAACTTTACCTCCAAATGGTAAAATAAGAAAAATCAAAATGCAACTTAGCGATGTAATTGAGTTTAAAACGGAGAAATGATGAAAAGGATATTAGTTTTTTTATTTTTTTGTTCAGTGTTGTTTGGGCAAGATGCAACTATTTCAGTTGTAAATAAAGGCATGCAACTGCCAACAATTTTTATCAAAGATCAATCTAAGCTTAGTGATTTAGATCTTAAGAAAAGTTTTTACAATATGCTAATTAACGACATCAAGGTGAGTTCTAATTTTGAATTAAGCCAAGATGAGGCGAAAAGCGATTATGTTTTTTCTTATGTTTTGAATAAAAATGGCAAACTTTTAGATATTGATGTTGAAGTCTTAGCTGCTAATGAAACTAAGACAAGATTTTATGAACAAATTCTTTCTGTAGAAGAATACCCATTTTTAGCACATAGAAGTGTTGCTCAAATGAATAGAAAACTCGGTTTTTCACTTGTAGATTGGATGGATCATAAAATTCTAATCGCAAGAACCCAAGGTAGCAAACATAGTGATATTTTACTAGCTGATTATACTTTAACTTATCAAAAAGTGTTGATTTCAAAAGGTTTAAATTTATTTCCAAAATGGGCAAATAAAGAACAAAGCGCATTTTATTTTACAGCTTATGAAGATGAAATACCAACTCTTTATAAGTATAATATGAAAAATAAAAATATTACAAAAATAATTGCTAGCAAAGGCATGATGGTCGCTTCTGATGTGAGTGATGATGGTAAAAAAATACTTTTAACTATGGCCCCAAAAGATCAACCAGACGTTTATTTGTATGATATAGATACAAAAAACCTTACGCAAATTACAAGTTATATTGGTATAGATGTAAATGGAAATTTTGTTGATGATGATAAAAAAATTGTTTTTGTATCAGACCGTTTGGGCTATCCAAATATCTTTATGCAAAATTTAGATACCAATCTAACAGAGCAGGTTGTTTTCCATGGTAAAAATAATTCATCTGTTTCTACATATAATCATTATATGGTATATTCAAGTAGAGAGGTAAATCAAAGGGGTGTTTTTAATCTGTATTTAATGTCAACTCAAAGTGACTATATCAGACAACTTACAGCTAATGGAAAAAATCTTTTTCCAAGATTTTCTAGCGATGGTCAAAGCATCGTATTTATAAAGTACTTGGGGTCGCAAAGTGCTTTAGGTGTTATAAGAATCAATGCAAACAAAGCATTTCATTATGGTTTAAAAATAGGAAAAATTCAATCAATTGATTGGTAAAATATCAAAATAACATTTTTTTTGTTATAATTAAGCATAATTTTTAAATAAAAAAAGGGGAAAGTAATGAAAAAAATCATTTTTGCTTCAATTGCTGCATTTGCTGTTATTGTAAGTGGATGTGCTACAAAAAATACTAGCGTAAGCAGTTCAAGTAGTGTAGATGGATCAAAAGGAAGCGGAAGCTCAGATCAATTTGAAAATGTTTCATCTTTAAATTCTATTCAAAATGTTTATTTTGATTTTGATAAATTTAACATCAGAAAAGATATGCAAGGTGTAATTGCTGATAATGCTGCAATCTTTAACAAAGAAGCGGCAAACGCTGCTATCGTAGTTGAAGGTAATTGTGATGAGTGGGGAACAGATGAGTATAACCAAGCTTTAGGCTTAAAAAGAGCTAAAGCGGTTAAAGAATCTCTAGTAGCTCAAGGTGTTAGCGCTGATAGAATTAGCGTGAAAAGCTATGGAGAAACTAATCCTGTATGTACTGAAAGAACAAAATCTTGTGATGCACAAAATCGTCGTGCTGAATTTAAAATTACAAAATAAGTTTAAATTGATATGAAAATAAAACTATTATCAGTAGCTCTTTTGGGGGCTACTTTTTTACATGCTGAAATTTCAGCATTTGATGCAGGAAAAGTAGACACAAAAACACCTTATGGTTTAACTCAAAATGAAAAACTACAATATGAAAACCAAGAGCGCTTAAAAGCTTTAAATGAATATTATACTAACTTAACTAGTAAAATTAACACTGCTGTGGAAAATATAGAAGGTTTGCAAAGTGTAACCGAGGGTTTGAATGCTCAGTATTCAAAAGCAAATACAAAATTACTTTCTTTGGAAGACAATTACCAAAATTTTGAGGCAAATATAACTCAAGAAATCCAAAATTTAAGAGCTTATGTAGAGGAAAATAGAAAAATTCAAGAAAAAAATCATCAAGAGATACAAAAAGTTTTAGCTGAAATCACAGCTTCAATTAACAAAATAAATGATGATTATATTTCTAAAGATGATATGAATCAAAGTATAACTTTTTTTCAGTCTGAAATAGAACGATTGCAAAAACAGATCAACAATACACCTTCTCCAGTTGTTCCTATTGTAAAAGATAACAACCAAACGCAAGAAATCATCGAAGATGTTAATGAAACTCAAGAAGTAGTGGTTGTAAAAAAAGATGACAGTTGGAAAAATTTAGATTCTAGCGAGATATTAAAACAAGCAATTAATGAAACAAATAAAAATCAATTTGAAGATGCAAAAGAGAAATTTGAGCATTTAATTAGCATTCATTATAAACCTGCTAGATCTACATTTTGGC
Organism: Campylobacter sp. P255; assembly: GCF_003627915.1. Taxonomy (NCBI): domain Bacteria; kingdom Pseudomonadati; phylum Campylobacterota; class Epsilonproteobacteria; order Campylobacterales; family Campylobacteraceae; genus Campylobacter; species Campylobacter sp. P255. The sequence continues at coordinate 45,537 of NZ_NREN01000006.1, forward strand.
TTGGAGAAATAAGATACAAACAACAAGATTATGCAGGCGCACTAGGCTTTTATAAAAAAAGTTCTGCAATAAGTACCAAGGGTGATTATGTGCCAAAATTACTTTATCATACTGCTATTAGTTTAGATAAAGTAGGTGATCCTAAAAGTGCGAATAAATTTTATAAAGCCTTAAAGACAGCATATCCTGATAGCCCTGAAGCGAAAGTTTCGCCAGATAGAAAATAAAAAAGGAGAATAAAATGGCTATAGAAAAAAATAGTGTAGTTTCAATGTTTTATGAGTTAAAAGATGCAAATACCAAAGAAGTTTTAGAATCAAATGTTTATGCAGAACCGATTTCTTTTATTTTAGGTAAGGGGCAAATTTTAGAAGGGTTGGAAGCTGAAATTCAAAAATTAGATGCACCTTGTAATGTTGATATTGAAATTAAAAAAGAAAATGCTTTGGGTGAATACGATGCAAACGCTTTACAAACTTTACCAAAAGAACAATTTGCAGGAATTGACTTGCAAGTTGGTATGGAGCTATTTGGTGAAGGTGAAGATGGAAATACTGTAAGAGTTATCGTAAGAGAAATCACTGAAAATGAAGTGACTATCGACTACAATCATGCTTACGCGGGAAAAGATTTGTTATTTTCATTAAATATTGTAGATGTAAGAGCAGCGACTGAAGATGAAATCTTAACAGGTATAGTTGCTGGTAGTAGAAGTTGTGGATGTGGTGGTGGAGGACATCATCATGATCATCACGGTCACGGTGGTGGCGGTTGTTGTGGTGGCCACGGTCACGGTGGTGGCTGCTGCGGTGGTCATTAATGAATACTGCATTTATTTTTCCAGGCCAAGGCTCTCAAAGCGTTGGCATGGGTCTTAGTTTTTACGAAAATTCATCTAAAGCAAAAGAACTACTTGAGCGTGCAAGCGAATACTGCAAGATAGATTTTAAACATTTGCTTTTTGAAGAGAATGAAAATTTAAATAAAAGTGAATTTACACAAATGGCTATTGTATTAAATTCGCTTATGGCTTATGAAGCATTAAAAGAGCAAACAGATCTTTGTCCAAAATATAGCCTAGGACATTCTTTGGGTGAATTTAGTGCTTTGGCAACTCAAGGGGCATTTGATTTTTTAGATGTAATCATGCTTGTAAATAAACGTGGTCAGTTTATGCAAGAAGATTGTTCTAAAATTGAAGCAGGTATGATGGTGGTTTTGGGTTTAGAAGATCAAGTGGTGGAAGAACTTTGCCAAAAAGCATTAAACGATGGTAAAAATATTTTTGCCGCCAATTACAACTGCGATGGACAAATAGTTGTTGCAGGTTTAAAACCAGATCTAGCTTCTTATGAAAATGAATTTAAAAATGCTGGAGCAAAACGAGCCATGTTGTTAAATATGAGCGTGGCAAGCCATTGTCCGCTATTAAAAAATGCTTCCATGAGGCTTTCAAGAGAACTAGAGCTTGTCTTAAAAGATGAGTTTAAAAGTGTAGTTTCGAATGTGAATGCTAAAGTATATAATGATAAAAGTCAAGCTTTGACACTTTTAAGCGATCAGCTTGTTAAGCCTGTTCTTTATAAGCAAAGTATTAAAGCTATTGATGATGAAGTAGATTTTTATATTGAATTTGGCGCGAGTGTGTTAAAAGGTTTAAATAAAAAAATCACTACAAAAGAAACTTATGCATTAAGTAAAATAGAAGATATCGAAGAAATTTTAAAGGTTGTTAAATGAAGATAGCTATTTTAGGTGCTATGCCTGAGGAAATAACTCCTTTGCTGGAAACACTAAAAGAATATCAAACTGTAGAATATGCAAACAACACTTATTATCTTGCAAAGTATAATGAGCATGAGTTGGTTATAGCTTATTCTAAAATCGGAAAAGTTAATTCAACTCTTAGTGCGACTATTATGATTGAAAAATTTAAAGCAGAACTTTTACTTTTCACAGGTGTAGCAGGTGCTTTTAATCCTAGTTTGGAAATAGGTGACTTGATTTATGCTACAAAATTAGCACAGTATGATTTAGATATTACCGCTTTTGGACATCCACTTGGATATGTTCCAGGAAATGAAATTTTTATTCCAACTGATGAAAAGTTAAACCATCTTGCCTTAGATGTTGCCAAAGAGCTTGGTATAAAAATTCAACCTGGTGTAATTGCTACGGGTGATGAGTTTATTTGTGATGAAAATAAAAAAGCAAAAATTAGAGAAATTTTTAACGCAGATGCTTGCGAAATGGAAGGAGCAAGTGTGGCTTTAGTGTGTGATGCTTTAAAGATCCCATGCTTGATTTTAAGATCAATGAGTGATAAAGCAGGCGAGAAAGCTGAATTTGATTTTGATGAATTTGTGGAAAAATCAGCAAAAATTTCAGCTAATTTTGTATTGAAAATTTGTGAGAAACTATGATTAACCTCAGTAAAAAGCTCATCAGGGAAGTGGCAAAGGCCAATGCTAAATTTTCTTTGATCAATGACAATGACAAGGTTTTGTTGGGCTTAAGTGGTGGAAAAGATTCACTTGCTTTGGCGCACCTTCTTAAACGTATGCAAGCACATGCGCCTTTTAAATTTGAGCTTAAAGCTGTGACTTTGAGCTATGGAATGGGCGAAGATTATACTAAACTTCATAATCATTGTAAAGAACATGGTATTGATCATGAAGTGATTGACTCTAATATTTATGAAATATCAGGCGATACTATTAGAAAAAATTCGAGTTTTTGCAGTTATTTTTCAAGAATGAGACGCGGTGCTTTGTATACCTATGCTTTGGAAAATGGTTTTAATAAGCTAGCTATAGGTCATCATTTAGATGATGCTGTAGAAAGCTTTTTTATGAATTTTATTTACAATGGTGCTCTTAGAAGTTTAGCGCCAAAATATAAAAGCAAAAGAGGCGTAGAAGTTATTCGCCCTTTGATTTTTGTAAGAGAAAGACAATTAAGAGAAAATGCTATTGCTAATGAGCTTGAAGTCATTGGTAATGAATTTTGCCCTGGTATGAAATTAAGTGAAAAAAATGTTAAATTTCCACATGCTAGAGAAGAGGCGAAGCAACTTTTAGCTAATTTAGAAAAAGACAATCCAAAATTATTTACAAGTCTAAAAACCGCGTTTGAAAATATTCATACAAATAGTTTTTTCATGGTTAAGGACAATGACTAAGCTCTTGGTGGTTGTTGACTATCAAAATGATTTTATCGATGGTAGCTTGGGTTTTGAAGAAGCTACCAAGATAAAAGAAAACATTCTCAAGCTTTTAAAAAATCATCAAGATGATGTGGTTTTTACTTTTGATACTCATGATGAAAATTATTTAAAAACCCAAGAGGGCAAAAATATCCCTATTTGCCACTGTATTAAAGATGGTTTTGGCTGGAAAATGCCAAGCGAATTTGATATATATTTAAAAAATGCAAAAAAAATTTTTCATAAAAACACCTTTGGTAGTTTAGAATTTGCGAATTTTTTAAAAGAAAACCATTACAATATTATAGAATTTTGTGGTTTAGTTTCGCATATTTGCGTTTTTAGTAATATTATTTTAGCATTAAGTGCTACACCTAATTCTAAACTTATCTTACACAAAAATGCCACAGCAAGCTTTAGTAAAGAATTAGAGCAAAGTGCTTATGATATTTTAAAAGCTTATGGTATAGAACTTCTTTAATGCAAGGGTATATTTTACATACTCAAAGTGTAAAAGATGAAGATTTGATTGTTTATCTTTTAAGTCCAAAAAAAGTCATCAAAAGTTATAGATTTTATGGAATGAGACATTCAAATATCTTAAGTGGCTACAAGATAGATTTTGAACTTGAAGAAAGTACAAGATTTTTACCACGGCTAAAAGATGTCTTGCATGTGGGTTTTTCTTGGACTTTAGATAGAGAAAAAATGTTCTTTTGGCAAGAGTTTATAAGGCTTTTTTATTGGCATTTAAAAGAAGTGGAAACTGTTGATAGTTTTTATTTTGAACTTTTAGAAGAATGTGCTAGACGTTTTGAAAAACAAGATTGCAAGCGGGTTATTGTAGATGCTTATTTAAAACTTTTAAGCTTTGAAGGACGTTTGCATCAAATTTTCACTTGTTTTGTTTGCGATGAGAGTATACAAGAAGATGTTGTCTTAGTAAGAGCTTTTTTGCCAGCTCATAGAAAATGCGCTTTTGGTTATGAATTTAAAGCTAAGGATTTGTCTTATTTTTATAACAATTTTAATTCATCGCATTTTAGCGATGAATATATTGATAATTTATATAAAATCATCAAAGAGGGTTTTTAAGCGTGATATCATACATCATAATCGCTTCTTGTCGAAGTCGTGAGATGATGTTAATGCTATCAATATGGGTGTTTTTAATAATAGCTTCCTTGCTATTTTTTATATCTTCAAGTAAATTCCCAAGTTGTTGTTGAGAGCTTTGCAAGCAAGTGCTAATACACTTTGGCTTGCTTTGATCTAAAATTTGATCAAAATTCAAGCTTTGGTTATTAAGCTTTGAAGCTTGCGCTGCTAGGTTGTTTGCGCTTGTTCTAATGCCACCTAATGCTTTGTAAATCCCTTTCGAATTGATATGAGCTGCCATGAACCTTCCTTGTTTTATGGTATCTCTTCATCATATTGCTTGGTCATTTACAAGCAAAAATCATTCCTTATTGAAAAAATCTTGAATATATTCTCTCATGGTATCAGCATCATTGATACGGTTTACTTGATCTCTAAAATTAGATGCATCTTCATAGCCTTTAGAGTATTCATGTAGATGTTTTCTAAAAATACTAACACCTTGATCTTTATAGTGTTTTAGCATTTCTTCAAAGTGCGTAAAGATGATTTTATTTTTCATGGTTTTATCGATTTTTCTACCATGTTTGATCTCATAAAATATCCACGGCTTTCCTACGCTTGCGCGACCTATCATTAAGGCATCGCATTGGGTGATTTTAAACACATCATTGGCATTTGCTTCACTGATATCACCATTTGCAACTAAAGGAATTTTGATATTTTCTTTAGCCATGGCTATTGCTTCATAATCAGCATTACCACTATACATTTGTTTTCTAGTGCGACCATGCATGCTGATAAAATCTACTCCTGCATTTTCGCATGCTTTTGCGATAGCAATGGGATCTTTTTTGTCAAAACCCAATCTCACTTTAACACTAGTTAGCTTTTTGTTACTGGTTTTTTTTATGAGTTCTAAAATCCTTTGTAGTTTATCAAGATCTTGCAGTAGAGCACTACCTGCGCATTGTTTAATGACTTTATTAACAGGGCAACCACAGTTAAAATCAATTCCATCAATAAAATCAAAACGGTTTAAAATTTCTACAGCCTTTTGGATCACGCCCTCATCAGAACCTGCTATTTGGACAATGTAAGGATTTTCAAGTTCTGCTCTTTCTAGCATTTTAAGGGTTTTTGTACTTTCATATACTAAAGCATTAGAACTAATCATCTCACTAATGGTCACATCAGCACCAAATTGTTTGACTAAATTTCTTAAAGGCAGATCAGAAAACCCTGCCATAGGTGCTAAAAATAAAGGTTTTTTGCTAAAATCAATCATTGTATTAGTCTATCAAGTTCAAATTTTTTGTTATGCTCTCTTAAAAAGAGGGCAAGCCTAAAGTCTTTGTGTTCGTTTTGATCATTTCCTAATTCATTAAGCAATTCATCATACATACCAAATTCAGCTAAAGTGTATAAATAAGCTCTTAAGGCTTGGTTTTGGTGATCTTTTAGTTTTTTAAATAAAGCAATCAAAAACTGTGGTTCTAATTTTGGACATAGAATTTTCACACTTTGTAAGTAGCCACTCTCATCTAGCGGATTCATTGTAAGCAAAACTTCTATCTCGGCTTGATTTAAATCTAATTTTTCTTCTTTAAATCGATGTAAAAGTAACAAGATATCATCTTGGCTTTTTTGAACTTTTAATGTCTTGATTTGACTATAAGGACTGTTTTTTAATACTTCATTATATGCAAGTTGTTCTAAATCATCATTTATTTTTTCTTTGTTTTTGATAAAAGCAAAAGCATATTCACTGTCTTTTATGAAATGGTTCTTTTCGTTTAAAATAAAAATTTCATTATGTGTGTCTAGTTTGTATTTTTTTAAGTCGACAAATTCTTTTTGTTCTAATTGTTCAAAAATATCAACAATACTGTCTATTTTAGGGTTTTGAATTTTCTCTTTGCAATAAAGTGCATAGGTGTTTTTTGCTATGTCTTGAAATTCTTGTGTCTTAAATTTAATCTTGCTAGTTTTTTTTAAAAAAATATCAACTATATAGTTTTCATAGTTTTTACTGTCTTTGATTAGATTTTTATACTGTAAATGTTTTAAAAAACCATAAAAACTCATATGTAATAAAGCTAAAATCATTAAAACAAAGGTAGGTAAAATTACCCATATGCTAACTGGTAGGCGTAATTCAAAAGTAGAAACTACAAAAGTATAATCACCCAAATTTAGATTATAAACTAAGGCCGCAACAATTAAAAGATAAACTAAGCTTGCAAAGAAAAATAATTTTATTTTCATAGCTCTTTCCTTTTTTCTAGGTTTTCACGGCAATTTATACAATATTTTGCATGAGGTTTTATTTTCAGCCTTTCAGGGTGGATATTTTCCTCGCAATATTCACAAATTCCGTAAGTATTGTCATCTATTTTGCTTAATGAATGTTTAATTTCATCTAATTCAGCTTTTAAATTTTCATTGATTTTAAAATCAATATGTGAGCTATTGTCGATTTGTTGTAGATCAACTTCATCTCTAGGTTCACTATCTTGTAGATTGTGTATATTGTCTATGTTACCTTGAAGTTGGTTTAAAATTTCTTTTTGTCTTTGGATTAAAATATTTTTAAATTCTTCAAGATTTAATTCTTGCATAAATGCTCCTATTTGTGGTATGGGTGATTTGTGTTGATACAAAAGGCACGATAAATTTGCTCCAAAAGCATGGTTTTGGCAAATTTGTGCACTAGTGTCATTTTACTAAGGGCTATGCTAGTGTGCATTTGTGCGATAAATTCTCTTTCAAAGCCATAAGCACCGCCAATAAAAAAAGAAATTTCATTTTTATCTTGTAATAACTTTGCAAATTCTATACTGGTGAGATTTTTACCTTTTTCATCTAATGCTATGCAAAAGCCTTTTTTGTGTGGATTTAAAGCGTTGGTATAAGACTTTTTAGCTTCTAAGGCATTAGTATTTTGAGCTAGAGCTATTTTGTTGTTAAAGATACAAACGTCGTTAAAATTACAAAATTTTTTGATGAGTTTAGTGTAGTTTTCATTGATTTTACTAAACTCATCGTTGTTATTTTTTTGAATGCTTAAAACATTAACTTGCATTTTTAATTTTTAGAAAAAAATCTTAAAAAGTCTGCGATAAATTTTTTATGTTCGTTTCTTTCTACAATGGCATCAATCAAGCCATGTTCAAGTAAAAATTCGGCTTTCTGGAAGCCTTCAGGTAAATCTGCACCTATGGTTTGTTTGATTACTCTAGCTCCTGCAAAGCCAACTAAAGCACCAGGTTCAGCCATGATGATATCACCAAGCCAAGCAAATGATGCACTAACCCCACCCATTGTCGGGTCGGTTAAAACTGAAATATAAGGTAATTTTGCTTCAGCAAGTAGTTTTAATGCTGCGCTTGTTTTACTCATTTGCATTAAAGAGTAGGTGCTTTCTTGCATTCTAGCACCACCACTTGCGCTAACAATTACAACAGGAGTTTTTTTCTCAATAGCTCTTTCAATAGCTCTAAGAATTTTTTCTCCTTCAACTGAGCCTAAGCTCCCGCCCATAAAAGCAAAGTCAAAAACAACTAGTTGGGTTTTTATCCCATCTATGCAGCATTCCCCGCTTATTACAGCGCTTTTTCTTCCTGTTTTTTCTTCATTTTCTGCTAATCTTTTTTTATATGATTTACTATCAACAAATTTGAGAGGATCTACCGCATGTAAGTCTTTATCCATTTCTACAAAAGTACCCTCATCACTTAGCAGTTCAATACGTTTAGCAGGACTTAATCTCATATGAAAATTACATTTAGGGCAAACATTATAACAAGTTTCTATCTCTTTATAATACATCAACGCATGGCATGAGTTGCATTTTACCCAGTGGTTTGGAGCCTCACTTGGAGCAGCTTGCTTGCGTCTTATGCTAGAAAAAATATCTAAAAAATTCATTATCTCTACCTAAAATAAAATTTCAAAATTATAGCAAGATTTTATCACTTTTAAAATCTTGCACCCAACATAAATTCAAATTTACTCAAATCATCTTTTGAGTTGGTGTTAAATGGTTTCGCAAAAACTAAATTTAAAGCACCTAGTGGAGTAAGCCATTCAAAACCAATACCTGTGCTCCATCTTTGAATTTGACTTAAAGAGCTTTGTCCGATTGCACCATAGTCAAAAAACACACTTCCCCTTAGCTTGATTCTATCAAAGATTGGAAAACTAAGTTCTACGGAGTTTGCAAAGGCTACTGTACCGCCTGTCTCATCACCCCAATCGTTTTTAGGGCTAACACTTCTTCTATCAAAACCCCTAATGGTGCCTATGCCCCCAAGATATAGTTTTTCATTGATTGGTAAATAGCCTTGATCCCATACCTTGTAAAAACTTGCTTTATAGCGATAGATCAAATCCCAGCCTATGAAGTCTTCTAAACCTTGATAATAGTTAAATTTGGTAACAGAGCTTATAAACTCTTGATCTCCGCCTAAACCTGCATATTCAAGTGAGGTTGAGGCGATAAAACCCGATCTTGGTAAATAGTAATCATCGGTATTGTTAAATACAATCGAAGGTGTAACGGAGCTTTTGTAGCTTTTTCCAAGCTTGTAACCTTGCGCAATCAAACGATCACTTAGATGATAAATATCACTTTGTTCAAGATTGTAAGTTAAACCTATGCTAGTATATCTACCCAGTGTTTTTCCTACGCTTACATCAAAACCATAGTTTCTTTCATCATAACTATCCCATTCTAAACGATCTGAATATAATGAGCCGCCTAAAGAATAATCGCTATCATTTACTCTAGGATTTTTTAAAGATACTCTACCAGAAAGAGTATCATCACCTTTATCAATACTTACACTTCCTTTCATACCAGATCCTAAAATATTGGCATCTGATAAAGAAGCGCTAAGCAAAATTCCATCACTAGTGCCATAACCAATACCGCCTGAAATAGCTCCAGTTGATGCTTCTTTTACTTCCACTACTAAATCAATATGAGTATCATCTACTCTTTGCTCTTTGATTTCGACATTTTCAAAATACGCTGTTCTTCTTAAGGCATTTCTTGAATCTGTTAAGTCGGTTCTATTGTAAAGATTTCCTTCTGTGAGATACAATTCTCTACGAATTACCCTATCAACTGTTTTAGTGTTACCAGAAATGATAACATTTCTTATGTATACTTTTTCATTAGGTATTACTTTAAAGATGATGGTAGCTTGGTGATTTTCTTTGTCTTTTTGTATATCAGGTATGACTTGTACAAAGGCATAGCCTAAGTCCGCAGTTTTAGTTTCGATGGTTTTGATATCTTCTCTTAATTTTTCTATGTTGACAATTTTTCCAATGCTAAGTTTAAGATCTTTTGCTAAAGCATCGTTTTCTTCATCGCTAAAGATGGGATTAAAAATTTTAATATCTTTTACTTTATAAACTTCACCTTCATTAATAAAATAAGTCAAATCAGCTTGATAAGTGTCGGTATAAGTGTTTAAAAAAGCAGGAGATACGCTTACATCTAAATAACCTTCTTTTAAATATACATCAGAAATTCTTGAGCTGTCATTTGCAAGATCAAAAATTTTAAGCTTGCCATCATTAAAACCCCACATCCAACCCAAAGCCTCTCTTTGCTTATTAGCTATAGCAGGTTCTACATCAGAGTAGCTTAGGTTTTTAGCACCACTTAGATGTACTTTTTCTATGATGATATTTTCTCCGCGATTAACAATAAAAGTCAGCTTAAGTGAGTTTGAGTTGCTGAGTTTTTCATTTTTGATTTCTACGATGGTATCGTAAAAACCTTTGGCTTGATAAAATAATTTAATCTTTTCAGCTGATTCTTTAGCTGAATTTTCATCATATAAAATTCCAGGTCTTAATCCAACAAGAGTTTCTATTTGTTTTCTATCATTACTTGCGATACCTTGAATATCAACTTTACCAATAGATGGTTTTTCTACTACTTTGAAAGTTAAAATGCCATTTTTTTCATTGACAACGATGTCTTTAAAATAATTTCTTTCAAAAAGATTTTTAATCGCCATGTCTATATTGGCATCATCGATTTTTTGTCCAATTTTTAATTTTGAAATCGCAATAGCGCTTTCTTTGGAAAGTTGCGATAAGCCTTCAAATTTGATATCTTTAATTGTTGTTGCACATAAAGAACTTGAAAGTGCAAAGAAAACAAACCATTTATTCATCATATTACCTAAATTTTTATATACAAAATCGTTATAATACCAAAATATTTTTAACTAATGCTTTTTAAGGAAAAATTATGGTAGTAGGGATAGTTGGGCTTGGTTTAATAGGCGGATCTTTAGGCTTGAGTTTAAGGGATAATAAGCTGATTGATCAAGTCTATGGATATGATATCAATAAAGCTTTTGAGCAAATTGCATTAGAAAGACAATTAGTAGATCAGATTGTCTCATTTGATGAGTTGAAAAAATGCGATGTGATATTTTTAGCAATTCCTGTAAGAGCCATAGTGAAAATTTTAAAAGATTTTCAAGATTTATCTAAAAATACGACAATCATAGAACTTGGAAGCACCAAAGCAGAGATTATTAAAAACTTACCTTTGGCTTTAAAAAGTCAATTTATCGCAGCTCACCCTATGGCAGGAACTGAAAATAGCGGACCCACTGCTGCGGTAAAAGATTTATATAAAAATGCAGTTTGTGTTTTGTGTGATGTGCAAAATGCTGATCATATTCATCAAAAAAGAGCTATAGAGCTTTTTTCTGATTTGGGAATGAAGCTTGTATTTATGGACAGCAAAGAACACGATCATCATGCTTCTATTATCTCGCATTTACCTCATGTGATTAGTTTTTCTTTGGCAAATTTTGTTATGAAAGAAGAAAATAAAAAAAATATAGCTCATTTAGGTGGCCCTTCTTTTAGGGATATGTGCAGAATTGCCAAATCAAATCCGCAAATGTGGAGTGGAATTTTTGAACAAAATAAGCAAAATTTGCTAAATTCTATTGATTTGTTTCAAAAAGAACTGCAAGAATGTAGAAAAATGATAGAAAAATGTGATATAGACGAGCTTGAAGCTTGGATTAAAAGCGCTAATAAATTAAGAGAAATTTTATAATTTTATGTATAATTTACTCTTAATTTGCCATAGCATAATATATTTTTAAAAAAATAGATTGAAAGTGATGAATTATGGTTTTTGCACGTAGAAGATCGAATAAAAAATGGATTTTTGTACTATTTTTAATTATTTTAGCCTTTTTAGTGTTTGTTTTAAATACAAAGTTGTTTGAAAAAAATCCTCCTGTGATAGAAGTTAAATCAGATGTTATTTATAGCAACTTAAATGATCCTGTTGCGATAGAAGTAAGCGATGAAAGTGCTTTGAAAGATATAAGAGTAACTTTGTTTAAGGCAAATGAGCTAAATGGTGAAGTGCTTGTGAATGAGCAAGTTAGAGGAGGAAAAAAGAATATCCATTTTGATCTAAAACTACCAAAACCCGCTTTCAAAGAAAAAGTAGATTTTTATAAGCTTATTATTGAAGCAAGTGATAGTAGTTTTTGGAATTTTTTCTTAGGTAATCAAGCTACCAAAGAGGTAAAAGTTATTATCGATACCAAAAAACCAGTGGTTGAAATTTTAGACAATTCATATCAGATTGAACAAGGTGGTGTTGGTAGTGTAGTGTTTAAGGCAAGTGATGAGAACTTGCAAGAAGTTTATATCACAACAGATAAAAATAAAATTTTTAAAGCAACTCCTTATGTAAAAGAGGGCTATTATGCGGCTTTGATTCCTTGGGAGGCAACTGATGAATATTTTAGAGCTTATGTTGTGGCAGTAGATAAAGCAGGAAATGTAAACAAACAAAGAATTCGATACTATTTTATCAATAAAAAATACCGTGTTTCTAAGATTAAAGTTAATGATAGATTTTTAGATGGAAAAATAGAATTCTTGGCTCAGCAATATGCTCCAAAAGATAGAGATTTAAGTAGACTTGAGAAATTTAAATTTGTAAATGAAGATCTAAGGGCTTCTAATGAAGTGATTATTCATGATGTTACTAGTAAAGTACCTGATAGTATGATTAATCATTTTAAAATCAATCTTTTCAAACCTTTGAAAAATGGACAAAAAGTAGCCGATTATGCCGATCATAGATTTTATTCTTATAATGATCAATCTTTTAGCAGTTCTTATCATATGGGACTTGACTTAGCTAGTGTTAAAGAAGCTCCTATTATCAGCAATAATGATGGCGAAGTCGTATTCATGCAAGAAAATGGAATTTATGGATTGAATATTATTATCTATCATGGTTTTGGGATTTATACCCTTTATGGGCACTGCACTAATTCAGATGTGAATGTAGGTGATAGGGTAAAAGCAGGTGATGTTATAGGCACTACGGGAACGACTGGGTTGGCACTTGGTGATCATGTGCATTTTGGTGTTTTGGTGCAAGGTGTTGAGGTGCGTCCTGAGCAATGGCAGGATGCAAAGTGGATAAAAGAAAATATCTACAATGTATTAGAATCAGGTAAAAAAAGAATTTTAAGCGAATAAACATGAATCAAACAACAATAGCAAGAGAAGTTAAAGGCGTTGGTATAGGTTTGCATAAGGGTGAGCCTATTAGTATAAAATTAGAGCCATTAGAGGCTGATAGTGGTGTAGTGTTTTATAGAAGCGATTTGGGAATTTCTTATGAGGCAAAGCCTGAAAATGTTATTGATACGCAAATGGCTACTGTGATAGGAGATCATAGAGGTTATGTTTCTACTATAGAGCATTTAATGAGCGCTATTAATGCTTATGGTGTTGATAATGTGCGTATTGTCTTAGATGCTAATGAAGCACCGGTAATGGATGGTAGTAGTATAGGTTTTTGTATGATGCTTGAAGAAGCAGGTATGAAAGAACTCGATAGGGCTAAAAAAATCCTAGTGGTAAAAAAACCCGTGGAGGTAAAAGAAGGTAATAAATTTGTACGCTTAAGTCCAACAGATATGCCTGTGATTAACTATACTATAGAGTTTGACAATCCTATCATAGGTAAACAAAATTATTGTTTTGAATTTAGTAAAGAAAATTATATCAACGAAATCGCAAGAGCAAGAACTTTTGGATTCTTAAAAGATGTACAAGCTTTAAGAGCTATGAATTTGGGTCTTGGAGGGAGTTTGGAAAATGCGGTTGTGATTGATGAAAATCGTATTTTAAATCCTGAAGGTTTGCGTTTTAAAGATGAGTTTGTTCGCCATAAAATTTTAGATGCTATTGGAGATTTGACTTTGCTTGGTTGTAGAGTTTTTGGAGATTATACCTCCTATGCGGGCTCACATAAACTTAATCATCTCTTGACTAAAGAACTCTTAAAAGACCCAAGCGCATATGAAATAGTAAGTCTAGAAAAGAGCGCGCATAAAGTCTATGAAAAGGTTTTTGCATAAAAAAGGTTACTTTGCTTTTAAATGCCATAGCAAAACCTTTAATGCTTGGTATTTATGAAGATGATAGATTGTTAGAAGTGATTGAGAGTGATTTAAAGGTAAGCGAAACCTTGCCTTGTATCATTCAAAAATTGTTACTGAAATACGAACTGCAAAAACTTATTTACGTACATGGTCCAGGTTCTTACATGGGGATAAAGATTTCATATGTATCTTTTCAAACCTTAGCCATAGTGAAAAATATTCCACTAGAAGCAGTGAGTGCTTTTGAGTTAAACAATAACACCCCTATACCTGCAAATAAACATTTGTGTTTTGTAAAAAAAGAAAATGATGAAATTGTACTTGAAAAAACACAAGCAGGGAGTTTTTTTATGCCACAGAGTTTAAAGGGCTTGGGTTTAAGTAAAGACAATGCACCTTTTTATGTTTTAGATGCGATTAATTAAGATAATGAATGAAAATTTTAATTCCTGCAACAAGTGCAAATTTGGGTCCTGGTTTTGACTGTTTAGGGTTGAGTTTAAAGTATTTTAATCAAGCCATAGTTGAAAAGTCAAAATTTTTTAGTATTAGCGTGCATGGAGAAGGTGAAAATAATATTTATCTTAAAAAAAATAACACCTTTGTTAATATCTTTTATGAAGTATATCAAAGACTAAGTAGTAGAAAAGATAACTTTCGTTTTGTTTTTCAAAACAATATTCCTTTGGCAAGAGGCATGGGGAGTTCTTCTGCTGTGATTGTTGGGGCAATAGCTTGTGCATATGAGTTAAGCGGGTTTAAGGCAGATAAAAATACAATACTCAATGAAGCTTTAAAGTATGAAAATCATCCTGATAATATAGCCCCTGCGGCATTAGGTGGTTTTGTGTGTGCGCTAGTCCATCAAGATAAAGTTTTGGCAATTAAAAAGAAAATAGATAAGAATTTAAAAGCTATTATCACAATCCCGAATGTACCTATGAATACACAAAAATCACGATCGGTTTTAGCAAAAAAAATCAACTTAGAAGAAGGGGTTTTTAATCTTTGCCATGCTTCATTTTTGACTGCATGTTTTTTAGAAAAAAAATATGACTTGTTAAAATACGCTAGTTTAGATAAATTACACCAATACCAAAGAATGAAGCTCCTACCAGAACTTTTTGAAGTACAAAAACTAGCATTAGATAATAATGCTCTCATGAGTACACTTTCAGGATCGGGTTCGAGTTTTTTTACTTTGGCTTATCAAGATGATGCTAAAAAAATCAAAGAAAAAATCAAAAATAAATTTGCTAAATTTAGAGTCGAGCTTTTAGATTTTGATGATGAGGGCTTTAAAATTTGCTAAAAATTCCAAAAAAAAGATATAATTTTGAAAAATCATATACCCATTAGAATGTGCATTGTTTGCAAAGGTCGTTATGAAAAGCAGAGTTTGCATCGATTTCAGATAAAAAATTCTCAAATTATCACTAAAGTGGAATTTGGTAGAAGTTTGTATATTTGCAATCCGTGCTTAGATAAAGATGAAAAAACACTGCAAAGAGCTTTTATGAGAGCTTGCAAAGGCAATTTTCATGGCAGTATAAACCAGCAGGATTTAAAGGAGATATTTTTTAATGGCAGATGTAAAAATTAGCGAGATCGCTCAAGAGTTAGGATACACTAGCAAAGAAATCATAGAAAAAGCCAATGAAATAGGCCTAGAAGATATAAAATCACCTAACAAAAAAGTATCTTCTGAAATCGCAGAAGCGATTTATCAATACGTTCAATCAGGCGAAATACTAGATGTGGTTAAAAAAGTAGCAAAACCTAAGAAAGAAAAAACAGTAAAAAAAGCTACTGTTAAAAAAGAAGAAGATAAAAAAGAAGAGAAAAAAATCACAGTCAAAAAAGAAAATAAAATCAATACAAAAACAGCAATTGAAAAAAAAGAAGAGTTAAAAACTCAAGAAAAACAGCCTGAAAATCCTATTAAAAACGAAACTATAGAAGCAAAAAAAGAAGAAGTAAAGTTAGATGAAAAACTAGGTTCTAATTTAAATTTAGCCAAAAGAAGAGGCTTGGTTATCGTTAAAAAGAAAAAAGAAGAAAACAAAGAAAATTTTGTCAACAAAGAAGAAAAAACTGATACACAAAGCACGCAAGGCTTAAGTCTTAGCATGATTTTTTCAAATTCAGATGAGAGTTTAAAAAGAAAGAAAAAAGAGAAGAAAAACCACCCTGTGGCAAGCAAAAAAGAAAACACCACTAAAATGGATCTTTTAGGAGATAAAGATTTTGCTGATATTTCTTTAGAAGATGATGATATGGTGGTTTTACCTGATTTTAGCGTTAAAGAAAACAAACCAACACAACCGGTCAATAAAAAACAACCAAGTATTTTAAAACAGTCTTTAAATAACTCTATCAACCCATTTGGTGAAGGCGGTATACAAAGAAGAAGTCGCAAAAAGCCACCTAAAAAAGTAGAGAAAAAAGAAAGTGAAGCGATCACAAGCGTGAGCATACCTAAAGAAATTCGTGTGTATGAATTTGCCGAAAAACTTGGCAAAAACACCGGTGAAGTGATCTCTAAACTTTTCATGCTTGGTATGATGACGACTAAAAATGACTTTTTAGATGAAGATGCTATTGAAATTCTTGCTGCAGAATTTGGCGTGGAGATTAATATCATTGATGAAGCTGATGAATTTGACTATGTAAAAGATTATGATGAAAATCAAACAGAAGAGAATTTAAGCCAAAGAGCTCCGGTCATCACGATCATGGGGCATGTGGATCATGGTAAAACTTCTTTGCTTGATTATATTAGAAAATCACGTATTGCAAGTGGCGAAGCAGGTGGGATCACTCAACACGTTGGTGCTTATATGGTAGAAAAAAATGGTAGAAAAATTACCTTTATCGATACTCCAGGCCATGAGGCATTTACTGCTATGCGTGCAAGGGGGGCTAGTATAACGGATATTGTTATTATCGTAGTGGCTGCAGATGATGGGGTAAAACCACAAACCAAAGAAGCGATCAATCACGCAAAAGCAGCTAATGTGCCTATCATCATTGCTATCAATAAAATGGATAAAGAAAACGCAAATCCTGACATGGTAAAAACCCAACTAGCGGAAATGGACATCATGCCGGTAGAATGGGGTGGAAGCCATGAGTTTGTACCAGTTTCAGCTAAAAAGGGTGATGGTATAGAGGATTTACTTGAAATTGTATTATTACAAGCTGATATTTTAGAGCTTAAAGCAAATCCAAAAGCCCATGCTAAAGCAAGCATTATAGAATCTTCAGTGCAAAAAGGTAGAGGACCTGTGGCTACTATCATTGTGCAAAATGGTACTTTAAGAGTGGGAAATACAGTCGTAGCAGGGGAGGCTTATGGTAAAGTACGTGCTATGAGTGATGATCAAGGCAAAACTTTAAAAGAAATAGGTCCAGGTGAATGCGGGGTGATCATAGGTCTTAGCGAAGTAGCTGATGCAGGAGAAACTTTAATAGCTGTAGATAGCGATAAGCAAGCAAGAGAATACGCCAACAAACGTCATGAATACAACCGCCAAAAAGAATTAAGCAAATCCACTAAAGTAAGTATAGATGAGCTTGGTGCTAAAATCAAAGAAGGTAACTTAAAAGCCCTTCCTGTGATCTTAAAAGCAGATGTGCAGGGTTCACTTGAAGCGATTAAAGCGAGTTTAGAAAAACTCAAAAATGATGAGATCAAGGTTAATATCATCCATAGTGGGGTGGGTGGTATCACTCAAAGTGATATAGAGCTTGCAAGTGCGAGTGAAAACTCTATCGTTTTAGGCTTTAATATACGACCAACCGGTGAGATCAAAGAACGCGCTAAAGATAAAGGCGTAGAAATAAAAACTTATAATGTTATTTATAACTTACTCGATGATGTAAAAGCCTTACTAGGTGGTATGATGAGTCCTATCATCTCTGAAGAACAACTTGGTCAAGCTGAAATTCGCCAAGTGATCAATGTGCCAAAACTAGGACAAATCGCAGGTTGTATGGTAACAGAAGGCACGATCAATCGTGGCGCGAAAATCAGACTTATTAGAGATGGGGTCGTGGTATTTGAAGGTAATGTAAGCTCACTTAAACGCTTTAAAGATGATGTAAGAGAAGTTGCAAAAGGCTATGAATGCGGTGTAGGTATAGAAGGTTGTAATGATATGAGAGTGGGCGATTATATAGAAAGTTACAAAGAAGTTGAGGAACAAGTAAGCCTATGAACCCAGCTGAGATCAAAAAGCTACGCACAGAAAGTATTTTAAAAGAGCTTATACCGGAAGCTTTAGCAAATTTAGACAACGAGGCTTTAAAAAACTTGTGCGTAGTGGATGTAGAGTGTAAAAAAGGCAGATATGATGCTTTTGTGTATTTAGATAAAATGTTTTTTAACACCCAAGAGCAAGAAATCATACTTAATCAACTTAAAAAAGCTGCCCGTGCTTTGCAAAATTACTGCATGAGTGAGCAAGGGTGGTATAGATGTCCGAATTTTCACTTTAAGTTTGATGATAGGTTGGAGTATCAAAACCACATGGATGCTTTGTTTGAAAAAATCAAAAAGGAACAAAATGAATCTTGAAGCACTTTGTAAAGAAGTAGGACTTAGCTTTTATGATGATGAGCTAACAAGTGAAAATGGTAGAAAGATTTATAGAATTTATGTGCAAAAAGAAGGCGGAGTAAATCTTGATGATTGTGCTAGGCTTAGTGAGATTTTATCGCCTATTTTTGATGTAGAACCACCCGTGAGTGGGGAGTATTTTTTAGAAGTATCAAGCTGTGGGCTTGAAAGAAAACTTAGCAAAATCGAGCATTTTGCAAAAAGTATTAATGAACTTGTAAAAATCACAACCAATGAAAAAGAAAAAATCGAAGCAAAAATCATCGCTGTAGATGGTGAAAATATCATTTTAGAAAATTTAGAAACTCAAGAAAAAACTACTATAAATTTTAGCGACATAAGAAAAGCTAAAACCTTCATACAATGGTAAAAATTTAGAAATCTAAATTTTTACTCATCTTTTGTATAATTGAATTTAAACATAAGAATAAAAAAGGCGTATAATGCTTGAAAATAAATATGATTATAAAATCAGTAAAGCAGATAAAAATGGTAATGTGTATTATCATTTTCCAAAAGATGAAGATGAATTTAAAGAAGCAGTTGTAAAAAATGGCGGCATGAGTGTGTATGTTTATCAAGATGATAAGTTAATAGATGAATTTCATACAAAAAGTCAAGGTTATAAATGGACTACACCTATTTTTACTTATTTGAAAAATATGAACAAAGATAGAGAATATTTTCGTAGATATTATAAAAATTGTAAATTTTTTGCAATTGTGGATTAAAGGAAAATAGTATGAATATTAATTTAAACGAAGAGCAAAAGAAAAATATAGAGAATAAATTTTTAGAATTTCAAAAAATTTGGACTTTAGAAAAAGTTAAAAGTATGAGTCTTGAAGAATATACTAGTATTAAAAAGGATAATCCAGATAGGAACGATTTTACTTTTTGGCTGGAAAATAAACTTGATGATATAGGAAGTATTTGGGGTGGTTCTAGTTTCAAATTTGGTATATATAAAAGAAATTTTAATGATGATAAAGAAAAATTAAAAGGTAAAATTTACAATGATAATTATGCTTGGCTATCCAAATATGGAAATAATCAAGATGAAGCTTTTGATAAAATAAAACAAACAATTGTAGATATAATACATGCAAGTAAAAATAATGACTTTGAAGCTATAGAAAATATAGATTTTGGAGATGCTACTAAATGGAAAATAGCTTTTCATTATCAAGATGTAAATAATATAAAAATAGTTGATATTTTTTCTAAAAATGTTTTAGATTTAATATCTTTGAATAAATTTAAAGAAAAATTAAAAATATATCAAATTTATGAGAAATTGTTGGAAAATAAAAATTTATCATTAATCAAAATGATAGAAAATATAGCTATTCCTTTATGGGTTGAGTATGGAATAAACATAAAAAAAATGAAAAAATTATTTTGTGAATATTTAAGTAAAAGAAATATAGATACTTCTAGCATAAAAAAATATGTTTCAGCTGTAGAAAATATATCTAATGAATTTTTGAAAGATAATTTATATAGTTGCAATTTGTATAATTTTGATCAAAATATAGAAAAATTAAATAAAAATAATAAATTTGTATTAAAAAACAATAATGGAAATAAAATGTACTCTATTGCTTTAAAGCATTATAGAACTTTTTTATATGATTTTGAAAGACAATTTTTAAATAATGAAATAATGGATAAGGAATTAAATATGAAAAATCCACCTTTAAATCAAATTCTTTATGGGCCTCCAGGGACTGGAAAAACTTATCATACTATAGATAAAGCTTTAGAGATTATATCAAAAGTAGAAAAAATACAAATTCCAAGTGAAGATGATAGAGCAAATAGAAAAAAGTTATTTGATGAGTATGTAGAAAAAGGGCAAATAGTTTTTACTACTTTCCATCAAAGCTATGGATATGAAGAATTTGTAGAAGGTATAAAACCTATAATAAATAACGATGAAAATTCTCAAGAATTAAAATATGAGATAAAAAATGGTGTTTTTAAAGAATTGTGTGATAAATCTTTGAAAAACTATATTTCATCAATACAAAATGAGAATGAAACTGACTTAGATAAATTAATTTTTGAATTTGCTAATTATATTAATCAAAATTTTCTAGACAAAGGAAATGAATTTCCTTTAGAAAATAAAGTTAATGTTAAAAAAATCCTTTTAAATTCCAAAGATGAATATCGTTCTTTTTTATTGGGCGGCTCAATTAAAAGTCCTCAAAGATTGACTATTGATGTTATAAAAAGAGATTATTTAGATTTTATAAATGGAAGAATTTTATCTTTTAAAGATATTAAGCCAAAATATGACAGTCAAAGTGATTACCATGGTAATGCAACTTATTATTTTATGTTTTATAAAAAATTAAAAGAATTTGAAAGTTTGCAAAATGAAAAATTTAAAATAAAAAAAGATAACTTAAAACCTTACATAATCATCATAGATGAGATTAATCGTGGTAATGTAAGTAAGATTTTTGGTGAACTTATAACCTTGATAGAGCCTAGCAAAAGAATAGGTGAAAAAGAAGAGTTGAGAGTAAGATTGCCTTATAGCGGTGAAGAATTTGGAGTACCTAAAAATGTTTATATCATAGGTACTATGAATACAGCTGATAGAAGTATAACTTCACTCGATACAGCTTTGCGAAGACGTTTTGAATTTGCCGAGATGATGCCTAAACCTAGTAAACTATCTAAAATTGAAGATATAGATTTACAAGAATTATTAAAAGCTATCAATATTCGCATAGAATACTTACTAGATAGAGAAAAGACTATAGGCCATGCATTTTTTATAGGTATTGATAGTTTAGATGACTTAAAAAAAGTTTTTCAAAATAAAATTATCCCGCTATTGCAAGAGTATTTTTACAATGATTATGCTTTGATAAATGCAGTTTTAAATGATAATGGTATGATTTTTGAAGATAAAAAAGATGATAAATATCTTCAAAAAAAGAATTTATATAATGTTGATAATGAGAGAAATATTTATACTATCGCTCCATTTGATGATAAAATTTGGAACGATATAAAAACATATCAAGCAATTTATGATGATAAAATAACAAATAAAACAAAAAACGAAAATGAATAACACCTTTTCTATCATTGAATACCAAGATTTTTCTAAAGAAGATTTAAAAGAAATTTTTAAAGAAAAAGCTGAAATATTTTATAAAGAGCTAGAAGACTTCGCAAAAAACAATGAAAGCCTTCTAGGCTTTAAAAACAAAAACACTTTAAAAGCTAAAAATTATGTCGGCATTATACAGACTAAAAGCGGTGTTTTAGAAATCTTGCCAAAATGCACAAATTTGGATAGCTATAAAGAAAAAAAAGATAAATCTTTGAAAGTTTCAAAGAGTAAGTTAAATTACGCCTATGCGATAAGTAACAACAATAAATTATATACTAATTTTAGTTATTTCCAAGAATATAAAATTGTGAAAAACATTAAAGTAAAGAAGTGGTATAGTATAAAAGAAATAAATTTCAACCCTAAAAATCTTTTAATCAATATGCTAAAAACCTTAAAAAATTCTTCCTTTAAAAAATCTCAAATTTCATCTTTACAAATTGCCAAAATGCCTTTGTTTGAAGTATTTATCACGATGTTTTTAGATGAATTTGATAGTGTGTATAAAAAAGGTTTGATGAGATCTTATGTAAGTAGCGAAGAAAATAGAACTTTTTTAAAAGGAAAATTACTTTTTAATGAGCATATAAAATCAAATTTAATACACAAAGAAAGATTTTTTACAAGTAGCGATGAGTTTGTTTTAGACATAGCTCCAAATCGCTTGATAAAATCAACGCTAAATTTTTTAAAATCCAAAACAAGCTTGAATAAATTTAAAATCATCAAAGCTATGCAAATGCTTGATGAGGTAGAATTTTCTAAAAATTATGAAAAAGATTTTAGTTTTAAAATTTCAAGACATTTTGATTATTATGAAAATATACTTTCTTGGTGTAAGATATTTTTGCAAAATAAAACTTTTACTCTATATAAAGGCAAAAACGAAGCTTTTGCTTTGCTTTTTCCTATGGAAAAACTTTTTGAAAACTATGTGGCTTATATGTTTAAACTTGCTAATCCTAATGAAAATATAAAAACTCAAAGCAGTGGAAAGTATTTAATCTCAAAAAATGATGAAAAGTGTTTTATGTTAAAGCCTGATTTATATATAGAAAATAAAATGATCTTAGATACCAAATGGAAAATTCCAGATGATAGTGAAGATGAGAAAAAACATGGTATATCGCAAAGTGATTTATATCAAATGTTTGCTTATGCAAATAAATACGAGATAAAGGAAATTTATCTTATTTATCCTCTATGTGAGAGAACTTTTGACTTAAGAGAGAAATTAAAAACTAAAGATATTAAGTTTTTAGCACAAGGTTTTTTAAAAGCTTGCGATGAACATGTAAAGCTTAAGGTGTTTTTTGCACCTTTGCCTTTTTAGGAAGTAACATGAATCACGAATTTTATATGAATTTAGCTATAGATGAAGCTTGGAAATATCAGCTTTTAACCTACCCAAATCCAGCCGTAGGCTGTGTGATCTTAGATAAAAATGGCAAAATTTTAAGCATAGAAGCACACAAAGAAGCGGGCAAGGCTCATGCAGAGCTTGAAGCAGTGAGTAAAGCCTTAAAAGCACTTAATCCAAATTTAGATTTACCGCAAAATGCAAACGATTTACATGAGTTTATTTGTCAAAATCATCGGGGGTTGTTAAAAGGTGCTAGTGCTTATGTGAGTTTAGAACCTTGCAATCATCAGGGCAAAACCCCACCTTGTGCGAAACTTTTTAGCACACTTGGCTTTAGTGAAGTTTTTATCGCTACTAAAGATGAGCATAAACTCGCAAGTGGTGGAGCAGGGTTTTTAAAAGATCAAGGCATAAAAGTTCACATGGGAATTTGCGAGCAAAGAGCCAAAGAGCTTTTAAAACCTTTTTTAAAATGGCAAAAGTCAAATTTTAAATTTTTTAAACTAGCCCTTTCTTTAAATGGCTCTGCTTATGGTAAAATCGTAAGTTCTAAAGCAAGTAGAACCTATGCTCATACATTACGTTCAAAGCTCGATTTACTTGTAGTAGGTGGAGAAACTATAAGACATGATAGGCCTATTTTAGATGCAAGGCTAGCTCAAGCTAAAGCACCAAATTTATGCATACTAAGCCGTCAAAATTTAGAAAGTTTTGATCCAAACATTCCTTTATTTAGCGTGCCTGAGAGAGAAATTTTTACAAACATTCCTAGTGAGGCTAAGCTCATCATGTATGAGGGTGGGGAGAATTTTTTAAAAGCCTTTAAAGATGAGTTAGATATGCTTTTGATTTTTTCAAGCTCAAATTTAAACACCTTTGAAAATGTTAAGTTAGATCTAAAGTTAAAGCCTTTATACAAAGGCTTTTTAGAAAATGATATTTATGGATTTTATGAGATTATTAAATCTTAGTAGATTTTTTGTGAGCTTACTTGTGTGAAAAACTGTGCTAAAGTGTTAGCAAAAAAGCTAGCGCTTTGCTCTTCTAATCGTTTTAAAAATTTATCGATAGCATCTTCTTTTTGCCAGATAGGATTTTGCACTTTGGCTAGTTTTTCTAACTCTTTTTGGCTTGCTCATAATTACCTATTTTATCAATGAGTTTTAATTTTAAAGCCTCGTTTGCTAAAAACACTTTTGCATCAGCCCATGAGTTTGTTTGATTTAAGTCTAATTTGCGATTTTTAGCAACAAATTGCGTGAAAAGCTCATAGCTTTGATTGGCTAAATTTTGTAAAAAGTCTTTTTCATCTTCGCTCCATTTACGCATGAAAGTTCCTGCTTCTTTATAGCTTCCTGCTTTGATGGTTTGTTCACTTATGCCAAGTTTTTGTGCAAGCTCACTTAGCTCAAAGCCTTGCATGATTACCCCAATAGACCCTACAAAGCTAGCAGGATTAGCGATGATCATATCAGCTCCCACTGCACTTAAATAACTCCCACTTGCTATAGTTCCACCTGCATAGACTACCACAGGTTTTTTGGCTTTAAGATCTTGTATAGCTAAAGCTATTTCCATGCTTGGCGCAAAAGCTCCACCAGGGCTATCTATAAAAAGTAAAACTCCTTTTATAGCTTTATCCTCTTTGACTTTGTAAATTTGTTTTAAAAGATTACTTGCATCGCTAATTTCGCCTTTAAGATTAATTTGTGCTAAGTTTGCGTTAGAAAGTTTGGCATTATCCCCGCTTGGAGCAAGGATTAAAAACACGATAAATAAAAACACAAAGGTTTTAAAATAAGTATTGATATAAGAAATGATTTTTCCAATTCCTTTAAAAAATGATTTTATAGCTTGCATTCTTTTCCTTCTATAAAAAGTTTTAACACTTCTTTGCTTTGTAAGATAAACTGCAAAGGAAGTTGTTTTAAATTCACACTATTTGGCAAAGCAAAAAGACTAAAATCAGCTATCTTGCCTTTTTGAATTTGCCCTAGGTTTAAATTTAAAGCTTTTGCGGCTTTGTTGGTCGCCATTAAAAGCAATATTTTAGCAAAATTTTCTAACTCAAAATCATCATGTATAAGTAAATTTGCTCTCATTTCATCAAGCATACTTAAAGAGGTATTTGAACTTAAACCATCAGTTCCTAGGTGGATATTAACACCATTTTTTAAAGCAGATTTTAATTTAAAAGTATTTTTACTCAAAAGTCTGTTTGAAAAAGCACAATGCGTGATAGAGTGTAAATTTTTATCTAATAAATCCCATTCTTTAAAATACACACAATGAGTAAATAAAGTCCTTTGATCTTTAAAAAGCTCTAAAAAGCTTTGCGGGGTGTAAAATGGCGTAGGATTTTTACTAAATTTAGCCAAGCTTTTTTTAAAACCGCCTTTTTTAAACCTTAGCCAGTTGTTTTCGTGATTGCTTTCAAGAAAATGCGTGCTTAGCAAATGATCATTCTCTCTAGCAAGTTTTATGGCAAATTTGGCAAGCTCTGGGTGAGTTGAATAAGGTGCATGCACTGAAATAGCAGGGATAAATTTAGAACTTTTAAAACTCATGCTTTTTTCATAACGAGTTAGAAATTCCTCTTTTTTGGCTTGGATAAAATCCTCACTAGATCCTAAAATTTCATTGAAAAATACCACTCTAGCTTGTGAGTTTACACAAGGAGTTAAATCACTTCCAAAGCTTGAAATTTCACCTACAGTAGAAGTGCCGCTTTTTAGCATTTTGTGGATATTTTGAGAGATTAATTTTTCTTTGGCTTTTTCATTGAGTTGTTCGCGGTTATTAAAAATACTATCAAGCCATTTTAAAAAATCTCCAAAGGATAAATTCCCATTATTTGCGCTAAATTCTAAATGTGCATGTGGATTGATAAATGCAGGCAAGAGTAGCGTATCTTTTGGGGTTGATATGAGTTTGGCTTGCGGGTAGTTTTTTTGTAAATTTTCTAAGCAATCAATTTCTAAAATCCGATCACCAAAAAGAACTGCCTTGTTTTCCAAAATGCTAAATTCATCATCACAAGTGAAGATAATCTTGGGTGCTATGATAAACATCTTACTTCCTTTAAAAAAGGTAAATTGTAGCTAAAATTTAGCTTTAAAATGCTATAATATAGTAAATTTTACTAAATAAAGGTTAGATTATGAAAGTTATGGTGATACAAGGACCAAACATTAATATGCTTGGTGTAAGAGAAACTCACATCTATGGCAATATGAAAATGGAAGATATCCACGAACAAATGAAAATAGCAGCAAAACAGGCTAATGCTGAGATTGAATTTTTTCAAAGTAATTTTGAAGGTGAATTAGTTGATAAGATTCAAGAATGTTTAGGTAGCGTAGATGGAGTGATCATTAATGCAGCTGCTTATGCACATACTTCTATAGCAATTCGTGATGCGATTGCAGCGATTAATTTACCAGTGATTGAAGTGCATATTAGCAATACCCACAGAAGAGAAGAATTTAGACAAAAAAGCATGATAGCACCAGTTTGTGCGGGTAGTGTGGTAGGTTTTGGTCCTTTTGGTTACCACATGGCTTTAATGGGACTTTTTCAAATTTTTGATCAAATCAATGCGTATAAAGCAGCTCAAGCAAAAGCACAACAAGCAAATCAATGAATTTTATCTTAAAAAACGAAAATGCACTTTTTTATGAGTGCGGCTATTCTTGTGATAATGCTTTATTTTTAAAACTTGAAGATGAAGCATTTTTCATCACCGATGCAAGATATAGTTTTGAAGCTAGCGAAATGATCAAAAATGCTAAAGTAGTTTTAGCACAAGATCTTTTTGCTAGCACTAGAGAGCTTTTAGAAAAAGCGGGGGTTGATAGGGTGTGTTTTGACCCAAAAGACTTTAGCTATTTTGAATTTAAAGAGCTTAGTAAAAGTGCAAATATCGTTTTTGAAGAAAAATTAGATCTAAGCAAAAATAAACGCATTGTAAAAAATGCTAAAGAACTACAGCTTTTGCAAAAGGCTGTAAATTTTGGCAAAGAATGCTTTGAAGAACTGGCTAAATATATCAGCCAAGAGGGCTTAGGTAAAAGTGAAAAAGAGCTTCATTTTAAAGCGTGTGAAATTTTTCAAAAAAAAGGCGCTTTGGGGCTTTCTTTTTCACCTATTGTGGCTATTAATGAAAATGCGGCTAAGGCACATGCTTTACCTAGTGATAAATGTTTAAAATATGGAGATTTGTTACTAGTTGATGCGGGTGTGGTTTATCAAAGGTATTGTTCTGATCGTACAAGAACAGCTTGCTTTGATGAAAATGGCATAGTCTTTGATAAAAATAAGCCAAATTTTAAAGACAAAGAAACGGCACAAATTTATGAAGTAGTTAAGCAAGCCCAGCTTCAAGCTATTGAAAAAGCACGTGTTGGTATGAAAGCAAGTGAGCTTGATTTGATTGCACGCGATGTGATTAAAAATGCAGGTTTTGAAAAAGAATTCATTCATAGCTTAGGGCATGGAGTGGGACTTGATATACATGAATTACCAAATATTAGCCCAAGAAGTGATTATGAGTTAAAAGAGGGTATGGTTTTTACCATTGAACCTGGAATTTATATTAAAGATAAACTAGGCATTAGGATAGAAGACATGGTTTATCTTGACAAAGAAAAGGCAGTGGTATTGTAACTTGCTGATTAAAGGAGCTAGAAGGGTAGAAAAAATTCGTTTTTTTCCTTTTTATTCAAAGGCTGATAAAAAAGGAAAATATATAGCCATTATAGGACTTGGAAGCAATATAGAAGATGAAAAAAAACGCTTTCGAGCTTTGTTTAGGCATTTGATGCAAGATAGACGCTTGCAAGTGTTGCAAACATCGCCATTTTTGATTAATAAGGCTTTTGGTTTTGAAGATCAAAAAGACTTTACCAATGCAGTGATGGTTGTAAGTACAAGCTTGCACGCAAGAGCACTTTTAAAAGTTTTATTTTTTTATGAGTTTAAATTCAGGAGAAAAAGAACTTTTAAAAATGCTCCTAGAACGCTTGATTTGGATTTGTTGTATTTTTCAAAAAAAGCGCGTAAAGATGAGTATTGTACAGTACCTCACGTAGGGGTAAATGATAGAATTAGTGTAACTTTGCCTTTGGGCTTATTAAGATAAGGAAAAATATGGGACAATTGATTCATACTTTTACAGTTGAAAGCACAGATGAGATTATACCTAAGGTTAAGCAAGATTATGGCGATAAAGCTTTAATCGTAACCAATAAGCAAATTCGTCCAAAAACTATTAACCAAAAGCCTTTGTATGAGGTTATAGTAGCGATTGAAGAAGCTGATTATGAAGAACATTTAAGACAAAACAATATTGCTAAACCAGCGAAGAAAAAACCAAGCACCGCGAGTTTTCCTGAGGCTAAAATTCAAGCTCCCCAACAAGAAGAAGGAAAAAAAGAAGAAGATGTGGTGCTTGAATTTTCTTCAAAAGCCAAGCAAAAACCTATTAATCCTTATTTAAATGCAAATAAAAAAGATGATAATTTCTTAAATTTAAAAAATAAACTTTCTCAAGTAAGTTCAGAAATTAGCAAAGTTTCAAATTATCAAGATTTTTCTATGCCAAGCCCAAATTATGATAAAAAAATCGAAGCCTTTGAAAAACAAATGAATAAACTCAATGATAAAATGAATTTATTAGTAGATATGATGTGGGATGATAAGGCAGATTTACGTAAGGAACTAGCTATACCACCTGAATTTGCAAGTATTTATAAGCAAGCTAAGGCAAGTGGCATGCAAGAAGCACATTTAGAAGCGATTATGAAAGCGACTATTGAAAATATGCCAAGCACTATGAAAGCAAATCAAGAAGCAGTGCAAAGATATTTTTACTCGCTTTTGCGTAATATGCTCCCTTGTCGCTTAGAAAGCGAAATTAAAAAGCAAAAAATTATGATGTTGGTGGGTCCCACAGGAGTAGGTAAAACTACCACTTTAGCTAAACTTGCTTTTCGTTACGCTTATGGAGATAGACGCTATAAAACAGGCATTATTACGCTTGATACTTATAGAATAGGCGCAGTAGAACAGCTTTTCCAATACGCTAAGATGATGAAGCTTCCTATTATTGATAGTATAGAACCAAATGATTTAGATGATGCGATTAGAAGCTTAAATACTTGCGAGGTTATTTTAGTCGATACAACCGGAAATTCACAGTATGATAAAGCAAAACTTGAAAAAACAAAAGAGTTTTTATCGCATTCTAATGCACAAATTGATGTAAATTTGGTACTTTCTGCCAATACAAAATATGAAGATTTGTTAGAAACTTATAATAATTTTTCATTTTTAAATATAGACACTTTAATCATTACAAAATTTGATGAAACTAAAGTGTTTGGAAATGTGTTTTCTTTGCTTTATGAAACTAGCACTCCGATGAGCTTTTTTTCCATAGGTCAAGAAGTGCCTGATGATATAGAAGTAGCAAATAGTGACTTTTTAGTACGTTGTGTGTTAGAAGGTTTTAGAAGGGATGAGAATGAGTAATCAAGCAGAAAAATTAAAAGATCTAGTAAAAAACGAAAATTCAAACACAAAACATACTCATTTTATCGCAGTTACTAGCGGTAAGGGTGGAGTTGGAAAAAGTACTTTTAGTGCAAATTTAGGTAATGTTTTAGCTCAAAATGGTTATAAGGTTGGACTTTTTGATGCAGATATTGGATTGGCTAATTTAGATGTGATCTTAAATGTACGTGTAGAGAAAAATCTTTTGCATGTTTTAAAAGGCGAATGCTCATTAGAAGATATCTTGATAGAAGTAAAACCTAACTTATGGCTTATTCCGGGTGAAAGTGGTGATGAAATTTTAAAATACAATGACAAAAATATCTATGAAAGATTTTTAAACCAAACAAGTATTTTAGATGATTTAGATTTTTTGATCATCGATACGGGGGCAGGTATTGGCGGTAATATAGGAAATTTCTTGGAAATGTCTGATGAGGTTATTGTTATCACTGTGCCTGATCCTGCAGCGATCACTGATGCATATGCTACTATCAAAACTACCTCAAAAACTAAAGAAAATTTATTGATGGTGTTTAATGTTGTTAAAAATGAAAATGAAGCAATGAGAATTTTTGATAATATTAAAAAAGTTGCAGATATCAACATCAAACATCATTTAAATTTGGAATTTTTAGGATTTTTAGGTCAAAGTAAAGATATTAGTTCTAGTATAAAAAAGAGAACTTTATTTAGTGATGAGGATACAAACTCAAGCGATGAGCTTAAAGCTATAGCCTCTAAGCTTTTGTATAGGTTGGAACAAAAAGTGCTTAATAATGTAGGAGATAAAAGCATTATGAGTTTTTTCAAAAAGCTTTTGGATCGTTTTTAGATTGAAGGAAAAAGATGAGACCAGAGAATTTTGTTGCTTTTTTTACTGTTTGTGGATTTTTTATAGGATTAATGTTTACCATAGTTAATATAGAAGATGCAGTAGAAATAGTCGTATACACTTGCTTGATTACTTTTGTGTTTTATGTGTTAATTCATATTGTGATTATGATCTTTGTAGATGTGCATAAAATTAGCGGAAGAAGCTTTAATAAAGAAAAATACGAAAACGAAAATAATAGCTTTATTGCAGAATTAGCTGCAAGAGAAAAGAAAATGGATTATTTACTTGAAAAACTACAAGAAGAGCGTGAAGATGTTAAGAAAGCTGAAGGCTCGGTAAAGAGAAAAGTAAAACATGCAGCCGCATAATGCCTACGCTTCTACGCTAAAAAAAGAACAAGATGGCTTAGTTATCTCTTATATGCCTGCATTAAGAGCTATGGCTTTTAGACTCAAAGAGCGTTTGCCGGCTAGTATTGATGTGAATGATTTAATCAGTATAGGCGTAGAAGAGATGATCAAGCTTTCACGTCGTTATGATAAAGAACAAAATGATAATTTTTGGGGTTTTGCAAGAAAAAGAGTTAATGGAGCTATGCTTGATTATCTAAGAAGTCTTGATGTGATGAGTAGAAGCAATAGAAAAATTATCAAGGATATTGATGCTATTGTGGATGAGTTTTATCAAGACAATGAAAAAGAACCCGATGATGAATATTTAGCAAAAAGACTTAATCTAGAAGTAGAAAAGGTTAAAGAAGCAAGAGCAGCTCATGCTATATCGCTTGTAATGCCTTTAGATGAGCAGTTAAATTGTTTTAATGATAGCAATATCATAGAACAAATAGAAAAAGAAGAATTGATCGAAAAAATCAATGCGGTTTTAAATGAATTTAAAGAAAGAGAAAAGCTAGTGATTCAACTTTATTATTATGAAGAGTTAAATTTAAAAGAAATTGCAGAGATTTTGGAGATTAGCGAGTCGAGAATTTCGCAAATTCATAAGCGTTTGCTTAAGAAGATTCGAGAAAGGCTAGTTTAATGGCTGAGATACTTTCACAAGAAGAAATTGATGCTCTTTTAGAAGTTGTTGATGATGATGGCGATGATGGAGCAACGTCTTCTAAATTAGAAGATATAGAAGATAAAAGAGATATTGTCGTATATGACTTTAAGCGTCCAAATAGGGTTTCAAAAGAACAGCTTCGTTCGATTAAGGGTATTCATGATAAATTAGCAAGAAACCTTGCTTCACAAATTTCATCTATGATGAGAAGTATAGTGGAGATCAAGCTGCATTCGGTGGATCAGATGACTTATGGTGAATTTTTGATGTCTTTGCCTTCGCCGACAAGTTTCAATGTTTTTTCGATTAAACCTTTAGATGGAAACTGTGTTTTAGAGATCAATCCAAGTATCGCTTTTCCTATGATAGATAGGCTTTTAGGTGGTCAAGGGGAGAGTTTTGATACTTTAAGAGAACTAACAGAAATCGAGCTTAATTTGCTTGATTCTATTTTGCGTATTATTATGCAAAGACTTAAAGAAAGTTGGATGAATGTTACAGAAATTTATCCAAGCGTAGAAGCAAAAGAATCAAGCCCAAATGTCGTGCAAATTGTTTCTCAAAATGAAATTGTTATCATGGTGGTAATGGAGATCATCATTGGAAATTCAAGCGGTATGGTGAATATTTGTTATCCGGTTGTACATTTAGAGAGTATTTTAAGCCGTTTGGCAAATCGTGATATTATGATGGGTGAAACTTCGGCTAAGAAATCAAGAAATAAAGAGCTTAAAACTTTAATCGGTCGTGCTGAAGTGATTTATGAAGCTATGCTTGGTAAGACTTTTATCAATGTAAATGAATTTTTGGACTTAAAACAAGGAGATATTTTAAAGCTTGATAGAAGCGCAGATGATAAAGCCATAGTTGCTATTGATAAAAAAGAGGTATTTTTAGCTCAAGTGGGGCTTCATAGATTTAGAAAGTCAATTAAGATCTTAGAACTTATCAAAACCGATAAAGATGAGATCAAAGAAATGCTTGAAAAATATGAAGATGAAAGAAGAGCAAAAGCAAATTCGTACGATGATAATGAAGAACTAGAAGAGGAAGACGATGATCAATGATTTTTTAGGCATATTTGTCAATGAATGTGTAAGTACAATAGAGGGTTTAACAGGAAAAAGTGCTGAATTTAGCGAGTATTATGAGTATGATGTAAATTCTCAAGACTCTATGACTCCACCATTAGTAAGTGCTACTTTTAATGTAAACAATGAAATGAAAATCAAAATCCTAGCTAGTGCGGTTTTAATGAGTGCAATTGGCGAATGGATGATGGGAGAAGAAGAGATCTCTAAAAATAGCGAGCTCAATGAAGATGAAATGGATGCGGCTAAAGAAGCTATACAAAATATCGTTTCAGCTTTTTCTACTACTTTGGGAGCGCAAAAAGAAATTCCTAAAATGGATTTTAGTTTAGAAAGTTGTGAATTTATCGCAGATACTTTAGAGCTTGGCGGCTTTCATAAATTATATTTATACAATGTACAAATTGCAGATTTAGAAGAAAAAGTTGCTTTGGTTTTTGATGAAAAAATTTATAAGGTTTTAACTAAAACTGATCTAGAAGAGATCGTAGCAACGAATGAAGATCACCCACAAGATCATAAAGCTTTAGCTAATGTTGAAGAGTTAAGAAATATCGGTTTGATCATGGATGTGCGCTTACCTATAAGGGTGCGTATTGGTAGTAAAAAAATGCTTTTAAAAGATGTTTTGACTATGGATATAGGCTCGGTTATCGAGCTTGATCAATTAGCTAATGATCCTTTAGAAATTTTAATAGGCGACAAAAAGATTGCCTATGGGGAAGTGGTTATCGTAGATGGAAACTTTGGAGTGCAAATCACCGAGATTGGATCTAAAAAAGAAAGATTAGAACAATTAAGATGAAAAAATGCATTATCGAAGATGTCGCGCAGCTTCAAGCTTTAGACAAAATTCAAAATGCTGTAACTTTTTTTGGTTCAGCTAGGTTAAAAGAAGAAAATGAGTATTGTATTTTAGCTTCAAATTTAGCTACCAAGTTAGCTGATAAAGGGTATAGTATCATTAGTGGTGGTGGCGGTGGTATTATGCAGGCTGCAAATTATGGAGCTATGCAAAGTAATGCCGAGCATTTAAAATCTTTTGGATTTAATATACATTTACCATTTGAGCAAAAAGCAAATGACTTTTTAGAGTATAATATCACTTTTAAGAGCTTAGCCATTCGCAAAATGGCTCTTATTCAAAAGAGTCTAGCTTTTGTGATTTTCCCAGGCGGCTTTGGGACATTAGATGAATTGTTTGAAATTCTTACGCTTAAACAACTTAGTTTTAAAAAAGATGTTCCTATTATTTTAGTTGGGCAAAAATTTTGGCAACCTCTTGATGAATTTATCAAAACTTCTTTACTAGGACTTGGAACTATATCTAAAAATGATGAGTTAAAGTATAGTATAAGTGATGATTTAGATGAAATTATAAGAATGATAAAGGAAAAAGATGAAAATTCTTGTTGCAATGAGTGGGGGTGTGGATAGTACTGTAACTGCTTATAAATTAAAACAAGCAGGACATGAGGTGATTGGTTGTTATATGAAACTTCATGGAAAACCTAATTATCACGAAGAAAACATACAAAAAGTAGAAAAAGTTGCTAAATTTTTAGGCATCGAATATCATATTTTAGACTTACAAGAAGACTTTAAAAATCAAGTTTATATGCCTTTTGTTAATACTTATAAAGAAGGTAAAACACCAAATCCTTGTGCTTTGTGCAATCGTTTTATCAAGCTTGGTAAACTTTTAGAATTCGCAAAGAGCCTAAACTGTGAAAAATTAGCCACAGGTCACTACGCAAGGATAGAAAATGGTTTGATTAAAACCGCGGTTGATGAGAGTAAAGACCAAAGTTACTTTTTAGCTAATGCAGACAAACAAGCTTTAGAATATTTGATTTTTCCTCTTGGAGAAATGAAGAAAGAAGATGTGAAAAAATTTGCATCAACGATCGATGTTTTAAAATCTTTTGCAACACAAAAAGAAAGTTCAGAAATTTGTTTTGTGGAAGATACTTATGTGCAAGTTTTAGATCAATTTATGGATACTAAAATTCCAGGTATTGTGAGAGATAGTAGCGGCAAGGAAGTAGGTAAACATGAAGGTTATATGCACTATACCATAGGTAAAAGAAGGGGGTTTGAAGTGCGTGGGGCTCATGAACCTCATTTTGTATTAAAAATTGATCCTAAAAAAAATGAAATCATAGTAGGTAAAAAAGACGAGCTTAAAATCAGCGAATTTGTTTTAGATACTATTAATTTATTTGTTGATGCTAAAGAATTAGAGTGTGAGGTAAAAATACGCTACAGATCAAAATCAACCCCATGCAAGGTTTTAATCAATGAAGATAAAAGTGCTAAGATTATCTTACAAGAACCTGTTTATGGGCTTGCTAGCGGACAAATGGCAGTATTTTATGATAAAGATTTAGTGCTTGCTAGTGGATTTATAAAATAATGCTAAAGAGATTAGCCTAAACCTCTGCCAAAAGCAGAGAGTTTGTTTTGATATTGACATAGCCTATTTTGTTGTATTTGTTTAATAAAAAAAGAAAATAAATAGTTTTAACTATTTATTTTCTGAAGTAGCTATTATTTGATTTATTTTTTCCAAAACCTCTGGTATTTTTAAAAGCTCTTCAATGAAATAATTGAAATTTTCTTCCATGTCATTTTTTCGAATATTTATAATCTCTTGATAATCAATATTTAGCAATTGACAGAGTTCTTTACCAGTCATAATATGTTCTAAATCAAATTCATTTTTCATTCCTTCTCGAATAATTTCTTTGTTATTTTGATTAAAACAGCAAACATAATAATCTGTAGAAAATGGTATTTTTGCCCCAAATTTTTCAGAAAATGTTACAAGATTAGCTTTTTCACCTTTCACTTTTTTTGTATCAAATGTATCCCCGTCTTTTAATTCTATTATTTTACACAATCTATAATTGCTAACGATGAAAATTATCATATCTGGTTCAATACCTTTTATCACATCTTTATAATCTTGTGTCTTTTTTAAAATTTTTTTAGTACAAAGAAAAGTCCCTTGGTTTATATTGCTCGTTGTAACTTTTTTAATAAATATGTCTATATTATCAATTGTAGAGCATCTATCAATCAATAATTTTTCTAACTCATTACCATTAGAGATTACACAAGCTTGAACTCTCGAAAGAAGTTGTCCTAACTCATCATTTCCGACAGCTCTTGTGTATCCAGATACTCCACTCTTTTGAACGTTTCGTCCTTGTTGATTTGATATTTTACTCATATAAATCTCCAAATTTTAAGTCACATCCTAGAAATTTTCGATTGGTTTCTTCGCAAGCTTTTAAAACAGAGTAGCCTCCACTAGCGGGATCGACAACAATATCTTCTTCTTGTGTCGTTGCTAAAATTAATTGTTTTTGAAGCTCTACCGGTTTTGAGTGCGTATGAATTTTGTTATTTATCTTTTCATCCCAAACATCTGGAATATTATGAATATTCCAAGTGGTTTTAGCTTTTCTTGGGCTTTTTTGAATTACAATTAGATATTCACATCTTCTTCTAGAGCGGTATCCCATGCCAATTTTTTGTTTATCCCAAGTTATCATATCTACTATTTCAATAGATTTAAAATTGTCTATCCAATCTTTACATTCGAACAAATGGAATTTATCTACCCACAGAAATAAATATCCACTAGGTTTTAAAATTTGTTCTATTTGGTTAATAAAGGCTAATATAATTTCTTTTGTCATTTGAGGTAATTCGGAACGTTCCCTGCCTCTACTTTTTCCTTCATTACCATAAGAAAGTTTGTCTAAAACACCTCTATATTGCGGATCAAAAAAAACCACTTTTATGCTTTCTTTGTCAATTAATTTTAATAATTCTAAGCCATTCATTTTATTTTTTTTGTTCATAATAGCTTTGTATGACATTAATAATTTTCCTTTAATTTTTCAAATAAATACAATAACATTTATGAAGCTAAAATATCTCCATGATGCTTATATCAAACCACAAAAGATCAAATTTAAGCAAAATTCCATAAATCACCGCAGAGAATAATCCTGCGAAAATCCCCGCTAAAACATCATCTAGCATTACACCTAAACCACCTTTGGTTTTTTTGTCAATTTTACCTATGATAGAAGGTTTTGTAATATCAAAAAATCTAAACAAAACAAAAGAAAGTAAAAAGGTAAAAACACTCTGTCCGCAAATTGCTAAGGCTAAAAACACCCCGACAACTTCATCTATAACGATGTGTTTATCATCGTGTATGCCTGTTTGTTTTTCGTATTGGTCGATGACTTTAATAGAGATTAAAAAAAGTAAAATCGCTACTAAAATCAAAGTTTCTATACCCAAATACCTTAAAATAAAAAAAGCAGGAATTAATGCTGCTATTGTACCAAAGGTTCCTGGGGCTTTATTGACACTACCTGAATAAAAAAAAGTTAAAAATAATTTTTGCATAGTTACACCATATATGACATTTGATGAAGTTTTATAAGTTGTTCGTAAAATTCTTTGTCGCTTCGATATTCTAAAATACCATGCGTAGGGAAAAGATTGCTATAGATATTTTGTTTATTATGAAAGCGATTTGGGAAAAGCTCAGATAAAATCAAAGCCGAAATTTCTCTCCTTATAAAAACTGCTGGCGGAATGATACCAAGTCTAAGTAAATTTTTTAAAGAATCTCCGTGGTATTTCATATGATGATGTGCACCGTGTGGGCATGATTTAGTGCTTACTATCATCTTGCATTCATCGCAAAATACAAATTCAGGAAGTATGGTAACTTCTATGTTGTAATCTTTTGCAAAATCATCAAGCACAGTAAAGGCTCTGTTTTGGTTAAAATACATTCCAAGTCCTGCGTGATTTTGCCCTACAAAAACCTTGTTGCAGTCAAAGCTTTTAGCTAAAGCACATTCAAGCACAGGATTTAAATGCGAGGCAAAAATTTTGATATTGTGCAAAGGTATGAGTAAAACTCTAGAAGATGGCAAATAATTTTGCGCAAAAACATCAAAGCAGCGTTTTTTAAGCTTCAAACTTAAACCGTTGTTTTCATAAGACTCTATGAGAAAGATGATCACTAAGTCAGATTCTTCTATAGCCCATCTTAAAATTCTCTCGTGAGCTCTATGAAATGGATCAAAGCTTGAAACAATGGCAGTGATGTTGGAAGGATTGAGTCTTTTTTTGATTTTTTCAAAGTCTTCTTTTATAGCTTTAATGTGATTGTGATAAATTTCAAATTCACCGCTAATGCAAGTTTTTCCAAAGTCTTGAATCAAGCATGCATTTGGTCTAAAAATATCATTGCTGTTTTTATCATTTTCAAATTTGCTTTCTAAGATGATATGCCCTATGGCTTTATCATTACAGATAAAGTCTATTTTGTCGCCTACTTTTGCATTTTCTAAAACCGCATTGTTTTCTTTGGTGCTAGCAGGTGCAAAGGTAAGAGTGTAAGGAATTTTTTGGTTATGGATCATTCCTGTAGCTAAAACTTCATCTCTTTCTTTTTGATTCATCAACTTGGTAAAAGAGCCGAAAATTCCTTGTTTGATGAAACATAAAACCTCGTATTCTTCTTCTGAAATTATAATGCTATTTTTTCTTTGTGATGCCATATTTTTTCCTTTTTTCCCATAAAGACTTTCTTGAAATTCCTAACTTTTTAGATAAATCAGTATCAGGGAAAATGTTTTGATAGCTAATGATAATATGCTTAACATAATCATCAATAGTTAAAATTCCATTGCTTTCAAAGTTTTTTTCATCTTCGCCTAATTCTAAAATTTGAAAATCATTATGTTCGACATTTGTACTTGTATGTATAATAACAGCTTTTTTTAAAGCAAGGTTTAACACCTTTTCTTTTTCCAAAGGTTTGAGGGTTTGAAAATTTACAAGATAATGCAAAGAATTGTCTTTGAAAATTTTATCTAAATTTTGTTGGTGTGAAAGGTCGATGTAGACATTTGCGATATTATGTTCGTTAGTATAGTTAAACACAAAATGGTCTGCAAAAATTTGATTGTTAGCTTTTATGATCAAAGGAAGTTTGATTTTTTTATAATCAAAAATAGGTAATTTTGCAGTTTCAAATTTATGTTTTAAATATGACTGATAGGTGTGGTTTAAGATACTTATTTTTTTAAATTCTTGAAAATGCTTGATTTTACGCACGAGTTCTTCTATCATAAAAGGTTTTTGTATGTAGTCACTTGCACCAGCTTTTAGCGGTGCTAAAACGGTATCTGAGCTGATGTAGGATATTAGTAAAATGATGATTTTGTGCTTAAAAATCTCGATAATATGCTCAAAATTATTCATACTTGTTGAAAGTAAAATAACCTCATAATCACGGTGGGAAAGTTCATTTACATTTGCGATAATGTCACATTCATAGCCTATAGAATTAAGCTTTGAACCTATGCTTTGCGCCAAATAAAATTCATTTTCTACTATTAAAACTTTCATAATTTCATCCAATCAAAATATTTTAAATTTGCACTTGCTAAAACAGCGATCCCTTCTTTGCGTCCAATAAAACCTAAGTGTTCTGTAGTGGTAGCTTTGATGTTGATTTTGTTAGGTGTGGTTTTTAGTGTTTTGGCGATATTAAAAGCAATGGCTTCTTTAAATTCTTTCATCTTGGGAGTTTGAGCGATGATGGTAATATCAGTATTTACAAGTTCAAAACCATAATTTTGCACCAAAGCATAAGCTTTTTGCAACAAAAGCATAGAATCAGCGTTTTTATACTGCATATCATTATCTGGGAAAAGCTCTCCTATATCCCCAAGCCCCGCTGCTCCTAATAATGCATCGACTAAAGCATGGGCTAGCACATCTCCATCAGAGTGTGCTTTTAATCCCATGCTTTCATGTACTTTAACTCCGCCTAAAAGCAAAGGTCTTTCTTCTCCAAATTCATGCACATCAAAACCATTTCCACTGAAAATTTCCCAAGAAGGTGTGGGAAGATTAAAGCTTTTTAGATCTTCTTTGAAGGTGATTTTTTTAGCAAGTTCATCTCCTTGTACATACCAAATTTTACCGCCAATAGCTTGTATTGCGGTGCTATCATCAGTAAAATTCGCGTTTTGCTCCAAAGCTTTTTTAAGCATACTTGTACGAGAAAGTTGTGGGGTTTGTACGAGCTTGATTTTATCTCTATCAATGGCTTCTTGCGCATAAATTGTTGTATCGCTTACTTTTAGCACAGGTGTGATACAATCTGCTTTGTCATAATTTTCTACGATATTGTTAAAAAGATTTTTAGAAATCAAAACCCTTGCTACATCGCTAACTAAAACATACTCGCTTTCAACCATACTTAAAGCATTAAGTAAAGATTGAGCTCTTGTGGAGCCACCTTGAACAAAATGATATTCAGGAGCAAATTTTTTCATGTGAGAAATATTACCAGAAGTAACAACTATTTGTTTAAACGGGTAAAAAGAGCTTAAATTTTTAGTTGCATAAAGCCATAAGGGTTGATCACCTAGCCTTAAAAATTGTTTTTTTACTGGAGCGTTAAACCTTGAAGACTCCCCAGCTGACAGCATAATCAAGGAAATATCTAGCATTTGTTGCACCTTAATTTTTTATTAATGTTACGATATTATACACCATAAAAGCCAAAATTTATATTTATGTTAGTAGAATTAATCATTTTAAATAATAAGGAGAAAAATTGAAGGATAAAATTGAAGAAAGACTAAGACAAGTTATATATCCAGGATTTAAAAAAGATATTGTTAGTTTTGGTTTTGTAAAAAAGATTGAAGCAAATGAAAATCAAGCGCATATTGTAGTGGAGATAGTTTCAGCTAATGCACAAATTGCTCAAGAGCTTAAACTAAATATCGCAAATGCTTTAAAAGATTTGAATTTAGAGCTTAATTTAGAAATCATTCAGCCAAAAATTCCTGAAGAAAAAAGCAACACAAGAAGTGGAAAAAATATCGCCCCACAAATTAAAAACTTCCTTATGGTGTCAAGTGGAAAAGGTGGAGTAGGTAAAAGTACGACAACTTTAAATTTAGCAATTTCTTTGGCAAAAATGGGTAAAAGAGTAGGACTTTTAGATGCAGATATTTATGGACCAAACATACCAAGAATGTTAGGTGAGAGCAAGAGTAAGCCTGAAATTGTAGGGCAAAAGATTCGACCTATTTTATCTCATGGTGTTTATATGATGAGTATGGGTGTATTGATAGAAGAAGGCAAAGGTTTAATGTGGCGTGGTTCTATGATCATGAAAGCGATTGAGCAGCTTTTAGCTGATGTGTTTTGGCCTGAACTTGATGTGTTGTTGCTTGACATGCCTCCTGGAACTGGTGATGCGCAAATTACTTTAGCTCAAAGTGTGCCAGTTAGCGCAGGTGTATGTGTAAGCACTCCTCAAGTGGTATCTTTAGATGATAGTGAAAGAGCTTTGGATATGTTTGAAAAATTACATATTCCTGTTGCGGGTATTATAGAAAATATGAGTGGATTCTTATGTCCTGATAATGGCAAAGAATACGACATCTTTGGAAAAGGTACGACTGAAGAAATGGCAAAAGCTTACAATTGTGATGTTTTAGCTCAAATTCCTATCGAGATGAGTGTAAGAGAGGGCGGAGATAGTGGAAAGCCTGTGAGTTTTTATATGCCTGAGAGTGTCAGTTCTAAAAGATATCTACAAGCAGCTGAAAAAATTTGGGAATTTATCGAAAAAGTAAATCAAGAAGGCATGGTGGATAATTCTGCTATTCAACCTGTGATGAATGGTAAAAGTGCGTGTTCGCAATAGGGAGGAAAGTATGGCAATAGAAAGCAAAGAGGAATTTTTAAATTTAATTAAACAAATTGAACAAAGAATCAACTATAAAAAACCTAAAGCTTTTGGGATAGCTAGACTTGATCTAAGTCAAGTAGATCCTAGTAAAAAACTACAGGCTAGTTTTGGTGTGATCAATTTTGAGCAAAATTACGCAGCCGCAGCGGTGATGTTTGAGGCATTTTTTAGAAGAGGGGTTGATGTTGATTTTAGTGAAAGTGAATTTGTAGCTACTTTGATCAAAGAGGATTTGGAATTTGCTTTAGAATGTTTTGCACCATTTTTACAAGAAGCAGGTCATAAAAACATAGAAGTAATCCAAGCTGTAAAAGAAAATTTTAGAGAAAATGCCTTCTCTTTTGTTTGTATTTTTGAAGATGAGGCACCAAAAAGCTTAGAAAGTGTATATTTAAAACTTTACTTGCTTTCAAATAAAAAAGTACCTTTGAGAAGTTTAAATTTAACAGGTGCTTTTGGAATTTTACCTAATGTTGCATGGAGTGATAACAAGGCGATTGATTTGGACTTTTTAAGAGAAAATGAGATCGATTTGAAAATGAGTGGAAGATATCCAAGGATTGATTATGTAGATAAATTCCCAAGATTTTTAGCACATGTAATTCCTGAAGATAATACTAGAATTTTAGAAAGTTCTAAAGTAAGAATGGGTGCGGTTTTAGCTGCGGGTACTACTATAATGCCAGGAGCTGCTTATGTGAATTTTAATGCAGGTACAACGGGTGCTTGTATGGTGGAGGGGCGTATTAGTTCTTCTGCTATTGTGGGCGAGGGCAGTGATGTAGGAGGCGGTGCTTCTATACTTGGTGTTTTAAGTGGTACTAGTGGCAATGCTATTAGCATTGGTAAGGCTTGTCTTTTGGGTGCAAATTCGGTAACGGGAATTCCTTTGGGGGATAATTGTATCGTTGATGCAGGCATTGCTGTTTTAGAAGGAACTAAGTTTGCTTTAAAAAATAAAGAAGAATTGCAAAAAATCAACCCTGATTTTAAATTCGACAAAGATATATACAAGGGCCTAGAGTTAGCAGGCTTAAATGGTTTGCATTTTAGACAAGATTCGCAAAGTGGAGTGATGATAGTTGCTTTAAATAAAAAAGCAGTGAAACTTAATGAAGATTTGCATTAATTCTTAACCCTTATGGGTTAAGAATTCTAAATAACTCATGTAGCTTATAAATACACACACTAGGATGGTGTTTAACATTGCCTGTGTGGAGTAAAATTTCTTGACTGTTTTTGTGATACAACTTTTGCACAAAATTAAAATTCCACCATTTATAAGTTTTAAAATTGAGATTGTGGGTGGTATTTATATGGAAATTTTTATAAGAATAAGCTTGAAAATTTTGTTTTAAACCTGGTGCTTGAAAGGCATAGACTTCTTTTACTGCATTAGGAAAGGATCTTGCAAAAGCTTGAGCTAGATATCCTCCTAAAGAATGTCCTATAATGATGAGATTTTTATCGATAGGATATTTTTGTTTGAGTTGATCGTAAAAATAATACATCGATTGAATTTGACCTTTAGGATTTTTTCCAAGTAGAATGAAAAAATCACTGTAAAAGTCTTTAAAATCAAAACATAAGGGATTTAGATCGCTTCCTGCAAAAGCTAAGATATAATTTTTTCTTTTTTTATCATAAATAAAATTAGCTCTAAAACCCATTTTAGAGTAAGAGTGCTTTTCGTTGATATGTTCTAATATCTCATAGTTTTTGATAAAACGATAAGCCAAAAACGCGTTGTTAAATCCGCCTACTGGAATTTTGTCTTTTTTGTAGAATGGGTTGGTTAAAGCTTGAAGAATGAACTTGTTTTTTAAATAAGCTTGTTTTGGCAAACTTTGACCTAAAAATACATTTGCACAGTATGCTACTAAACTGTAATCATATAGTTCTTGCAGTAAATGTATATTTTCTTTAAATTTGTTTTGGATTTGAAGAAGTAGTGTTTTTTCGTGAGGGTTTAAAGTAGTTTTTTGACTTAGAATGATGAAATTTTGTAAGTCAAAAAACATTGTAGGGTTTTAAAACCCTACATAGTGCAAGTATTTTGGATAGTTGAGTTAAGCATCCAAAGAACTTTTTCATATTTTGCAATATTTTCTTGTGCAAAAGCTGCAGTTGTAGTATCACTTGCTTTTTCAGCTTCTTCGTTAAGTTTTTTAAATTCAGCTAAAAGATATTTATAGTCTTCTCTAATAAGCTCTAGTACTTCTACAGGAGTAAAGCAGTCTTTTTGAGCTTTTGGTGCTTTTGCATTTTCTAGTAAAGTGCTTGGGCAAACGATAGCTTTTTCTCCAAGTTGTAAAGCTCTTTCAGCACAATCATCGAAAAGTTCTGCCATTTCTTCATAAGCTTTTTCTGTATACTCATGGATAGAAAAGAACTGTAAGCCTTTTACATTCCAGTGATAGTTATGAAATTTAATCCACAAGCTATGTGCATCTGCTTGTAATTGTAATAAATGTTTTGTTACTGACATGTTATCTCCTTTTTTTCATTTGTAAAATTATAACATAGAATTCTTAAATAATAATTATTATTATCTAATAAATTTTATATTATAAAATACTGATGTATTCATTATACTCTTTTTTTGCAATAAAACCAATTTATTTACTAAGCATATTTTTGAGGATTAATTTTCCTACTTCAACACCAGGTTGATCATAGGTGTTTATCCCTAGCATAATACCACAAGCTGAGGTAAATAGTTCATAATAATACATCAAATATCCACAGTGATATGCATCTAGTTTTTCAAGTTCTATTACATCTACACTTAAATTTTCAGCAATCAAAGCATGCATGGTTGCATCACATTGGGCATTTAAAAGATCATGCAGGTTAACTTCATTAGTGAAGTCACAATTTTGCAAATGATTAAAACTGATATTTGGGATATTGGGTGATTTTTGACTGTCTTTGATTTTTAAAAAAGTAACAGTTTTATCTTTAGGTCCATCCATGATTAGTTGTAAAAAACTGTGCTGATCTCTAGCTCCAATTAAAGCAATAGGAGTTAATCCTATGCGTTTAAAGCCTTGTTTTTTACCTAAACTTTCAGCAATGAGTTGAATATACCATTCATTAAAACCTTTAAATGCATCGCCATAGGAAAAAAGCACATTAATATGTGCACTTTTGTGAGTACAATAATGATAAGCTTTTTGTAAAATTTGATCGCATTTTTTTTCAAAAAAATCTACATAGCAAGCTTTTGCACCCTCTAGCAAGGCTTTGGTGTCATAGCCACAAAAAGTCAAAGGAACAATACCAATCGCAGATAAAACACTAAATCTACCCCCTACATTTTTAGGTATGAAAAAGCATTTTATGTTTAACTCATCGCCTAACTTATGAAGTTTGGAGTCAAAATCTGTGATAAATACAAAGTTTTCGTGTAAATTTTCTTTTTGTAAGTCAAAATGCGCCATGATAAGCTTAAATAAAGAAATTACTTCTATAGTTGTGCCTGATTTACTTGCAATGATAAAAAGC
Source organism: Campylobacter sp. P255 (assembly GCF_003627915.1). Taxonomy (NCBI): domain Bacteria; kingdom Pseudomonadati; phylum Campylobacterota; class Epsilonproteobacteria; order Campylobacterales; family Campylobacteraceae; genus Campylobacter; species Campylobacter sp. P255. Next base: position 90,301 of record NZ_NREN01000006.1, read on the forward strand.
GTAGTTTTAGGATCAAGCATATCCATAGTATGTGTAAAGGTGTGCGAGGAGGTATTGTCTATAATAAAAAGTTTTTTTTCTTCTACATGATCAAATAAAAGTTCTTTTAAAGCTTTAACCCCACAACTTGATCCGCCCATACCTACTAAAACAATGCTATTTATATGGGGTTTGGTTGCGATATATTCTTTGCTTTCTTTAATCAAGTCTAAGCTTGTATCTACTAGATGATAATACCCCACATCGCCACTTTCTAACTCATCATTCATTCTACTAGCATAAGCGGTAATTTTTTTAAAATCTTGACTTTTAAAAAATAAAGTATTATTTAGCATTTTTGCTTTTCTCATAAAAATAATTTGTCGCTTCTACAAAGCCTTCTACACTTCCACAATCAAATCTTTTGCCTTTGAATTTATAAGCTAAAACCATATTATTAGTTGCTTGTGAAAGCAAGGCATCGGTAAGTTGTATTTCACCATTTTTGCCCGCTTTGGTGTTTTCTAAAATACCAAAAATATCAGGTGTTAAGATGTATCTTCCTATGATCGCTAAATTACTTGGCGCATCTTTTGGATCAGGTTTTTCTACCATAGAATTTACCATGATTAAATCCTCTTCCACAGCATTTCCAGCGATCACACCATAGTTTGAAACTTGATCAGGTTCAACTTCCATCACGGCCACAACAGAGCAACGATATTTTTCATAAATTTTGACCATTTGGGCTAAAACATTAACTCCGTTTTCATTGACACATAAATCATCAGCTAAAATCACTCCAAAAGCTTCATCTTGTACCAAAGGTTTTGCTTTTAAAACTGCATCTCCTAAACCTTTCATTTCATTTTGTCTTGTAAAAGTAAAAGTACAACGATCAATAAGCTTTCTAATCTCGCTTAAAAGGTATTCTTTTTTAGTGCCTGCGATTTGGTGTTCAAGTTCATAAGAAATATCAAAATAATCCTCCAAAGCTCTTTTTCCACGCCCTGTTACAAAGCCCATGGTTTCCATGCCTGCTTCTAAAGCCTCATCTACTCCATAGTGAATCAAGGGTTTAGTTAGTATAGGCAGCATTTCTTTAGGTAGGGTTTTGGTCGCAGGTAGAAATCTAGTACCATAGCCTGCTGCAGGAAAAATACAAGTTTGAAGCATAGTTTATCCTTAAAATTTTATAAGTTGTTTTGATTATAATTTTATTTAAATATTATAGCTAATTTTAAGGAAAAAATGAAAACAATTGATCAGATTTATCAAGCAAAAATAGAAATCAAAAAATCGACTTTTTTATCTTTTTTATGTCCTTTTGAAGATTTTCAAGCATTAATGCAAAGACTAAGAAGTGAACATTTAAAAGCTGTGCATTTTGTATATGCTTATAGGTATTTAAATGAGTTGGGTCAAATTGTAGAAGATAAAAGCGATGATGGGGAGCCAAAGGGAACTTCTGCAATGCCTTGTTTAAATGTTTTAAGAGGGGCTTTACTGGTTAATTGTGCGGTGATTGTGGTGCGTTATTTTGGTGGGATAAAACTTGGCACAGGCGGGCTTGTTAGAGCTTACAGTGATGCGACAAATGAAGCGATTTTAAAAGCTAATCTTATAGAGTTTGAAACCAAAAATATCTTAAATTTAAATATCCCTTTTCATTTTTATGCACGATTTGAGCATTTTTTAAACAAAAATAATATCTCTTGTAAAAAGACGTTTTTGGAAAATGTCGAACTTAGCGTGAGTGTCAACGCTAAAGAAGAAGAAGAATTTAAAAAATTTGCAAAAGAATTTGAATTTAGTGGACTTGTTTGGAAGTAAGCAAATGCTTACTTCGTTTTATAAAGAATTTAAAAGATCTTTTACCATATCTTTTTGTGGTTCTTGTTTTTCTTCTATGTTATTTTGTACACTAGTTTCGTTTTGACCCCTAAAGCGGTAATTATAGATATTTGACATATTAGAGCTAAAAATTCCCGTGCTAAATTGATCTTGATTCATAGCTTTTGAGAAAAGCTCATCTAGTTTTAAACTTTGTTCGTTTAAATTTTCATTGCTACTTTGATTTAGCAAGGACATAAAGTCTTCGCCAGAACTTTGTGTGCTTTTATAAGCACTGCTTTGACCATACCCATACTCCTTAACCGATAAATTATCATGGTTAACTTGCATGTTTTCTCCTTTCAAAAAATATTACAAGGAAAAAACAAGCAAAAATTATTCCTTAATCACCATGCGTAGGGTAATATTCTGCGTCGATTTCATTGTTTTTTATAAATTCTTCTCTCGCATTTGCACAACGCTCATCTCTTAATTTTCTATACGCATTTCTGCTTTCTAGCTCTTGAGCATTTAAAGGACGATCTTCTAAGAATGAAATATGAAAATAAGTATCATCTTTTTTGCTAAATTTTTCATAAAATTCTACATAATCAAAATAATCTTTTTCGCTTTGAAAATCTATACTTTCTTCGACATAAATTGTTGGTCCAAAACCTCTGTGGTTTTGAGTAAAATGCCCAAAACCAGCTGCGTATTTTATTTTAAACGAATTCATTCTAAACCTCCTAAAAATTCGTCATAACTTCCTTTAAAATCGGTTAGTTTTCCATCTTCTAAAAACCATATGCGATTTGCAAAGGCACTAATTAGCTCTCTATCGTGGCTTATGCATATTACACAACCTTTAAAGTTGTATAAAGCTTCTCCTAATGCGATGATACTTTCAAGATCTAAATGGTTATCTGGTTCATCTAAAAGCAAGAAATTTCCGCGTTCTAGCATTAGTTTTGAAAGCATTAAGCGATGTTTTTCACCCCCACTTAAACTAGAAGCCATTTTTTCTTGATCGCTTCCGCTAAATAGCATTCTACCAAGACATTTGCGAATTTCGTCTAAATCTTTGAATTTTTCGCTCATCAGCCATTCATAAAGTTTCAAATCTTCATTGATTAAGTTGGTTGTATCTTGTGAGAAATATCCCATTTCTATAGTAGCACCAAGGTGAATATGACCGCTATCAGGTTCTAATTTTGAGGCAATGATTTTAGCTAAAGTACTTTTTCCAACGCCATTTGCACCAATTAGGGCGATTTTATCACCTTTTTCTAATTTTAATTCTAAATTTTCAAATAAAGTTTTATCGTAAGCTTTGCTAATGCCCTTTAGTTCTAAAACTTCATTTCCAATTTCTCTATTAGTTCTAAAAACGATACTAGGATCGCGTCTGCTTGAAGTTTTAATCTCTTCAAGTTCAAGTTTTTCTAAGGCTTTAGCTCTACTTGTGGCTTGTTTGGCTTTTGAAGCATTAGCACTAAAACGGCGTATGAAATTTTCTAATTCTTCTCTTTCTTTTAAAGTTTTATCGCGCTTGAGTTCGGCTTGTTTAGCAAGTAAGGTCGAAGCCATGTACCAATCATCATAATTTCCAGCAAAATCTCTAATTTGCTTAAAATCAACATCTAAAATTCTTGTGCAGACTTTATTTAAAAAATGTCTATCGTGGCTAATTACTACTAAGGTTCCTTCATGTCTTAAAAGTTCATTTTCAAGCCAAGAAATAGCTTCTAAGTCAAGGTTGTTTGTAGGCTCATCTAAAAATAATACATCAGCACCTAAAAATAACACTTGCGCTAATAAAACTTTAAATTTATCTGCACTTTGTAAAGTACTCATAAGCGCATTAAAATCTTTAATGTTTAATGAGCTAAGAATTTTTTCACATCTAAGTTTACAATCATAGTTTGGATCCTCTTCTGCTGTTATGATTTCAAGCTCACTTAGCCTATCATTGATTTCATCGGTAAATTCTTCGCTCATATATAATTTTTCTTTTTCTTTTAGCGCATCATATAATCTTTTATTAGCGCACATTACTGCATCTTTGATAGTGTAATTTTCAAAGGCAAATTGGTCTTGCCCTAATACGGCGATTTTTAAATTCGGATCTATGCAAATTTCACCGCTACTTGATTCGATTTCGCCTGAGAGAATTTTTAAAAAAGTTGATTTTCCTGCCCCATTTGCACCTATAAGGCCATATCTTTCACCACGGTTTAGCTTTAAATTTACATCTTCAAATAAAAGTTGATTTGCAAAACGCATTGTGAGATTTTTTACTTCTACCATTAATATCCTTAAAATATTTTTGCTATAATTTTAACAAAAAAAGGTTTATTATTTTGGATTTTTCATATTTATTGTTAAAAACATTGCCAAGTATGACTTTGGTTTTTAATATTTTAGCTTTATTTTTAGCTTATTTTTTAAAGCAAAATAAGATTTTTTTCTTACTTTTGTTGATTTTATGCGCTAGAGCTTTATCTTTGGTAGCAAGTGAATATCAAGCGCATTTATTTATCTCGGTATTTTTACCTTTTTCTTTTGTGCTTTTTGTGTTTTTACAAGATAGCAAGCTTGTATTTGAAAGAATTAACCTTATTAAATTTGCTTATTTAGCTTTTATGGGGTTGGTAGCATTGATACTTAGCACAAGCACCAACTTTAACGCAAGTATTACAAGTGAAATTTTTGGTTTATCAACGCATTTTTTTACCCCTATTAGTGAGTTGAGTTATTGCGTGTTTTGGGTGGGATTTATATTTTTATTATTTTCATATTTTCAAAATAATGATTTTCATTTTTTACTAGCTTATATGGGTTTAAGCGTGCAGTTTTTATTTTATAATAATATTGACCTAGGTTATTATGAATTTGCCTCTTTAGTGTTGATAGGGTTTTTAGCGTATAAAGCTTATAAAATAGCTTTTTTTGATACTTTAACTAATTTGCCAAACTTAAAAGCTTTAAGAAGATATGCACAAGGACTTGAAAATTTTCATTTAGCATTGGTGGAAGTTAAAAACATCAATGAAATTTACCACCAAAATGGTTTGAAAATGGGAGAGTTTGTGTTGTATAACTTTGGAAGAATTTTAAAAAAAGCTTTACATGCTAGAATTTTTAAAGATGATAAGGATTGTTTTATCATTGTTTTTGAAAATGAAAATATAGCTTTTGTGCAAAGTAAACTTCAAATGCTTGAAAATTTCATACAAAAATACACTTTTGAACTGAAAGAGCAAAAAGCAAAGTTAGACATTAAACTCTGCTTATCAAGCAAAAATGAAAATTTAGAAGAGAGTTTAAGACAGGCAAAATTAGAACTTAGAAAACAAAAGGATTAAGATGTTGGATTTGATTTTTAGAGAGTATGATATAAGAGGACTTTACCCGAGTGAACTTAATGAAAAAAGTGTAAAAGCTATAGGTTATGCTTTGGGATTGGAAATGAGAGCAAGAGGTTGTGAGAAAGTTAGCGTAGGTTATGATGCAAGATATAGTGCTAATGAACTTTTTAATTATTTAATTAGTGGTTTAAATAAAGCTAATATGCAAGTGTTTGATATAGGCTTAGCACCAACTCCTATGGGATATTTTAGCTTGTTTTTCGATGAGATTTTTGACGCAAATATCATGATAACAGGCTCACATAATCCAAAGGAGTATAATGGGTTTAAAATCACAATCAACAAAGAAAGTTTTTTTGGTGCTGACTTAAAAAAGCTTTCTTTAAAAGTGCAAGAGTATTTAGAACTTGAAATAAATGATGACTTAAGATATGAAAACTATGATATAAAAAGTTTATATATAGATTTTTTAGTGAAGCATTTTTCACATCTTAAGGATTATAAAGAAAAAATCATCATTGATTGTGCAAATGGGGCTACTGGAGTGATTATAAAACCTTTGGTAGAAAAATTAAACCTTAATGCACAAATTTTATTTGAAAATCCTGATGGAACCTTTCCAAATCATGCACCTGATCCAACAGAGCTTGAAAATTTACATGCATTGCAAGTTGCGTTAAATGAAGATGAAAACGCAAAAATGGGTTTTGCTTTTGATGGAGATGGAGACCGTTTGGTAGTGGCAAGTAAAGACTATGTATTTAAAGGCGATGAACTTTGTTATTTGTTTGCTAAAAATATTGAAAATCCTAGAGTTTTAGGTGAGGTAAAATGTTCTAAAAATCTTTTTGATGAGGTGACAAAAATTGGTTTTATTATGATGGGTAAAACCGGACATTCGAATATTAAAAAAATGATGAAAGAGCAAAATATCGACATTGCAGCAGAGCTTAGTGGCCATATTTTCTTTAAAGATAGATATTTTGGTTATGATGATGGAATTTACGCATTTTTAAGAACTTTAGAGCTTTTGGCGAATGAGTATGATCTAGAAAAACTCATTAAAAAACTACCAAAACTGTATGCAAGTGAAGAGATCAAGCTTAAAGTAAGCGAAGAAAACAAATTTCAAATCATAGAAAAATTTAAAGAAAAAGTAAAAGCTAATGCTTTTGAAAATGTGCTTGATTGCAATGAAATTGATGGAGTTAGAATCACTTTTAAAAAAGGCTGGGCGCTTTTGCGTGCTTCTAATACTAGTCCGTATCTTATCATGCGTGTTGAAGCTACAAGTGTTGAATTTAAAGACTTTTTAGAAGCAAGAGTAAAAGAACTTTTTGAAACTATCACAAAAGAGCTTGTATAAGCTCTTTTGTATCAATGTTTTTTGTATATAAATATGCTCTTAAGAGTTTAGGAATTTTTGCTTTTCTATAAATTTCTTTCAAGTCTTTTGGTATTTTTTCACAACTTACAAAAGGAAAAATCAAAACTTTTTCTTGCATATAAACAATGCCTATTTTATGTGAAATTACCCCATCGCCTTTTAATGCTTCTTGCCTTTGTTTGGCACTTAAAAGCACTCCGAGTTTCTTAAAGCATTTTGCGATTAAGCTTTCATCTTTATGGGTAATGTAGATATTTTTAAATTCGCAAATATCTTCTTCTTTTAAATCTTTTTCAAGGTAGGTAAAACTTTTTTTAACCCCATTTGAATAAAGCTTTAAAAACTCATTTGCAAAATTTTTGCGTATAAAATTTCTAAAATATCTTTCATCATCATTACTCTCATCATGAAAATAGCTGATATTATTTTCTTTTAGATAGTTTGAAATTTCTTCTTTTGGGGTTTGAAGCAAGGGTCTTATAATGGTAAAATGTTTTCTTTTTTCAATATCTTTAAAGCCAAGTAACTCTCTAAGCCCTGCGCCTTTGGAAAATTGCATTAAGAACCATTCTAGTTTATCATTTAAATGGTGAGCTAGTAAAAGATTGTCATAACAATGGCTTTGACAAAGTTCTTCAAAAAAATCATAACGTAAAGCTCTTGCATGTGCTTCGAAATTTTTAGTTATTTTGGGTGCGGTTTTGATATAGATTTTTTTATGAAAACGCTTGGCTAGTTCCTTAGCGCTTTGCTCTTCTTTGTCACTATTTTTACGAGTTTTATAGTTTATAAAAGCAAGATCAAAATCTATGTTTTTTTCTAAAAGAATGAAAAACAAAGCACTAGAATCACTCCCATGAGAAAATGCTAAAAGATTTTTCCCTTGCTTTAAATGATTTAAGTATTTGTTATCAATCATCAAGCTTTCTTAAGGCTTTTGCAATGAGTTTTTTGTCTAAGCTTTGTGTAATTTCACACTCATAAAGTTCACCCATTTCTAAATCTCCACAATCACTTTCATTAATGAGAATTTCTCCATCTATATTTCTATCCCAACGCAAGTCTTTTGCACCGATGAAAAATTCTCCTTCAGAGCTTTGACCTTCACAAAATGCTAAAGTTTTTTTGCCAACTTGTTGGTTGAAGCTTTTTTCTATGCACTCATCAACGATTTTTTCTATAGTTTTTAACCTTGCATTGATGATTTTATTTGGAATTTGCTCCATATTAAAAGCTGCAGTATCTTCTTCTTTAGAATATGCAAAAACACTAATTCTATCAAAACCAAATTCTTTGATAAAGGTGCATAATTCTTCAAAGTCCTCATCGCTTTCTCCGGGGTGACCCACGATAAAACCTGTACGCAAAAAAGAATTTGGTGCTTGCTTCATTAAATTTAAAAGTTCGATTAATTTAGCTTTATTGGCTCCACGCTTCATGATTTTAAGCATATTGTCGCTAATGTGTTGCAAAGGCATGTCAAAATAATTTACAAAAACTTTTGATTGGATGATCTTTTTTATCACTTCTTTGCTAATGCTTGTTGGATATAGGTATAAAATTCTAGCAGATTTTACACCTTGGATATTTTCTACGGCTTCAATGAGTTTTAAAAGTCCATCTTTTTGACCTTGATCAAACAAATATGAACTTGTATCTTGAGCGATAAAAGAAAAGTCTTTATAGCCTTTTTTAACAAGTTCTTTTACTTCATTTATAATGCTTTCTAAGCTTCTTGACTTGAGTTTTCCTTTAAAGCTTGGTATAGCACAAAATGAACATTTTTGATTACACCCTTCAGCTATTTTGATAAAGGCATGATAGTTAGAGCCTGTGATCACGCGATTAGTATTTTTATCTTGTAAGTAAGTAGAATTAGAAAAAAGATTAGTTTTTTTAAGTATCATCTCATCAATTTTTTCATAATCTCCCACACCGGTAAAAAGATCAACTTCAGGAAGTTCTTTCATCAATTCTTCGCGGTAGCGTTGCATTAAGCAGCCTGTTACAACTAGCAATGAATCTTTTTTTCTTTGCTCGTGTAAGTCTAAAATCGCATTTATACTTTCTTTTTTTGCACTATCGATAAAGCCACAAGTGTTAACAATCAAAACATCAGCTATACTTGGCTCATCACAAATTTCATAATCACTCAATCTTCCAAGCATGATTTCACTATCAACTAAATTTTTATTACAACCTAAAGACATTAAAAAAAGTTTTGGCATATTTCTCACTTTAAATATTTTATAATTTGCTTTAAGAAATTATATCCTTATTTTTTTAAATCTCTCGCTAATTTCTAGTTTTTGAACAATTTCTACTTTAGTTGGTATTTTATAACTAGCTAATTTATCTTTACAAAATATTCTTATCTTTTTTTTAGCTTCTAGT
>NZ_NREN01000007.1:0-97826 GCF_003627915.1 Campylobacter sp. P255
AAAGCACGTTAATCAAGAATACAAGTGTGTAATGGTATATAAATACCAAACTCCTTATTAGGCAAACTCTCTAATAACATTAAGCTAAAAAGCTTAATGCTTATTAGCAAACTCTGGGGAGTTGGGTGGGGTTTAGAAGCTCTCATACTCTTTAGCGATGAAAACCTCACCATCTTTCACAATCAATGGACGTTTTATAAGTGTAGGACTTTGCAAAATCATCGCTTTAATCTCATCTTGACTTAGGCTTTGAAGTTTTTCTTTGTTTAGCCCTATTTTTCTAGCACTCGTACCTGCTGTGTTGACAAGCTCTAAAACACTTCTTTTGCTAAGCCAAAATTCCAAAGTTTCCTCATCTAGCTTTTTAATATCCAAAAACTCTAATTCAATTTGCTTGGAATTTAAATAATCCATAGCTTTTTTAACACTACTACAATTTTTAATACCATAAAATTTTAACATTTTCTTGCCTTTTTAACTAAATCTGCGATAATAAACGCTAATTCTAAAGCTTGATCAGCATTTAACCTTGGGTCACATTGTGTTTCATAGCGTTTAGAAAGTTCTTCTTGGGTGACATTCAAAGAACCACCTACACATTCGGTTACATTTTGCCCTGTCATCTCTAGGTGCACCCCTCCAGGATAAACCCCTTCGCTTATAGCGATTTCAAAAAACGCACGTACTTCTTGAATAATTTTGTCAAATTCTCTTGTTTTAAAATTCCCTGATTTGACTGTATTAGCATGCATAGGATCAACACTATAAAGGATGTTAAATCCTTCTTTTTTCAACTCTTTAAATAATCTTGGCAAGGCATTTTCTATCTTTTCACAACCCATACGAATGATGAAATTTAACCTACCCGCTTCATTGTTTGGATTTAAAACATTTGCTAGCTTTTTGATCTCATCTAAATCATAATTAGCACTAAGTTTAACACCAAGTGGATTTTTCACTCCACTTAAAAAATGCACATGCGCTTCATCAACCTTTCTTGTGCGTTCACCTATCCAAAGCATATGTGCCGAACAATCATAAATTTCCCCGCTTAAGCTATCTACTCTAGTCAAAGCTTCCTCATAAGGTAAAAGCAAGGCTTCATGAGAGGTGTAAAAGGCGGTTTGAGAAAGATTTGGCGTATCAGTGATACCACATGCTTGCATAAACGCCAAAGCTTGAGTGATTTTCTCACTAAGCTCATCGTATTTTTGTCCAAGCTCTGCTTTTTTTAAAAAACCTAAATTCCACTTATGCACCACCCTTAAATCTGCCAAACCACCTTTTGAAAAAGCTCTAAGCAAATTTAAAGTCGTAGCACTTTGATAATACGCCTCTAGCATTCTTTTAGGATCTGCCATTCTTGATATTTCATTAAATTCAAAACCATTGATAATATCACCGCGATAACTTGGAAGCTTAACCCCATCAAGCTCTTCAAAGTCACTGCTTCTTGGTTTTGCAAACTGCCCCGCAACACGCCCTACTTTTACGATAGGACATGAACCTGCGAAAGTAAGCACTATAGCCATTTGTAGCATGATTTTAAACATATCTCGTATATTATCAGCACCAAAATTCACAAAACTTTCAGCACAATCTCCCCCTTGAAGCAAAAATGCTTGAGAATTTACAACCTTTGCAAGAGATTTTTTAAGTTTATCCACTTCACCTGCAAAAACCAATGGAGGTAGTTTTTCTAACTTTGCGATAACTTCTTGTAGTTGATTTTGATCAGGATAATGTGGTTGTTGTTGAATTTGGAAATTTCTCCAAGAATTTTTTGTCCATTTCATAACTTAACCCTAAATTTAGTAAGCTTAAATTATACAAAACAAGTCTTAAATTAAGATTTTAAAACCGCTTCGACACGTTTTAGACTATCTTGTTTATATAAAGTTAAACGAATGATAGAATCTTCCAATGCCAAAAGATTATGAACTTCATTAGCCTTTAAACTTATACTGTCTAACGTTTTTAGTAAGATTTGCTGATTTAAAACTCCAAAGTCAATAGAGCCTTTTAAAACATGTATAGTGATATCAAAAGGTGCTTTATGATCTTTCATAAAGCTGTCTTTTGACATATTAATGCAGATTTCTTTAGCATAATCATTCTCTATTTTCTTAGATATATTTATGCCATTTTGTATTTCTTGTTCCCAAGAAATAACTTCGTATTTTTGTGTTCTAAATTTCACAATTATTTTTTAAGTTCTTTAATACGCGCTGCTTTACCTCTTCTATCTCTTAAGTAGAATAATCTAGCACGACGTACACGACCTCTTCTTAGTACTGTAATACTTTCTAAACTTTCACTATAAATAGGGAAAATTCTTTCAACGCCTACATTATTAGCACCTATTTTGCGAACGATGAAAGTTTCATCTACGCCATTTCCTCTACGTGCTATACAAATACCTTCAAAATTTTGAATTCTTGTTTTATCGCCTTCTTTAATGCGAATAGCAAGTCTTAAAGTATCTCCAGCACGAAATTCTGGAACATTTTTACCTTCAATTTGTTTTTGCTCAAATTGCTCAATGTATTTATTTTTCATAACGATATTCCTTAAAATTTGCGTTCATGCTTTTGATACAAATCAGGACGAAAATATTTCGTTTTGCAAGACGCCAAAGTAGTTTTTAAAGCTGTGATTTTAGCGTGATTTCCCTTTAAAAACTCTGAAGGCACGCAAAATTTTTTATTTTCTTTTTCAAAAACAAAAGGCTTAGAAAAAGATGGTGCCTCTAATAAATCATTTTCAAAACTTTCCTCACTCAAACTCTCACTATTCCCCAGCACACCTTTAATATTTCTACTAATAGCATCACTCATCACTAAAGAAGCTAATTCTCCTCCTGTAAGGATAAAATCACCTATAGAAAACACCTCATTTGCAAATGTTTCAACAATACGCTCATCTAAACCTTCATAACGACTACTTACAAAGCAAATATGCTCTTTTTTACTTAATCTTTTGGCATCATTTTGTTTAAAAGTTTTAGCGCAAGGTAAGAGAAAGACAAAATGCACGTTTTGATCTTGTTTTTTTATATGCGTTAAACAATCATATAAAGGTTGAGCTTGCAGCAACAATCCCGCACCACCGCCTATTTTATAATCATCAACTTTCAAATGCTTATTAGTAGTAAATTCTCTAGGATTAACAAAAGCTAACTTTAAAATACCCTTTTCTTTTGCTCTTGCTAAAATCGAAGTTTGAAAATAAGGTTCTATTAACTTTGGGAATAAACTTACAAAAGTATATTTCATGAATTTTCTAAAATATCCATGGCAAATTGTGTGATAATTTGTTTATTTTCTATATCAACTTTTTGAATGTATTTATCCACATAAGGAATATAAAAATTTTTGACATTAGTTTTTAAATTTTCATCACATTTAATGCAAAATAAAAACCCTGCACCATTTTCCAAAATATCTTCAACTACACCTAGTTTTTGATCATTTTCAAAAATTTCACAACCTATAATGTCAAAATAAAAATACTCATCTTTTTTTAATTTGCAAGTTTCTTTAGTAGTTTCTATGCTTTGATAAAGCACAACATTAGTTAAAGTTTTAGCAGCTTCAACACTTTCAAAACCATCAAATAAAACCAAAGATCTTGTTTTATCAAAGGCTTTTATGGTGTAAATTTTTTGATGAATATCAAAAAATTTAGCACCTGCTTTAAACTGCTCATAAAAATCACTTAAATTATGTAATTTTACATAACCTTTCAAACCAACACTTTTTCCAAGTTTAGCAACTTGGACTAGATCATTCTTCAATAGCTTTTACCGTTATACGATATGAAGTTGCATCTTTAACTTTATAAGCCATGATGACTGTTTTTATAGCGTTGATTAATTTTCCATTTTTTCCGATCAACTTACCAGTATCAACCGGATCTACATAAATGATAATTTCGGCAAAATTATTTTCTAAATTTTGTCTTTTTATAACAACTTTTTCAGGAAAATCAACAATTAACTTTGCGTATTCTCTTAAAAAATTTTCAACCATTTTATTTGCTTGTAATAGCTGCTACTCTATCGCTTAATTTAGCACCTACACTTTTCCAGTAAGCTAAACGCTCAGCATCAAATTTTACTACTTCAGGTTCTACCATAGGATTATAATATCCGATGCTTTCTATCCAGCTACCATCACGTCTTTTTCTGCTATCAGTTACAACTATACGATAAAATGGTCTTTTTTTACGTCCCATTTTTGTAAGTCTGATTACTGTCATTTTAGTACTCCTAAATAAATTAAAATTTTGTTATAGATATTTTAACTTATATATCCATAAAAAAGCTTTAATTATTGTGGTCTTTTAGCTTGTTGTAACATATTCATAAAATTTTCCATACCTTTTTTATTTGAAAATTTCTTGGCAAGTTTAGCTGCATTGCTAAATTGTTTTAAAAAGCGATTTACCTCCATCTGTGATAACCCTGCACCCTCTGCTATACGGCGTTTTCTTGCATTATTCAACAAAGAAGGATTTTCTCTTTCTTTTGGCGTCATAGAAGAGATCATTGCTTTAATATGAATGATTTCTTTAGAATTATCCAAATCAATATCTTTGATATTTGCTGCCATAGAAGACAAACCAGGGATCATACCAATGATTGATTTCATACTACCAAGTTTTTTAACGCTTTCCATTTGATTTAAAAAGTCATTAAAGTTAAACTCACCTTTTTTGATTTTTTTATTGAGTTTTTTTGCTTCTTTTTCATCAATAATCGCTGCAGTTTTTTCAGCTAAAGTCGCTAAATCACCTTCGCCCATGATACGATTAACAATTCTATCAGGGATAAACACTTCCAAATCGGCTACTTTTTCACCCACACCGATAAATCTCAAAGGCACTCCAATTTGCTTTGCAATACCTAAAGCAACTCCACCTTTAGTATCTGCATCAAATTTGCTTAGTATAACCCCTGTGATCTCCAAAGCTTCATTGAAACTGCTAGCTGTTTTAACCCCATCTTGACCACTCATAGCATCCGCTACATAAAAAACTTCATCAGGATTTAAAATCGTTTTAACTTCTTTAAGCTCTTCCATTAATGCTGTATCGATAGCCAAACGACCTGCGGTATCCACAAGCAACACATCATACATAGAATTTTTTGCTTTTTCCAATGCTTGTTTAGCTACGTTTAGAGGGTTGTTTTCATTTTCAATAAAAAATAAATCAAGCTCATTAGCTTGAGTAAGTTGTCTTAACTGTTCTACTGCTGCAAGTCTTTGTAAATCACACGCAGCGATTAATACTTTTTTATTTCTTAGTTTTAAATAATTTGCAATTTTAACTGTAGTAGTTGTTTTACCACCACCTTGCAAACCACACATTAAAACAACTGTAGGTGGTTTGCTTGCAAAAACAAATCCTTGATTTTTACCTTTTACGCTAAGGATTTCTTCTAAATTTTTCTTGATCGAATCTAAAAACTGCTTTTGTCCTATACCATTTGTTTTTACATCATTTTCCACTAAAGTAAGTAATTCTTTAGTAACTTTATGGTGTACATCAGCTTTTAAAAGGGCTTTTTTTAAAGTGTCAAGAGCGTTTTTTAAAGCTTTTTCATCATCAACAAAACGAAGTTTATTTACTGCGGATTTAAATGACTCACTTACTATTTCAAACACTTTATTTTCCCTTTATTAAAATTTTAAAAAGCTAAATTATAAACCTTTTTAGCTTTAAACGCCTTTAAAAATTTAAATTTTTTATTTCAAAACCATAAGCATTAAAACTTTCATCTAATAATGCCTTAAACTGATAATCAAAAAGATGAGTTTCATAAGAATGCAAATACATTCTTGAAGAGCTAATTTTGGCGTATTTTTCATCACCTATAATACCATGTTTAATATGGTTTAGATGCACTCTAATTTGGTGTGTTCTGCCTGTTTTAATCATCGCTTTAATGAGAGTTTTTTTAGCATTCACCATTAAAGGAATGACTTGCGTATGTGCTTCTAGGCCAAATTTATCCACTTTACTAAAAGCACCACCTTTGTTTTTAACCGTAGAAATCTTTTCACAAATTTCAAGTTCTTCGGCAATAACCCCATCAACAATAGCCAAATAACTTTTATATACATTTTGCTTTTTATACTCTTGAATACATTTAAGCCTAAACTCTTCATCTTTACTCAAAAGTAAAACTCCGCTTGTTTCTTTATCAAGTCGGTTAATAAGTTTTGCGCCAAAAACATTCTCTAAGTTTTCGCTAATTTCTCCATAAGGTTTATTTAATGCAATGATTTTATCATCTTCAAACAATACTTTTGCTTTTTTGATCTTTTGAACGACAAATCTTGTTCTTGAACTCATCAAAGCTCTAGCTATAACTACTTTTCTACCCATAGCAAACACACAACCTTTGTCGATTAACTCCTTCGCAGCGTTGTTGGAAATTTTTTCTTGCATTGCAAGTAATTTATATGCTTTTTCTTGCATCGAGACCTTCTTTTATACTTAATATAACTTCATTTAAATCGCCTTGTTTTTTTAGCGATGATATTTTAAGTTGTTGTTGTAAAAAACCATTTATTTGATCTATATCTTCACAAATATACAAATCATCTACTTCTTGGTATAAACTTTCTTGATTAAAATAATATTTTCCTGAAATAATCACATTATTCCACCTAGCAGCTTCTATGGGATTATGTCCGCCTATATTATCCACAAAAGAACCACATAAAAAAACTATATCGCTAACTTGATATAAATTTTCAAGTTCTCCTAAAACATCAAGCAACAAGCATTTTGCATTAAAAGCTTGCGCAAAATCACCTTGTTTTAAATCTAAATCTGAAAATCTTTGCATATTATAGTCATTTTTTTGACAAAAACTCTTTAAAATACTTTCAACTTCTCCAAAACGCTCAGGGTGTCTTGGCGCAACAATCAACTGATCATTATCAGCAAGCTTAATCTTTTCAAGCAATAAACTTTCTTCGTTTTCATGTGTACTTGCCAAAATAATCACTCTAGTTTTAGTTTTAGTGTAATTTTTTAGTTTTTTTTGAGCTATGTTTGCTTTAATATTTCTATAAGCTATCACATTACTAGCTCCTAATTGCCCTAGTCTTTCTTTATCTTTTTGACTTTGTGCAAAAACCACATCAATATACTTAAAAACCAAACGATAAAAAAATGCGAAACGTTTGTAATTTCGAAAAGATTTATCGCTAATTCTAGCATTGAGTAGAATAACCTTAGCATTATAAAATTTAGCCATAAATACAAGCATAAGCCAAAGTTCTGCTTCAAAAATCACCAAAACCTTACAAGGCCTCATCCAAAAAGGTACAAAAATTTCAAATGGAAAAAAATTAACCTTTTTGGTATGTTTTAATGCTTCTTCAAATCCTGTTTGTGTAATCGTTGAGATACTATAGTCTTGAAAATTTTGAGCCAAAGGCATAATGCTTTTGATCTCACCAAAAGAACATGCATGAAAGTATAAATCACTTTGAGATTGTCTTAAGTTTTTATAAAGAAAAAATCTTGACTTTAAAGACTTTTTGTATTTTTCCTTATAAAAACTTAAAATCAACAAAAAAGGTGCCGCGAGTAAATACACCAACGCGGCAAAAATATAATAAAAAAAAATCAATTTTGATTTTCTTCTTTTTCTTTATATAAAATTCTTCCACAATGTGGACATGTAACAATTTCATCGCCTTTTAATACTGCTAAGTATGTTTTATCATAAATTCTCATAAAACAACCATAACATGCATGTTTTTTCACAGGAACTACTGCAGTATTTCCAGCCCATTTTCTAATTTTTTCATAAAAAGTTAAAACTTTTTGATTGATTTCGCCTACAAGTTTTGTTTTTTTATCATAAATTTCTAGTCTTTCTTTTTCAATATCCACTAAAACAGCTTTAGTTTGTGCGTCAATTTGATCCACTTCATTTTCAAGTTCAGTTCTTTTAACTTGCAATTCTTCTTTAAATTTCTCTTTATTTTCTAAGATTTTATCTAATCTTTCAATTTCTTCATTGGCCGCATCTAATTGTTCTTTTGCAATATCTTCTTCGATTTTTAAAGCATTTGCTTCTTTTTCGGTTTTAACCGCAGCGCTTTTTTTTGCTATTTCTTTAATCTTTACACCAAATTCAGCAATATGGTTATTGTTTTGAACTTTTTGAGCTTCTATATCTTTAATATCTCTTTCGTAAGTAGCGATTTCTTCTTCTGTTTTATCCAGTAAAGCACGCTTTTCCTTAAGTTCTTTTGTTGCATCTTCTACTTTATCTACAAAGCTGTCTAGTTCTTTATCAATTTGCGATAAAACTGTAAGTTGTTCTAGATATTTATTCATTGAAATTGTCCTTAAAAATATTGAAATGGATTTTTTGAAACTGATATTATAACTTCTAAATGAAATTTTTGCAAATCTTTTGCCAAAATTTCACTAAAACACAATTCGCTTTCATAGTGTCCTATATCGATTAAACTTAGCTTGTTATGATAGCTTTCTAAGGCTTGATGGTATTTAAAATCACCACTTAAAAAACAATCAGCTTTAACACTAGAGATCAAATCTCCCCCACTACCTGTACAAATAGCCAAGCTTTTGATTTGTTTTTGATGGGCATTTACAACTCTAATATGATCTAACTTCAAGCATTTTTTAACATGCTGAATTAATTCTTCAAACTGAAAATCCACATCACAGTAAATCAAAAATTCATTTTGTTCTTTAATCTTAAAGCCTAAAATTTCACTTGTAAAATAAGCATTTAAATGACTCAAATCAAAATTTGTATGCATTGCGATCAAAGCAATGTTTTTTTGTATCATTTTTGTAAGGAGTTTTTGTGGATAAAGTACTCCACTTAAATGCTTTAAACCCTTAAAAATCAAAGGATGATGTACTATAAATAAAGAATTCTCACTAGCATTTTCCACTAAATCAATATCCACATCAAGCGCGAGATAAACCTTGCTCACCTCTTGCTCAAAATCTCCAAGCAATAAGCCACTATTATCCCATGCGCTTTGCGTAGAAAACGGACTAATCGTATCTAAATACTCATAAATTTCTTTAATTTTCATCTAAACTTTCTTTATATATCAAGGCACAATTTTTAGATAATTCTCTAATTTTTAACATAAAATCTTGTCTTTGAGTAACAGAAATAGCCCCTCTTGCATCAAGTAGATTAAAAGTGTGAGCTGCGAGCATACAATAATCATACGCAGGTAAAGCAAGTTTTGCCTCTAAAGCATTTTTACACTCATTGTAAGCATTTTCAAACTGAATGTTTAAAGTTTTTACATCACTTACTTCAAAATTGTATTTACTAAACTCGAACTCACCTTGCTTATGAACATCTTTATAGGTGATTTTTTCACCATTAAATTCATTCCAAATGATATCATATACATTATCCACATCTTGCAAATACATTGCAAGTCTTTCTAAGCCATAGGTAATTTCAGCACTGACTAAATCAACACTAATACCCCCAACTTGTTGAAAATATGTAAACTGTGTCACTTCCATACCATCAAGCCAAACTTCCCAGCCTAAACCCCAAGCACCTAAACTTGGACTCTCCCAATTATCTTCTACAAAACGAATATCGTGAGATTTTAAGTCAAAACCTAAATTTTCCAAGCTTTTTAAATATAATTCTTGGATATTATCAGGACTTGGCTTCATTAACACTTGAAATTGATAATAAGCGCCCAAACGATTAGGGTTTTCTCCATATCTTCCATCTGTTGGTCTTCTACTTGGCGCAACATAAGCTGCAGCCCACGGTTTTTTACCTAAGCTTCTTAAAAAAGTTGCAGGGTGAAAAGTCCCTGCTCCCGCGGGAAAATCATACGGTTGCATAATAGCACAACCTTGCTTTTGCCAAAATTCTTGTAAATTTAATATCATTTGAGAAAAAGTCATTTTTCTTCCTTTAATTCCTCTGGCTTTTCAGATGAGTTTGCATATAGCTCTACTGTTTTATTCCACATCATTTTATATTTTCTTTTTAGAAATTCTACTTCATTACGAGCATACTTAAGTTGCTCGTTGAGATTTTCTATAGTTTTTCTATCTTCATCATAAAGTTCTTGCATAGAATAAAGCGCGTCTTTTAAAAATTTATTTTCACCCTTTAAGGCTTCTAAGGTTTCATCTTTAGCATCAAGTACTTTTTCATGTAGATTTAAAATAGTTCCTATGGTTTTTTCAACAAAACTTTCCCCTGCTAAAGTCATAGAATTTACCATAGCTGGTTGCTTTGAACTCATCGGCACAACACTAAAAGTACCTTGATTTGCTTCAATGTAAATTTTGCCCTCTTCTTCTTTGAAATTTAAAGCTCCATTTGCCATCATTCCTTTTACTACATCTTCAGATAAATGCACCAATTGACAAAATTCTTTTAATTCCAAGTAAGTTTGCATACGCTCTCCTTAAAGAAAAACTTCAATCGCATTTGAATCTTGAATAAGTTTTTCTTGTTGTTTTTTTCTATCTTCTAATAGTTTTTGAGCTAAACTCTCATCTTCAATAGCTAAAATTTGAACCGCCAAATAAGCTGCATTCATCGCACCTGCTTTACCTATAGCTAAAGTTGCAACTGGAATCCCACTTGGCATTTGAACTGTAGAAAACAAAGAATCCATGCTTGCTAGGTTGCTTCCTGGCATAGGTATACCTAAAACAGGTTTTGTTGTATGAGCTGCCACAGCTCCAGCCAAATGCGCCGCCATACCCGCTGCTGCGATAAAGACTTTCGCACCTTTTTCTTCAGCATTTTTGATATATTCTTGTGTTCTTTGAGGGCTTCTATGAGCAGAAGTAATTAAAACTTCATATTTCACGCCAAATTTTTCTAAGACACCCAAAGCTTCTTTTACGATATCATAATCGCTTTTACTTCCCATTAATATAGAAACAAATTTCATTCAACACCCCTTCTTAAAAAACTAAATTCTGGAAGTTTAAACGGCAAAGCAATTTCATTTTCATTACCACTGTGAATTACATCAAATTCTTTATTATTTTTAGCTAGCAATTGTTTAAATACGATAAATTTCTTTCCTTCGTTTTCATAAATCACCCCTAGCTTATTTTCTCCTAATTCTATATGAGAGTGGATTGGTGCTAAAATTTCGTATTCTTTTCCTAGCTCTATTTTACCTTTGCACTTGAAAAATTCCCCATCCTCGCTAATAGCATGCACTTGATGCGTACCTTCTTCTATGCTTGTATTATGGTTAATTGAATCAGTTTTTTCATAAGCTCTTGAAACCAAATATCCATCTGTAAAGCCTCTATGTTTTAAAGTATGAATTTCTTTTTCATATTTGCTTGCATCGAAAGTGTTTTGCAATACATCCTCTACTGCCATTTTATAAGTTCTTGTGGTTAAAGCAGCATAGTACTCGCTTTTTGTCCTTCCTTCAATCTTAAAAGCATGAATACAGTTTTCTTGCATAATTTTTTGAATATATGAACTTAAATTTAGATCTTTGGAATTAAACACATGTGTACCATTTTCATCTTCTTCTAATCTAAAAAGCGTATTGGTTTCTGGATTTTTTGCATACAATTCATAGTTAAAACGACAGTCATTTGCACAAGATCCACGGTTACTCATACGTCCGCTTTGCACTGAGCTTATTAAACATCTACCCGAATAAGCAAAACACATCGAACCATGCACAAAACTTTCAAGCTCAATATCGCAATTATTTCTAAGATCTTTTGCATCTTTTAAGCCCAATTCCCTTGCGATAACAACACGCTTTGCACCCATGTCTTTATAAACTTGCGCATCAAGATAATTCAAAATATTTGCTTGAGTTGACACATGTAGATTGATTTCAGGTGCAAGCTCCTTAACCAAACGCATCGCACCTACTGAAGCTACTATAAAAGCATCAGGTTTCATTTCTTTTAGTTTTAATATATGTCTTTTTAGACCTTCAATTTGCGAACTAAAATGAAAACCATTAATCGTAACATAGATTTTTTTTCCTTTAGAATGCGTATAATCAATGGCTTCTTTGAAAGTTTCGTAGTTAAAATCTCTTGCGGTTCTTGCTCGAAGTGAAAAATTACTCACACCCGCATAAACAGCATCAGCTCCATAAGCCAATGCTATTTTTAATTTTGTAAAATTACCTGCTGGAGAAACTATTTCAGGAACAATCATTTTTTTCCTAAACTAGCGATCAAGGCCTCGATATCATCATTACTTACAACATCGCTTGTTGTATCCCCTTCAATGTGAACAGCAGAACCAACACGTTTTTCATCATCAATTTTACCTTCAAATAGACTGCTCATATATCTACTTAAAGCTCTCATTACATTGATAACACGCTCAATTTTTTGACGATGAATATCTTGATATTGCATTGCATCCATTGCCATCATAACCTCATCTTGTCCAGTTTGTAAACAACCTGTTATCTCATCGATAATATTTTTAGCGTCATTATTAGTGTCAATAGCTTCTTTAAAGCTAGCTACATTAGGAAATTTTGTATTTAATTTTTCAAAAATTTCTATATTTTTATTTAAAGCATCACTAATCACACAAAGTTGATTTTCTGAATTTGCAAAAAAATCATTGATAGCTTCTAGTTTTTCCATCATTTCAGTTGCTTTGATTTCGCTATCTCTTGTCACATCATCAAGCTGATGTACAACTTTATGTTCTTTGCTTGGTGGTGGTGGTGGCCATGCCATATCCGCTCTTGCTTTATAATCACCATTAATCATATCACTAACTATTTGTTTGTTTTTTTCTTCATCTTCATAGTCTGTTTCAGGTTTTGCTTCTGCGCTTTCTTCGACAGAATCAAGATCTAAATCTTCAGCGCTATTCATTAAAGCATCTAATTCTTCTTGAGTCATTTCTACACCTTTTTAATAATAAAAACTAATGTAGGATTATATTATAAAAAAATATAAATCAACATTAAATTTTTAGAATAAATCTGTTTTTTTGTTTAATTTATTATTTTTTTTACAATTGACTAAAAAAAATATATTAATTTAAACTTAATTTAAAAAAAAGATACTACAATCTTAAAAAATAAATTCAAAAAACCTATTAAAAAGGAGAAAAAATGGGTAAGTTTGTAAATAATATCGATGAGTTTTTTAGTTATTGCCAAGAACATGAAGTAATGTTTATTGATTTTAGGTTTACCGATATGATAGGAACTTGGCATCATATTACTTATAATATAAAAGCGATTGATGATAAAACATTTGAAAACGGAATACCTTTTGACGCAAGTTCTTTACACGGCTGGCAACCTATAGAAAAATCTGATATGATCTTAAAACCTGATGTTGAAAGCGCTTTTTTAGATCCTTTCACAGCTGATCCTACTATTATAGTTATTTGTGATGTTTATGATATCTATAAAGAACAAATGTATGAAAAATGCCCAAGAAGTATAGCCAAAAAAGCCATGCAACATTTAAGTTCTAGCAATATCGCTGATGCGGCATTTTTTGGCCCTGAAAATGAATTTTTTATTTTTGACAATGTTAAAATCGTCGATTCTTCTCATTGTGCAAAATACGAAGTTGACACCGAAGAAGGCGAATGGAACGACAATAAAGACTTTACTGATAGCTACAACAGTGGACACCGCCCAAGAAATAAAGGTGGGTATTTTCCAGTTAGCCCTATTGACTCAAGTGTGGATATTAGATCTGAGATGGTGCAAGTTTTAGAAAGAGTGGGTTTAAAAACCTTTGTTCACCACCATGAAGTAGCACAAGGACAAGCTGAAATCGGCGTAGAATTTGGAAATTTAGTTGAAGCAGCTGATAATGTACAAATTTATAAATATGTAGTAAAAATGGTAGCACATTTAAACGGAAAAACAGCAACCTTCATGCCAAAACCACTTTATGGGGATAATGGAAGCGGTATGCACGTGCATATGAGTTTATGGAAAGATGGAGTGAATTTATTTTACGATAAAGATGGCTATGGAAAACTAAGCGAATGTGCGATTAACTACATCGGAGGAATTTTAGCTAATGCTAGAAGCGTGGCAGCCTTTACTAATCCTAGTTCAAATTCTTACAAAAGAATAGTTCCGGGTTTTGAAGCACCTTGTATATTAACTTACTCTTGCCAAAACCGTTCTGCAAGTTGTCGCGTGCCTTATGGCATCAATGAAAAAAGTGCAAGGGTTGAAATAAGATTTCCTGATAGCACTTCTAATCCTTACCTAGCTTTTACAAGCTTATTGATGGCAGGGCTTGATGGTATCAAAAACAAAACCATACCAGTGGGCCCAATGGATGAGAATTTATTCGCACTTACTTTAGATGAAATTAGAGAAAAAGGGATCGAGCAACTACCTCATACTTTAAGAGGCTCTTTAGAGGCACTCATTAGAAAAAATGCCTTCTTAAAACCTGTGATGAGTGATATTTTTATTGATGATTATCAACATATGAAATTTGAAACTCAAGTTTGGCCTGTAGAAGCTAGACCAACTGCTTATGAGTTTAAAACCTGCTATTCTTGCTAAATTTTGATGCCAAATGGCATCAAAATTTAAAAGACAATGGTTTTATTTTCATAAATAAAAATTCTATCATCAAACACCAAATCCAACGCTTTAGAAAATACATTTTTCTCTACATTACGACCAGCTTGTTGCATAGCTTGCCAAGAATACTCATGTGTTACAGGTATAACATCTTGGGTAATAATTGGCCCCTCATCAAGGTTGTTATTAACAAAATGCGCAGTTGCACCAATGATTTTAACCCCTCTCTCATAAGCTTGCTTATAAGGATTTGCACCAATAAAAGCAGGTAAAAAAGAATGATGTATATTAATAATCCTTCCTTCAAAACGTTCCACAAAAGATGGAGATAATATCCTCATGTACTTTGCTAAAACAATATAATCAAACTCATATTGACTTAAACATTCTAACATCTTCTCTTCATGCTCTTGCCTACTTAAATCTTGTGCTAAAACCGCATGAAAAGGAAGGTTAAATTTATCCACCAAAGGCTTTAACACATCATAATTTGCAATCACTGCTTTGATATTTGCATTAAATTCACCACTAAATTGACGGATCAACAACTCACCTAGACAATGCGTTTCTTTAGTAGCTAAAACAACAATATCTTTTTTTCTTTTTAAAGTTATTTCTATATGTGCATCATCAGGAAGCATCGCTTCAAGTGTTCCTTTGAATGCTTTTACATCAAGCTCTCCTTCTAAATGCGCTCTAAAGAAAAAACGATTTTCCCCAACAAATTCATCATTTTTTACGATATTAATTCGGTATTTGAAAATAACATCTGAAATTCTATAAATCAAACCTTTTTCATCACTACTTGAAATTTTTAAAATATATTCATTCATTCTTGCTCCTTGATATAGTTTTTTAACTCTTGCAATCTTCTTTTTTCAAGCTCACTCCCAAGCTCTTTTCCGCTAAAGCCTTCCATTAACAAATCTTCTGACTTTACCTTGCTTATAAAAGCTTGTTCATATAGTTTTAATTTTTTAGCTTGCAAGATACGCTCTTTACTCCAAAGTCCAAGCCACTTGCAAAGGGGTGTTTTTAAAGCAACTTTAGCCAGATCAAAATCATCAATTTTTCCTAGCATAAAATCTTGCTCACATTTTTTCAAAAGATCTTTTTTTAGCTTGGTTTTTTTAAAAAAATCATTTTTATCTATATGAAAAAAATTTAAATACAAATACAAATACAAAGCCTCATCTTGAATCAATTTTTGACTTTGTTCTAAAAGCTTTTGAAATTCCATATCAAAGCTTTGATAAAAAAAGATTTTTTCTTCTAAATTTAGAATTTTAAAATATTCATAGGCTTTATTCAACCGTGTGGTTTTAAAAATTTTATACAATTCATTGTTAATGCGTTCTCTTGAAAGATCGTTAATGTCCATAGTTTGCATTAAACTCAAACTTTCACTTGCAATTTTTAAATCAAACCTACACGCAAAAGCAATTCCACGAAGTACTCTTAAGCTATCTTCTATAAAACTTTGATCATGAATATGTCTGATTGTTTTTGCTTGCAAATCTTTTAAGCCATTAAAGAAATCTAAAAATTCAAAGCTAAAGATATTTACCATCATAGCGTTAATGGTAAAATCTCTCCTCTTAGCTCCTTCTTGTTCATCATTGCAAACTTTAACTTCAAAACCCTTATGTCCTTGTGAAATTTTATTTTCATAACGTGCCAAAGCTAGGTCAAATTTTTTATACTTATATACAAAAAAACTCTTCCCTACTCCATTTGCTCCAAGTTTTTGCATAAGTGTATCAAAAAGTTCAGGCTGAATGTCGTAAATTTCTATATCATAATCATCACTTGATAAATCTAAAAAAGAATTCCTTACACAACCACCTACTAAATAAGCTCTTTGTGTGTAAGGTTTGAGTATATTTTTAATCCTTAAAAAATCTTGATCATTTTTTAAGTCTATCTTCAATCTTTGCAAGTAAAAACTCTAAAAAAGTAATCGTAATATCTAGTCTTTTTTCTACATGCTCATCTTTGGTATTTTTTAAACCTTCAAACAAAACCAAAATACGCTCTCTAAGATTTTTCAAAAAAAATTCTTCATTATTAATAATACTTTCTTCTTTTTCTTCTAAAACCTCGATCTTAATCGCCGCAGCTTGCTTTTCTTCTTTAACTTTTACTTCTAAATCATCTAATTCTTGAATTAATTCTTGTGTTACCTTGCTAATTTCTTCTTTGATCTTTTTTTCTTGTGGGTTTATACTTTTTTCTTGCGTAAGTTCTTCAACCATAGGAGCAAATTCATTACTTTGTTTTTTCGAATTATCAAGTTCTGAATTAACCTCACTTATAGCCATTTTTGCTAAATCTTCAATATTCATAGCTTTATCAACCACCTTTTAAATTCATTAATTTCTTCTTCACTTTTCATATTAACAAAAAAATCAAGCATATCATAATTTAAATCTTCATGATTTGAACGCAAACCACTTAAACGCCTTATTGCATCTATGGCATTTTTATTTTGCGGATCTTGCTTTAAAATATTTTTATAAATTTCCAAGGCCTCATCTTTTAAGCCTTGTGCTTCATAAATAGAAGCCTCTGTAACTGTATATCGCATTATAAACTCACAAAAATAAAATCTTAAAAATTCTAACAAAAAAGGCTTTAATTTATTTTTAATCTTTATTTGATCACAGGGGCCTTATATGCTAAAAACACAAAAATATTTAAAATTATCGCTACAACTATCAACATTAAAAAACCAAAGGTAAAATTTTTAAAATGATCATGCAATATCCCAACCACCCAAGGTGATTGAGCAGCGATTAAATACCCTACTCCTTGCGACATAGCTGAAAGCTTAGCTGCGATAGCAGAATTGGAACTTTTAATAGCAATAAACAATAAAGAAATCGTAAAAAACCCCACTAGAGGCAAAACCTAAAAAAATTGCTGCTAAAAACAACATTGCCTTGGTATGGCATACAAAAATCATCATAAAACTTAAAACATATAAAAAACCCAGTGTCACAATCACAATGCTTTTAGCGCGATTTCTAAGTCTACCCAAAACAAGCGGCAACAAAAAAGCCACAGGCATACCGATGATTTGCGATAGCAATAAAACATTCGAACCAAAATCAATCCCAAACCCCTTTTCACTAATCATCACACTAAGCCAAGCAAACAAGCTATAAGATAAAAAGCTTTGTAGGCCCATTACTACAGTTACTTTCCATGCTGTTTTGTTTAAAAAGATATTAAAGCGATTTATATTTTTTCTTTTAGCTCGCAATAATCTTTTGTTTTTTAAATGCGGAAGATAAAAAAACAAAGCCATCAACGCCAAAATCACCCAAATAAACATAGCTTGTGGCACATCAAAAATTTTAAGTAAGGGTAGCGACAATGCCACACCTGCAATAGAAGATAACCCAATAATTGAACCATATAGGCCCATTATTTTATAAGTATTTTTAGGAAATTTTTCTTTCACAAAAGAAGGTAACAATACATTTGCAATCGCTATCCCGCCTCCTATAAAAAACACACCCAAAAACAAACCTATATTAGCACCATAACTTCTAAGCGCTTCACCAAAAACAATCAAAAGCAAGGCAAAAAATAAAGCTTTAATCTGTGAAAAATATGCCACAAAAAAAGAAATAAGACCAAAAGCTATTAAAGGTAAAGTAGTAAGCATACCCGCTAAAGTAGAATTGATCTGATAATATTCTTGAATATGCCCTATCATAGGTCCTATGGAAGTTATAGGAGCTCTTAAAATTTAAAGCCAAGGCAACTACTACTAAAATATTAATCCAAAAGAATTTTTTATATATGATTTGATGATGCATTGTTATTTTTGTTTTAAAATATTTTCAAGATATTTTTGCTTATCTTGTTCTGTGTCTTTTTGTTCTACTTGTTTTTGAGTTTTTATCGCCTCATTTTCTTCAGAAAAATACAAATAATCTACGACAAAAATAGATGAAATTATAAAAATCAAAGGAATTAAAAAAACCATAATTAATACTTTCTAAAAATGTTGCCATAGTATTCTATATCATCTTTTTTTAAATTCTCATCAAAAGCATCAGATTTAAAATTTGACTTTAAAATTTTTTCTCTTTCTTCATCTAAATCTTGGTACGAAAAAACCATATTGATACTCACCACACCATCAAGCTGCTCTAATTGCTTATAAGCTTTCAACTCATCTTCTAAATTTTCACTCTCAATCACCACGATGATTTTTTCTTCTTCAATTAATTCCACACTACAACAAGGTGTATTTTGAATTTGTTCTTTTAACTTGCTGATTTTTTCTTCTTTGCTTAAAATCAAAACACTAGAAAGATTCATCTATACTCCAAAAAATAATTTTATTTTCATAACCCGCACTGATAAATTCATGCTTATTTAAAAATATCAGATATTCTAGCAGAAAATCTTGATTTTGAAATTGTTTTATAGTTTTTAAATTATGAACATCTATAAGCTCTATGATGTTTTTTTCATTATCACCAAAAGCTGCGACAGCACCATCTTTACTTAGGGCACAAGTGTAAATCAAAAAGTCTCTTTCTATGCTTTTTTCTTGATTATTTTTGATGATTGCTAATTTTCTATCAGTGCTACAACTTGTAATAATTTGATTTTTATAATCTAATTGGTAGATATTATCCTTGTGAGCATTTTTATAGCTTTTTATTTTCTGCCAATTTTTTACATCAAAAAGAATGATTTCACCGCTTTCAAAACCCGCTACTAGCTGTGTTTTTGTTTCATTTAAAACCACATCACTCAAACTTGAATTAGAAAAAACAAAATTCTTTGCTATTTTTTTTGTTTTTAGATCAAAAAGCTCTATTTTAGAACCTAACAAGGCTAACAAAATAGTATCATCATCTAAAAACAAAGCCTTTTTAACCCCATCGCTATGTAAATCATAGCTTATAAGTTGCTTGTCTTTGTAAATATAAAGTCTTTTACCCCCAAAACTTCCTTCACTTAAAATCAAAACAGCCCCATTTAAGTAATCAACACTGTAAATTCTAGGGCTGAGATTTTCTTCATAAAAATTTTTAATCTTGTCTAGTTGGGTGATTTTTTGCAATTTTTTATTTTGCGTAAAATACCAATACAGCTCTGCATTATCAAGCCCTATAAGCAAATCACCACCAACTAGTTTTAAAGTATTTACATTAGCAGGGAGTTTAAGCTCATAGCCAAACACCCAAATACTTATCAACAAGATTAAAAATATTTTTTTCATTGTGTTATTTCACGCCTTCATTTAAGACTTCTAAGAAATTTGACTTTCTTTTAAGTTCTTCGTTTTTAAATTTCGCCTCAAAATTATTTCCAACCAAAGGTTTTGCATCACTTTGTGGAACATGACACTGAGTACAATTAAATCTTGCCTCACTAACCATATCCTTAGTTGACTTATTTTTTCTCAAGTCAAAATAATGACTACTTGGAAGCGCTGTAGCACCCACATCTTTAGCAATAGCCTTATCATGGCAGCTTAGACAAATATTATTATCTTTTACAATCGGAAGCATATCTTCTAAAGTGTGCGGAATCAATGGCGGAGCATTTTCAAATGATCTTTCGATCAAAACAGATTCTCCTGCTAAAGCTTGAGAATACTTTACATCTAACAATTCTACATTTTCACTTTCTAAACTTGTTTTTCTTAAACCTATATCCTTTGAATCCACACTTTTAACAGCAAATCCACAAGCGCTTATTAAAACAGCTGCTGCTAAGGATAAAAAGATCTTATTTTTCATTTTCTCTCCTTAAATTTATAATACTAAAACCTAAAGCATCATCCTCACAAACATCAACACATTTTCCACATCTAATGCATTCTCCTGATTTTACATTTTGATTTTCTTTACCTATCATCCAAAGTACTTGTTTTTCAGGGCATACTCCAAGACATTTGTAGCATTGAGTGCATTTTTGGAGGTTATATTTGATTTTTAACAGTGAAAAACGCGAACTTAAAGCCCAAAAAGCCCCTAAAGGGCAAAAATGTGAACAAATAAATCTTGGACTAAAAAACGCATCAATACAAAAGATTATTAAAGCTATAAAAAGCCAAGAAATACCGCCAAAAATCAACTCTCTTTGAATGATTCCTATGTAAGAAAATTCCTCAAAAACAGGATAGGAAAAAAGAAAAGAAAAAATCAAAACAAAACCCATCACATAATAACGTAAATTTTTATGAACATTAAAGATCTTAGTTTGATTAAATCTTAACTTCACCCTTATATAATAAGCAAAATCTGTGATGATATTAACTGGACACACCCAAGCACAAAAAGCTCTTCCTGCAAAAATAGCATAAAATAAAAACACTATCAAAGCTCCACTTAAAGCTATCAAATCCACTTGTAAACTTGCCAAAACAAGTTGAATATAAGCAAAAGGATCACTTAGTGGCACAGAAGAAAACAGTACCGAAGAGCTTAAATTTCCTTTTAATACAAAATCAAACATACCAAAAGAAAACAATACTAAAATAGAAAACTGCACCATTCTCCTTAAAATAAGATACTTCATAGCAATTCTCCATCATTAAGATAATCTCTAGCCTTATTTTGGTTGAATTTTTTTTCAGTATTTACATCTTGTAAACGCTTTTCATCTTTTTCATCCCAACCTTTAATATAATTATCCCCAGCTTTTCCTAAAACAAATTCCCTAGGCAAAACTCTAATGGCTGGCTTTTGAGTAATACAAGCTTTTTCACAAATTCCACAACCCACACACACTTCATGATCTACCACAGGTAGTAAAAATGCGTGCTTTGCGGTTCTTTCATTACGCTTTGTTTCAAGCTTAATCGCCTTATCAATCAAAGGACAAGCTCTATAACAAGCATCACATTGTATCCCCCAATACGCCACGCAGCTTGCACTATCAATAATAGCTATACCCATTTTTGTTTTATAAATTCCATCTTTTTGCTCTAAATACTTATGATCTAAAGCATTTGTTGGACAATCTTTTATACAAGGGATATCTTCACACAACCTGCAAGGATTTTCTCTAGCTACAAAAAAAGGTGTTCCGTTTTTTGCACTATCTTGCACTGTAGCTAATTTTAAAACATCATAAGGACAAGCCCTCACGCAAAGTCCACATCGTATGCATTTTGACAAAAATTCTTTTTCATCATCAGCACCAGGTGGTCTTAAAAAATACTCCTGATTGGAACTCAGTGCTAAACTTGCTAAAAAAGCACTACCGCTTCCTATGCACAAAAGCTTCAATGTAAAGGCTAAAAATTCTCTTCTTTTATTCATTATTTTATGCTTTGGTAATTTTTACGGCACACTTTTTAAAATCTGTTTGATTAGACAATGGACAAGTTGCATCTAGTGTAACTTTATTAATATACACATTCTCATCAAACCAAGGTACATAAACAAGACCTTTAGAAGGCTTATTTCTACCACGAAAATCTACTCTTGCTTTTACTTTGCCACGGCGAGATTCTACCCATACAATATCACCTTGGTTAATCTGCATTGCTTTAGCATCATCTTCATTCATATAACAAAGCGCTTCAGGAACTGCACGGAAAAGCTCAGGAACTCTCATAGTCATTGTTCCACTATGCCAGTGCTCTAAAACCCTACCAGTAGACAACCAGAATGGATACTCTTTGCTTGGTCTTTCAGGTGCTTTCATGAATGGTCTAAAGAAAATTTTTACTTTATTTTTTAAGCTGTATTTTTCTTTAGTTTGCGGAGCTAGCAAGTCTCCTTTTGGTAGTTCTTTTGCAAAATCTCCATAAAATGCAAAATCTGAATTTGGAGCAGCTTTTTTAGCGTAATAGTCAAATTTAGTATTAAATCTCCATTGAGTTTCTTTGCCATTAACCACAGGCCATCTTAAGCCTCTTACTTTATGATAAGTGTCAAAATCAGCTAAATCATGTCCATGACCTAAACCAAATTTGCGATATTCTTCCCATAAATACTTTTGCACAAAAAACCCATAGCCGTTAAATTCTTTACCATCGCTACCTATGACTTTTCTCTCATCACCTAAAACTTCAGAATTATCAAAACCTTTAGCGATATTATCCTTAGCTTTGAAAGTTTTTGCTTCTTTATTTGCAAATAACACATCAAATAAAGTATCATCTTCGCTATAACCCATAGCTTTTGCTTCTTCCAAAACGCTTGGTAAAGTAAGCTTATCATTTACCTTAGTTTCACCCCAAACTTCTTTTAGTTTAAAGCGTTTTGCAAATTCCATAATTTGCCAAGTATCACTCATAGCCTCACCTACAGGTAATACTTGTTGCTTCCAATGCTGGGTTCTTCTTTCAGCATTACCATAAGCTCCCCATTTTTCATAAATCATTGCACTTGGTAAAATCAAATCAGCCACTTTAGCACTAATTCCTGGGTAACAATCACTCACAACAATAAAATTATCCATTTCTCTTGCTGCTGCTATCCAGTGGTTTGCATTAGCTGTATTTTGCCAAGGATTGTTTACTTGCACCCAAGCAAATTTGATATTTCCATCTTCTAAATCTCTCATGATCTTCAAATACGGTGCACCTGGTTTTGGATTGATCGTTTTTGCAGGTACTTTCCAAATTTTTTCACTAATAGCTCTATGTTTAGGGTTTGCCACCACCATATCAGCAGGTAAACGGTGTGAAAAAGTCCCAACTTCTCTTGCTGTTCCACAAGCACTTGGCTGTCCTGTCAGCGAAAATGCTCCATTACCTGGCTTAGCTTGTTTACCAAGTAAAAAATGTACCATATAAGCTTGCTCATTCACCCAAGTACCTCTTGTGTGTTGGTTAAAGCCCATAGTCCAAAAACTTACAACTTTTCTATTTTTTTCTATATAAAGATTAGCTAATTCTTGAAGTTTTTTCTTGAAATCTTCTATGCTTTCATCTTCATTTCCCTTAGCAACTTTTGCAACATAATCAAGCGTATAAGGCTCCAAAGCTTTCTTAAAATCTTCAAAAGAAATTTCCCAATGCGCATCAGGAGCACCTTGGTGTTTCATTTCAAATTTATCACCTGCTTTTACTCCCAAATAAGCCAAAGAAATTGCTTCTTCTTCATCTAAAACAATTGCGTTTTGCTTTGCAACTGTATCTTTTTCACTTGCTTTAAATTTAGGATGGTTTGGATTATTTCTCATTCCATAACCAATATCAGCATAACCTGTGGTAAAAATACAATGTTTTTCGATAAATTCTTTATCCATTGCCTCAGGGTGGTTATAAACAATTTCTCTAGCAATATAATTCCAAATAGCCAAATCCGTATTTGGTTTAAAAATAATCTCTGTATCAGCAATATGAGAAGTTCTATTAGAGAAAGTAGATAAATTTACAATTTTAACTTGATCTAAATTGCTTAATTTTCTATCACTTACCCTTGACCACAAAATCGGATGCATTTCTGCCATATTTGCACCCCAAGTAATGATAGTATCAGTAAGTTCTATATCATCATAACATCCAGAAGGTTCATCTACTCCAAAAGTTTGCATAAAACCAACAACAGCACTAGCCATGCAGTGACGTGCATTTGGGTCTATATTATTTGATCTAAAACCAGCTTTTACAAGTTTAGCTGCAGCATATCCTTCTTGTATGGTATATTGGCCGCTTGCAAAAATTCCAATACCCTCAGTTCCTTTTTCTTTATAGGCTTTTTTGAATTGTTTTTCCATTTCATCAAAGGCCCTTTGCCAAGAAACTTGTTGGAATTTTCCTTTTTTGTCGAATTCACCCTTAGCATTAACACGAAGTAAAGGTGTAACTAAACGGTCTTCTCCATACATGATTTTTGCATTAAAATAACCTTTAATACAATTTAATCCACGATTTACCGGAGCTGCTGGATCGCCTTTTACAGCAACGATTTTACCATCTAAACTTGCAACTAAAATTCCACAGCCTGTACCACAAAATCTACAAACGGCTTTATCCCAACGCCATTTATTCTCAGTATTTGCAAGTACACTACTTGGAACACTAAGACCCGCAACACCACAAGCACTAGCTATAGCGGTATTTTTAATGAAGTCCCTTCTGTTCATTGTAACCCTCGTTATTGTTTATTTGACGTGTTTAAACACATCTTCACAATATTACTATATTTACGGTAAATTTAAAATATGGAATAGAATATTTTATAATTATTTAAAATTAGGAGTTTTTTAGTATTTTTATAAGATTATTTGCATATTATAAAACGCTAGTTAATCCTAGCGTTTTAATTGATTTACTATACCAAGCATATCATCACTTGTTGTGATTGCTTTAGAACCTGCTTCATAGGCTCTTTGACCTGTAATAAGATCAGTCATTTCCTCTACAAGCTGTACGTTACTAAGTTCAACAAATCCATGCTTAATCATAGAAAAACCATTTTCACCTGCGATCCCCGCTATAGGTGCACCACTTGCATCAGTTTCTACTAAAAGGTTATCTCCTAATGCGTGCAAGCCTGCTGGATTGATAAAATTCACAAGTTCAATTTGTCCTATTTGAGTTTCAGCGGTATTACCTGGTTGCATTACAGAAACCGTCCCATCGCTTGCAACATTGATTGCGATAGCATCTTCAGGTATAGTCATTTCTGGTAAAAGTCTATAACCATCTGAATTTACAATATTTCCTTCAGCATCTTTGGTAAATTGTCCATTTCTTGTATAAGCGATTGTCCCATCTGGCATTTGAATTTGAAAAAAGCCATTATTACCCGCAATCGCCATATCAAGTCCCGAGGTTGAAGTTTGTTTTAAACTACCTTCGCTAAAAATTTTACTTATCGCCGTTACTCTTGATCCAAGACCTACTTCAATACCACTTGGGTGTTTAGTGGTGCTTGAAGTTGAAGTACCTGCGTATTTCATTGTTTGATACATCAAATCTGCAAATTCTGCACGAGATTTTTTATAACCCACTGTGTTAACATTTGAAATATTGTTTGATGTAACATCAATTTGTGTTTGTTGCGATACCATCCCTGACGCTGCTGTATATAATGATCTTAACATTTTATCTATCCTTAGTTTTATTTAGTACTTGCTAGCTTATTAATAGCTTCTTGGTTTAAATCATCCATATGTGATGTCATAACTTTTTGATACATCTCAACCATTCTATTTGCCTCTATTAATCCTACCATTTCTGTAACAGGATTAACATTTGAACCTTGGGTAAAACCTTGCTTTACAGCACTAGAATTAGGCAAATCTCTAATTTTATTTAAATTATCAATTTTATACATATTATCGCCATCTTTTTGCAAATCTCTTAAATCATCAACCTGCGCTATAAATAATCTTGCGATGTTTTGATTAGAAGCACTTATCATTCCATTTTTATCTACATTAATAAAAGAAGTAGAATCACCCACGCGTATACCATCATTTTCAGGATTATTAAAATAATCGCTACTTAAGACTCTATAACCTTGACGATTTACCAAATATCCTTCATCATCTAGTTGAAAATTACCATCTTGGCTTAATCTTACCTCGCCATTATTGGTTTTGATTAAATAAAAAGTGTCTTCACGAGTAAGAGCCAAATCTAAAGGATTGTGTGTCATTTTCATAGAACCCACACTAAAATTAGTGTAAACATGATTAATTTGCGGCACTCTATCTATAGTTGTATTAACAAACCTTGCAGCATCTCTTGTGTGATTTTCTATAGGCAACTCATCTTGAGTTTCTTTAAAAATCCTTTTAAAATCTGCAATAACAACATTATCTCTTTTATAACCACTTGTGTTAACATTTGCTAAGTTATTAGTTACTACATCTAAGCGATTAAATTGCGTAACCATAGCACCAGTAGCTTGATAATAACCATTTTGCATTGTTTTTCCTATCTAAAATCTTTATTTTTGTACCAAAACAAAGCAAAAGGTGTTCCAAAATGTTTTTATTTGTTTTTAATTAATTTTTAGGCATAATATTTAGTTTTATACTCATTATCTAAAATACAAGGAGTACTCATGGCTACTGAAACTAATGTTTTAGAAGAACTTTTTAAAGAAAATTCAAAAGATTATATCACATATGAAAAACTTGTCAAGTATTTTGCCAAACTTCCTAATGCAACAAGTGCTAAAAAAATCCGTGATTTAATGGAAAAATACAAAGTAGAACTAATTTCCTCAGCAGAAATTGCCAAAAAAAGAAATTTAGAAGAAGCAAAAAAACTACAAGAAGAAAAACAAAAACTACAAGATACAAGCTTAGAAAACGAATTTGATTTAGCCAATGAGAATGATTTGTTAGAATGGAGCAGATCAGACTCTCCTGTAAGAATGTATTTAAGAGAAATGGGACAAATTGCTCTTTTAAATAAAGACGAAGAAATTGAAATTTCTAAAAAAATTGAACTAGGCGAAGATATTATCATTGATGCGTTTTGTTCAGTGCCTTATTTGATTGATTTTATTTTAGATTACAAAGAACCTTTAATCAATAGAGAAAGAAGAGTTAAAGAACTTTTTAAAAGTTTTGAAGATGATGATAAAAGCGATGATGATAAAAGCGATGATGAAGTAGATCATGAAGATGATGGCGAACACGAAGAAGGTGAAAATTCAAACGAAAAAAAACCCAAAAAAACTAGCAAAAAAGAAGATGAGAGAACTTTAAAAGTTATAGAAAGTTTTAAAGCTCTAGAAAAAGCAAAAAAAGAGTGGCTCAAAACTATTTCTACCATTAATGCAGAAAAAAACAACGATGAGTTGCTAGATAAACTAATCATCGCCTTTAAGAAAAATATACTAAAAGAAAAATTAATGGATCTAGGTCCTACTTCAAAACTCATTTCTGAGATCGTAAAATCCATGGAAACTGCATTAAAAAGCGATGAAGAATTTGACAAAGAATTAAAACGTCTAGAGTATCGTTTACCGATGTTTTCAGATGAACTTAAACAAAGACACCAAGATATTTTAAAAGATATTACTAAGCTTAGCAAAGAAGAAATCGCTGAACGTGCCTTAGAAACAACCATGGTTAGCACTTATATGGAAATCAAAAAATTAATCCAAACCAAAGAAGCTAGTCAAAATTCTTTTGATTTGGAAAAAGATCAACTAAAAGAAATTCTAGAACAAATCAAACGTGGTAAAAAAATCTCAGATGAAGCCAAAACAAGAATGGCTAAATCAAATTTACGTTTAGTTGTAAGTATTGCCAAAAGATATACTAACCGCGGTTTACCGTTTTTAGATCTAATCCAAGAAGGCAATATAGGCCTAATGAAAGCGGTGGATAAATTTGAATACAAACGTGGATATAAGTTTTCAACTTATGCAACTTGGTGGATTAGACAAGCCATTTCAAGAGCCATTGCTGATCAAGCAAGAACGATTAGAATTCCTATTCATATGATAGAAACTATCAACCAAATCAATAAAATCATTCGCGAATATTTACAAAAAGAAGGTAAAGAGCCTGATGTAAGTATCATCGCTAAAGAAGTAGGTCTTAGCGTGGATAAGGTAAAACAAGTGATTAAAATCACCAAAGAGCCAATTTCACTTGAAGCACCTATTAGCAATGAAGATGATGGCAAATTTGGAGATTTTGTAGAAGATAGAACTTCAATTTCTCCTATGGATCATATCTTAAAAGATGATTTAAAAGAACAAATTGATGAAGTTTTAGATCAACTTAACGATAGAGAAAAAGCTGTTATTAGAATGCGCTTTGGCTTGATGGATGATGAGAGCGATAGAACCTTAGAAGAAATTGGCAAAGAGTTGAATGTTACAAGAGAAAGAGTAAGACAAATAGAAAGCTCAGCGATCAAAAAACTTAAACATCCAAAAGTTGGTAGAAAACTGAAAAATTATATAGAAGGTTGGAAATAATCCTTGCTAAAAAGCAAGGATTAGTTATCCCTAAAAAGCTTTGTCGCTAAATGCGCTGCCCTACTGTGATCGGTATCTTTTTTCAGTGTATTAAAAATTCTACCGATATATTCTTCTAGTGTTTGTTGTGAATTATTAACCTTTTCTTCATTTAAAATAATTTTACGATATCTTCCTTCGCTATCTAACTCATATGCAAGATCATTATCGCTTAATTGTAATTTCAAAATTTGAGCCAATTTTGCACGAGAATATTCATCAAAAATAGGAGTCATCAACTCCAATCTTCTTTCTAAATTTCTTGGCATCCAATCAGCACTTGAAATGAAATAATTAGGTGCTGTGTGTTTAAAGTATAAAATTCTAGCATGCTCTAAGTATTTTCCTACTATACTTCTAACTTTTATATTTTCACTATAACCTTTAACTCCAGGTCTTAAGCAACAAATTCCACGCACAATTAGTTCTATTTTTACACCTTTATTAGAGGCATTATATAAAGCTTCAATCACTTCTCCATCTACCAAAGCATTCATTTTTGCTATAATCATTCCATTTTTACCATAGCTTGCTTCTGTAGCTATCATATCTAAAATTCTTTCTTTAATTTGCTTTGGACTCATCGATAAAGTTTTTAAACGGCGACTTTTGCTATACCCTGAAAGGATATGAAAAAAAGTTGTCGTATCTTGTGAGTATTCTTCCTTAGAAGTAAAATAACTCACATCTGTATAAATTTTTGCCGAACTTGCATTATAATTTCCTGTGCTAAGATGGTTATAAATTTTTAACTTATCCCCTTCTTTTCTAATCACTTGCGCTACTTTGGCATGAACTTTAAAACCTGTAATCCCATATATCACATGCGCACCAGCATTTTCTAATGATTTTGCCCAGTGCAAGTTATTTTCTTCATCAAAGCGCGCCTTTAATTCCACCATCACAGTAACTTGCTTACCTTCACTTGCAGCATCAATCAAAGCTTGAACAATGCTAGAGTTTTTTTCCACTCTATAAAGTGTCATTCTTATAGAAACTACCTTAGGATCTTTACTTGCTTCTTTGATAAACTGATACACAGGCTCAAAACTCTCATAAGGCTGTATAGCTAAAATATCTTGTTTGTCTATCGCACTAAAAATAGACACATTGTCTCCAAAAGGTGGTAAGATTTTTGGCGTATAAACTGGACTTAACAAATGAGTAAACTCTTTATTGGAGATGATTTGCCATAGTGATGGCAAATTTAAAAGTATGCTGTATTCATAAATATCCTTATGAAAAATATTCATATGAGAACTTAAAAAATCTATAAGTTGCTCATCTGCACCTTTTTCTATCTGCAAACGTATAAAAGCACCTTTTCTACGAAGCTTCAACCCCTGCTCCAAAATCAACATAAAATCATCAGCCTCTTCTTCTTCTATCTCCATATCTGCATTTCTAGTAACCCTAAAAGCAGCAGATGATAAAAGCTTATAACCGGGAAAAATATGCTCTGTGTGATGACGCACTATACTTTCTATAGGCACATAAATATTAGAACTCACTTGATAAAATCTTGGCAAGACCCTAGGTATACGGATCATGCCAAATTTCAAAAGTTCAGGATGCATCGGATCACAAAGCTTCACCGCCAAAGAAAAAGAAAGATTATTCAAATGCGGAAAAGGATGAGTTGCATCAACTGCAATAGGCACAATAACTGGAAAAATATTAGAAAAAAAATGCTCTTTGCATTGTTGCTTTAAATCCTCATCAAGTTCCTCATAAGAACGAATAAATAAATTTTCTCTTTCTAGCTCTTGGGTGATTTTGGTAAAATACTGCTCTACTACGTATTTTTCTTCATGCAAATAATTTCTAATCGCCTTAAGTTGTGCAAGCGGAGTCATCTCATCGTTGCTTGTAGTACTAATACCTGCAACAAAAAGCTGTTTTAAGCCCGCAATTCTTATCATGTAAAATTCATCTAAATTAGTACAGTATATAGCAATAAATTTTAACTTTTCAAGTAAAGGAAGATCTTTGGAGCATTGATCTAAAACACGAGAGTTAAAGGCCAACCAAGAAAGCTCTCTATTAATATACATCGATGGTTGAATTTGCATCATAACACCTACCTTATTTTATATTCTTTAATATTTTAGTATTTCTTTTATTAAATTTATTTGATATCTAAAATAGTAAATAAAAATATACAAAATAATAATACTTATTTTATCTTAATTAAAGAAAAACAAATAAAAAATAAATTTTTATTTACCTTTTTGGCTCTATTGTGTTATATAATTACCCTTAAGTTCTTGTAACTTAAACTTCATTCAAAGGAGAGACTTTGAAAAAAGCAAACTCAAAACTTTTTGCTGTTTTCCTCTTCTTACTTGTAATTTTAGCGGGTGTGGGAATGTATACTTTCCATAATGCTAAAGGAACTTCTTATTTTAGTGATGCTAGTGAAAGCTGCAACAACTGTCATATTATGAACGAAGTTTATAATGACTATTTAAAAGCTTCACACTCCAAAGAAGTTGATGGTAAACCAAGAGCAACCTGTAATGATTGCCATTTGCCACATAGTTTCTTTGAAAAATGGATTGCTAAAGCTCAAAGTGGTTTAGGACATGCTTATGCATTTACTTTCAAACTAGATTCTCTACCAACACATTTAAGTGCAAATGCAAAAAGTAAAGAAATAGTGCAAAATAACTGTATAGAGTGTCACAAAGAGATTGCGAGTAACACCATCAACCCTACTCTAGATCCACACAAGCAAGACAATGCTTTAAACTGTGTATCTTGTCACCAAGGCGTTGGACACAAAAGAGGATTTTAAATGAAAGGAGTATTCAATGAATAACAAAGGCATTTTATATAGTGCTATTAGTGCTACTATAGTAGCAATTGCAGGCGTGCTGTGGTTAAACCAAGACATCACAGCTAAAACAAATGATTCAGTAGGTGGAATCATCTCTCAAGAGATTGTAAAACTTGGTGATGAAAATCCTACTTTTGACTATTGGGGAAAGAATTTTCCTGATTATTTAGATATGCATACAGCAGTAGAAAAACAAACACCTAACGCAACAGAATTTGGTGGAAACTTAGCTTACTCAAAATTAATCCGCTATCCACAACTTACTATTCTTTGGGCTGGATATCCATTTAGTATTGACGCAAATGAAGAAAGAGGTCATTTTTGGGTTCAAGTTGATCAAATGGATACTGCTAGAAACAACAAAGATTTCTTAAACGCACACGGTTTTGCGGGATTTGGCGGTCAGCCAACAGCATGTATGAATTGCCATAGCGGATGGACTCCCTGGCTTTTAAAAAATACAGCAAAAGAAGATTGGGTTGCATTTAACTCTGCAAAATATTGGACTATGATTAAAACCATTCCTGCGGTAAATGGCGCTAAAGAAAATTCACCTGAACATAGTGGGCCACATGGCGGGAAAAGAATGGGTGTTACTTGCGCAGACTGTCACAATCCTACAGATATGAGTTTAAGACTTACAAGACCAGCTTTAATCAATGCGCTCATTTCAAGAGGTTATGAAGCAGATAAAAAACAAGGTGTGAAAGCTTCAAGAAGCGAGATGAGAACTCTTGTATGCTCTCAATGTCACGTTGAATACTACTTTAAACCAACCGGTACTAAAGTAAAAACTATCGGCGAAAGTATAGCTAATGATAGTTCTAAAAAATGGTGGAATGGCACTCAAAAAACCTATGATGAGTTTGATTCTTGGAGAGATGGAAACCAAGCAACTCAAATCGAAGTAGATGGAATAGAACTAGCATTTCCTTGGAGTGAGTGGAAAAAAGGTGAACCATTTAGAATAGAAATGTTTGATGATTATTATGAAAAAAATAGAGAAAATTTCCCAAGTGATTGGATTCATAAAATCACTAAAGCACCTATGCTAAAAATTCAGCACCCAGAAAGCGAACTATATAGCGGTGGCGTACATGCTGCAAATGGTGTAAGTTGTGCAGATTGTCACATGCCTTATATCAGAAAAGGCGCAAAAAAAGTGACTAATCACAATATCACATCGCCACTAGTTGACATTAACTCAGCTTGTAAAACTTGCCATACACAAAGTGAGGGTTATTTAGCTAAACAAGTTAAAGATATCCAAAATTCAGTAGCACACGATTTAAGAACAGCTGAATACTCTTTAGTAAGTTTAATCAAAGATGTAGAAGTCATTCGTACAGAACTTGGCAAAATGCCTAAATTCCAAACCGATGGTAAGGCAGATGATGCTAAAATTTCAGCCGAATTAAAAGAAGTATTAGAGCTTCACAGAAAATCTCAAATAAGAGCAGACTTTGTTGGTGCAGAAAATTCAACAGGTTTCCATAATCCTAGAGAAGCTTCAAGAATGCTTTTACAGTCAGTTGATATGTCAAGACAAGGACAAGTAAAACTAGTAGAAATTGCAGCTAAGAACGGCATCAAAGATTTCAAAACTTCAAATTTAGGTTTTGAAGATATCCAAAAATTTAACCCAGGTGAAATTCGCTATAAAATAGACTTAAATGGCAATAAAGCTGGAGATCGCTACTATAAACACCAAGAAGTAAATGGTAACCCACCTGCAAAACTTCTTGAAGATGATAAAAATCTAAAACCTTATAACTATAAAGCAATAGATTAATCACCTAAGCCCTCTTTTAGAGGGCTTAAGATTTTACCAAACTTACATCTTCGCCTTTTAAAATTTGATTCATAGTATTCATCGCACACATTTTTCCACACATTGAGCAAGAATTAAGCTCTTCAGGCCTTCTTTCATTAAACATTCTTTTTGCTTTTTCTCCATCGATTGCTAATTTAAACATTTTCTCCCAATCAATATCTTGTCTAGCTTTACTCATTGCATCATCTATTTTTCTTTCCTTTGGCAGCTTTGCAATATCTCCTGCGTGGGCTGCGATTTTAGTAGCAACTATACCATCTCTTACATCTTCTAAATTTGGGAGTCTTAAATGCTCAGCAGGTGTAACATAGCAAAGTATATCTGCACCAGCTGCAGCAGCCACAGCCCCGCCAATAGCCCCGCTGATGTGATCATACCCAGCGCCTATATCTGTTACTAAAGGCCCTAAAACATAAAATGGCGCGCCATGGCATATTCTTTTTTCTAATTGCATATTTGCTTCTATTTCATTAATAGCCATATGACCAGGCCCTTCTATCATCACTTGGACATCTTGCTCCCATGCTCTTTTGGTAAGCAATGAAAGC
This sequence comes from Campylobacter sp. P255, assembly GCF_003627915.1. NCBI lineage: Bacteria > Pseudomonadati > Campylobacterota > Epsilonproteobacteria > Campylobacterales > Campylobacteraceae > Campylobacter > Campylobacter sp. P255. The sequence continues at coordinate 33,735 of NZ_NREN01000007.1, forward strand.
TCTATTAATTCAGCAATTTGTGCTCCATCACTTGCATCATGTGTACAGCCAGGTCTTAAAGCATCACCTAAAGAAAGCGTCACATCAAATTCTTTACAAATAGCAAGCAAATCATCAAAATACTCATAAAATGGATTTTCAGCATTGTTCATTTGCATCCAAGCATAAAGAACTGAACCTCCTCTTGAAACTATATTGGTAATCCTATGGCATTCTTTAAACACCCTAGCTGCTTGAGAGTTAATCCCTGCGTGAATAGTCATAAAATCAACCCCGCTCTTAGCGTGATGATATACTACATCTAAAAAATCCTTTGCTTTAATATCTTTTAAATCTTTCTCTAAAAAACCTACCGCATCATATACTGGCACAGTTCCTATCATGGCTTTTGAAGTAGCAATCAACTCATCTCTAAAACGACTAGTTTTACCATAATTACTCAAATCCATAATAGATTCAATATTAAACTTATGAGCCAACTCTACCTTTTTCATTTCTTCACTATAATCTACACAGTCATTTGAAACACCTAAATTAACATTTACTTTAGTTTTAAGCCCAAAACCAATACCATTTGGATCTAATGCTTTGTGATTAATATTGGCAGGAATGATAATCTTTCCGCATGCAATATTTTCAAGCAAAAAACCTTCACTTACTTGTTCTTTTTGCGCCACAATCTGCATTTGTTTTGTGAAAATTCCTTCTTTTGCATAAGACATTTGAGTTTTCATTGAAATTTATCCTTAAAATAAAATTTGGATAAATGAAGGGTATGTGAGTAGTTGATAAATTATCCCAACGCTAGCATTACCTAGTTCTGGTGCGGTCTAAGCTTTTAGCTTACTCTCAGCCTGTATCACAAGCTCCCGTCATTTATGCAAAAAGCAGTATAACAACAAATCCAAAATAATTTTTATTTTTTACATTGATTTTTTGCTTGCTTGCTAAAATGTAACAATTCTTCAGAGCTTTTAATATAAAAAGGAATTTTTTTAAGACAGTATTTTAAAATTTCACTCGCGGCCAAAGCATCACTTAAGGCTCTATGATGTTTACTTTCAATGCACAATAATTCTTTTAGCGCATCAAGGCCATATTTAGGACTTTCAATACATTTTTTAGCTAAATCAATTGTACATAATCTTCTATTTAAAAGCACACCAAGGTCGTTTTCACACATAGCCTTAGATATAAAATGATAATCAAAACGTACATTATGTGCAACAAAAATACTATCTTTTAAAAACAACTTAAAATCATTCAACACAGATTTTAAACTAGGAGCATTTTCAACCATATCCAAACTAATCCCGGTTAACTCGGTAATGTTTTCAGGTATAAAATCAACCTTAATAAAACTTTCAAATCTATCAATTTCTTTAAAATTTTGAATTTTTACCGCGCCGATTTCTAAAATTTGACCGCTTTTTATCCCACCTGTACTTTCAATATCTACCACGCAAAATATTTCATTTTTGATTTTTGTATTTTTTGTTTTCAAACACAGACAATTTTGCGCATTAAGTTCCACCCCTAATCCTAAAAGCTCAAAAAGATATAAATCAAAATCATAGTGTTTTAATTCTTCTATTTTCTCAAGTTCTTTTAAAACCCAAGGAAAAGGTTTGTTTTCTTTGCTTAACTTGATGATTAAATCATCGATTTGTTGTTGACTCAAAATTCAAGCTTTAAAGAGTTGATTGCTGTTTTTTTATCTTGTGAAGAAAAAATATAACTACCAGCGACTAAAATATCCGCTCCTGCTTCATCTAAATCAGGCGCATTTAAACCATTTACCCCGCCATCAACTTCTATAAAAACTTTTAAATTTTTTCTATCTATCATTTCTCTTAATTGGCGAATTTTATCATACACTAACGGCAAAAAGCTTTGCCCGCCAAAACCTGGATTAACACTCATTAAAAGCACCATGTCAACAAATTCTAAAATATGCTCTATACTTGAAACAGGAGTGTGTGGATTCAAAACAATTCCAGGATGAATACCGTTTTTTCTTATAAACTCACAAACTCTAATAGGATGATTTTCAGCCTCTGCATGAAAGCTAATAAATTTTGGCTTTATTGGGATAAACAAGTCCACAAAGCTACTTACATTATGCACCATTAAATGCACATCTAAAGGAACAGAAGTGATTTTTGATATATTTTCAACCACACAAGGTCCAAAAGTCAAATTTGGCACAAAATGGCCATCCATTACATCAATATGTAATAAATCAGCCCCTGCTTCACACACTTCCTTAATATCTTTTTCTAAATTTAAAAAATTTGCAGACAATAAACTCGGCGCTACATACATTTTAATATCTCCAATAAAATTAAAAAATAATTTTATCATACTTAATATCAAATTTTCTTTAGGTATTTTTAACAATATTTGAATTTTTTAAGCTTGTTTTAGATATAATGCAAAAAATTATTTTTATTTCATAAGGAAAGTGTATGTCAAGAATTTGCCAAATTACAGGAAAAGGACCTATGGTAGGTAATAATGTTAGCCATGCTAACAATAAAACAAAAAGACGCTTTTTGCCAAATTTAAGAACAGTTCGCATTACTTTAGAAGATGGAACAACTAGAAAAGTTAGAGTTGCTGCTTCAACTTTAAGAACACTTAAAAAACAAAGTAGCAAGTAATCCTTAATGCAAACGAGGAATTCTAATGTCTTTTTTAAAAAAGCTACAAAAATTCCTCAATTGGTCTCCTTCTCCCAAACCCTCTATTAATCTCAACGACGAGCTTTACGAGCAACTTAAATTTTTAAGAATCCCGCTTATTGCTGTTGTAATGATGACTTTAATCGGGGCTTTTGGGTATATGCTCACAAGTAATTTCAACCTTAACGATGCTATTTATCAAGCTGGTATGACTTTCACCACTCTTGGTTACACCGAAGTCAATCCCATACCAACCGCAGGTAGAATTTTTACCGTTATATATGTATTACTTACCTTTACAATCTTTACTTTTTGCATGGGTTTGGTAATAGAAATAGTAAAAAAAGGCGTCTTATCTAAAATCATCAAGGAAAGAAGAATGCTTCATAAAGTTGCAAGATTAAAAAATCATTTTGTAATATGCTACCATAATGATTTTACTATAGAACTAGCTCAGCAATTTAGAGAAAACCACATTCCTTTTGTTGTGGTAGATGATGTTGAAAATTTTAGCGAAATCGCTGAAAAATACAACTATCCTTACTATATAGAAAGTGCGCCTCATACAAACTTGGCCTTTTTAAAAAGTAATCTCTCTAGCGCAAAAGGCGTTATAACACTTAGTAGTAATATAGCAGATAATATTGCCATCATCGCTTCTGTAAGATTATTTGAAAAAGAACTACAAAGAATTAATCCTTATTTTATACTAGCTAGTTCAAGCAACGAAGATGAAACCGAAAAACTCAAAAAACTAGGAGCAAATTCCATCGTTTCTGCGACAAAACTAGTCGCACAAAGACTTAGTGCCATGTCAGCAAGACCGGATATGGAAAATTTATTAGAAAACTATCTTTATAAAAAAAATAGTCCCATTGATCTAGAAGAAATTAAAATACCTGATGAATCTTGGGTAAGATTTAAAAGATTAAAAGAAATTCACCTAAGAGATATGGCAAATGTGAGTATTGTTGGAATTATAGAAAATAAAAAATTCACTCCAATGCCAAGAGGTGAAACACTAATCAGCACGGGCGCGACATTGCTTATTGTAGGTACAGCAGATAGCATCAAAATAGCTAAGAAGATCATTAAGAACAAACAAAAACCCGATGAGTTAAAATATATTTAACTTTTTTTAAGTTATAATGAATTGATAATTTAAAAAAAGGAGGCTTATATGCTACACGAATTTAGGGATTTAATTACTGAATTAAAAGGCAAAGATATGCATTTTGACAAACTTTTTGAAGAGCATAATGCATTAGACCATAAAATCAAAGATGCTGAAGAAGGTAGAATTCACCTAGATAGCTTAGAAGTTGCAAACCTAAAAAAAGAAAAATTAAGACTGAAAGATGAATTAAATACTTATTTGTCAAATTACAAAAAATAGTCTTTCTGTTAAATTTTTACTTTTTAAGGATAATATATGTTTGGGAAAAAAAATCAATCACAAAAAGATCTTGAAGCTTTAGAACATGAAATCAAAAAACTAAAAGAAGAAAATGAAAAACTCCTTTTAGAAAAACAAGAATTAATCGAAAAATATGAGAAAAAAATCGAAGTAGACACCGGAAAAACTGAACTCGAAACTCATCTTTTAGAAATACTTTTAGCTGGAGTTTTAAAAGGCATTGCCAATGTTCAAGGTGACATGCAAGAAAATGTAAATAAAGCTGAAATGATTTCTCAGTATTCAGATTCTTCTTTAGAGGATATGCAAGAGTTAAATTCCATCACTCAATCAATCATATCTTCACTACAAAGCATTATCGAATCAGCTAATCGCTCAAGAGATACTGCCGGAAATTTACATCGTAGCGTTGATGAGATTACCAATGTAATCAATCTCATTAAAGATGTATCAGACCAAACCAATCTTTTAGCATTAAATGCTGCTATTGAAGCTGCACGTGCAGGTGAACATGGTAGAGGGTTTGCTGTAGTTGCTGATGAAGTTAGAAAACTTGCAGAAAAAACTCAAAAAGCAACTTCTGAAGTTGAACTAAACATCAACTTACTCAAACAAAATGCTGATGAAATGTATGGACAAAGTGAGCAAGTAGAAAAAGTTTCACTTGAGTCAAATGAACACATCGTGCAATTTTCAAGCAAATTTACACAACTCATCTCTAATGCAAACTCAACTAGCTCTCATGCTACGCGTATTGCTTCAGAAATTTTCGTTTCACTTGCAAAATTAGACCATGTTGCATTTAAACTAAACGGTTATAATGAAATCATTCATGCATCAGGAAAAACGCTTTCTGATCACTTAAGTTGTAGACTTGCTAAATGGATTGCGGGTGTTGGCAAAGAAAGATTTTCAGATGGAAGAGCTTTTGGAAAGCTAAATTTACCGCACCAAAAAGTGCATGAAAACATCAACCAAGCGATCAAACTAGCACATGATGAAGACACTGGCAATCATTTGGTGCAAAATCAAATTTTAGACAAATGTAATAACGCTGAAAGAGCTTCTGAAGATTTATTTGTAATCTTTAAAGAAATGCTTGATGAGAAAGATCCAAACATCGAAAACAAGGAAGATAAATAAAGGTAAGATTACTTCTTACCTTTAAACCACAAATACGCATATTCAAGCAATGGAGTTCTTATAGGATTTTTCTCACAAAATTGTTCAAATTCATTTCTTTTAATCCATACCGCTTGGATTTCTTCTCCATCGATACCACCACCACTATTTATTTTGTCATTTTCATCTATACTTGCATAAAATAAAAATTGCCTACTCACTCCAGAGCCAAACCCAGTGTAAAACTCCCCTATTTTTTCAAGTGTTTTAGGTGCATATCCCAACTCTTCTATACACTCTTCCTTTGCAATATCCTCAATACTCAAGTGCTTATCTACAAGCCCTGAACAAAGCTCTATACTAAAGCCCATTTCGTCTACTTGCAAATGATTGCGTTTTTGATAATCCCACAAAGGAATTCTAAACTGCTTAACAAAAACAAAGGCATCTTTTTGATGATGATATAAAAAAATAGAAACACTATCCATTGCCTCTATAAAATCCCAAGTATATTGTTTATCATCTTTACCTATATAAGTATATCTTTTGGGTTTGATGTATTTTGAGCTACCAAATTGCTTTTCTTGTAAGTTTTTCATGCAAAATCCTTATTTGTTTTACATTGTATTATAACAAAACCGAAAAGATAATGAGAAGAAAAAGAAGATGAGTTGCAATTTGCAACTCAAAAAAGAAGTTTAAAGCATAGGGTCGGTATTACATCATACCGCCCATGCCTCCCATTCCGCCCATACCACTCATATCAGGCATAGCAGGTTTATCTTCTTTAATTTCACTGATTGTAGCTTCAGTTGTCAAAAGCATACTAGCTACTGAAACAGCATTCAATAACGCCACTCTTTCTACTTTAACCGGATCAATAATACCACTTTCAAGCATATTTACATATTCGCCTTTTGCAGCATCAAAGCCTACGTTTTCTTCTTTGCTATTTTCTACAGTGTTTACTACCACGCCAGCATCAAAACCTGCATTTTCAGCAATTTGTCTTAAAGGTGCTCTTAAAGCTCTTTCTACGATAGCTGCACCAATAGCCTCATCACCTTGTAGATTTAAACTGATTTTTGATTTTGCTTTGATTAATGCAGCACCACCGCCTATTACTATACCTTCTTCAACCGCAGCTTTTGTAGCACTTAATGCATCATCAACTCTATCTTTTTTCTCTTTCATTTCAGTTTCAGTGGCAGCACCAACTTTAATCACTGCAACCCCACCACTTAATTTAGCTAGTCTTTCTTGTAATTTTTCTCTATCATAATCTGAACTTGTTTCAGCAATTTGTGCTTTGATTTGGTTGATTCTTGCATGAATATTTGCTTTCTCACCTGCACCATTTACAATAGTTGTATTATCTTTATCAATGATCACGCTTGAAGCTTGACCTAGATCTTGAATACTAGCACTTTCTAAGGTTCTTCCAAGCTCTTCAGAAATCACTTCACCACCTGTTAAGATAGCAATATCTTCAAGCATAGCTTTTCTTCTATCGCCAAAGCCAGGAGCCTTAACCGCTGAAATATTTAAAACACCTCTTAATTTATTTACAACTAAAGTTGCTAAAGCTTCACCTTCAATATCTTCAGCAATAATTAAAAGTGGTTTTCCTGTTTTTTGAATTTGCTCTAAAATTGGTAGCAAATCTTTTAAGTTAGCAATTTTTTTATCAAACAATAAAATAAATGGACTTTGTAATTCAACTGTCATTTTTTCAGTGTTCGTGATGAAATACGGGCTTAAATAACCTCTATCAAATTGCATACCTTCTACTACATTTAATTCATCATTAATTGATTTTGCTTCTTCAACGGTAATTACACCATCTTTTCCCACTTTTTCCATAGCATCAGCAATTAAATTTCCGATTTTTTCATCTGAATTTGCAGAAATTGTTGCAACTTGAGCGATTTCTTTTTTATCTTTAACCTCACGAGAAAGTTTTTTTAACTCCGCAACAATTGCTTCGCAAGCTTTATCCATACCTCTTTTAACTTCGATTGGATTAGCACCAGCTGTGATATTTCTTAAACCTTCTTTGAAAATCGCATGTGCTAAAACTGTTGCTGTTGTTGTTCCATCGCCTGCTTGATCAGCTGTTTTACTAGCTACTTCTCTAACCAAAGAAGCACCCATGTTCTCTAAAGAATCTTTTAATTCCACTTCTTTAGCCACACTTACACCGTCTTTTGTGATAGTTGGAGCACCAAAACTTTTTTGGATCAATACATTGCGACCACGTGGCCCCATAGTCACTTTTACTGCATCATTTAGTTTTTTAACGCCTTCATAAAGTTTGTTTCTTGCTTCATCTGAAAAAAATATTTCTTTTGCCATTTTCTATCCTTTTTTTATTTAATAATCCCTAAAACATCTTCAATATTAAGAACTAAATACTCTTCATTATCAAGCTTAATCTCTGTTCCACCATATTTTGCAAACATTACTTTATCGCTTACTTTGATATCTTCTACTTCTTTGCTCACTGCAACAACTTCACCATTTAATGGTTTTTCTTTAGCATTATCTGGTATAATAATCCCAGAAGCAGTAGTTTTCATTTCTTCTAAGCGTTTTACTAAAATACGCTTTCCTAGAGGTTGAAAATTCATTTTGTATCCTTTCTAAAATGTGCCATTTTTAGCACTCTTTATTTTTGAGTGATAGAATTATACAAAAAAGAAAGTTAATTGTCAATAAATTAAGTGATTTATATCATATAAGTTTAGTCAACTAAACTAAACTTATATGATATATTATCAATAAAGGTTTATCATGAAAAAAATTCTCTATATTATTTTAGGTATCTTATCTATCATAATCCTTAGTGCTTATGTGCTACTTTTTACAAGCACAGGAAATGCTTTCTTAAAGCCTAAAATAGAAGCGATTATCGCACAAAAAAGCGGCATGAATGTAAAGTTTGAAACTTTCAGCATTGGCTTTTCCCAGCTCAACATTAAAGCTAACATCGACAATCATTTTTTCGCCAATGTCGATGGAAAAATCACTCCTTTAAGTTTGGGTTTTGATTTAAATTATCTTTTGGGTTTAAAACAAAACTACATCCAAAAACTAGGCTTGAAGAATAATGGTGATTTTACTTTTAAAGGCAATATTCTTGGTAAAAGTAGCGATTTTACTATCAACGGAAATGGATTTTTATTTGATTCTAATCTTAGCTTGGATGCAAAAATCGTAAACTACTCTCCATTAAACCTTGAATTTACAGGTAAAGATATTGATCTTGGGCAAATTTTAGATTTTGCTAATCTTCCAAGATACGCTCAGGGAAAAATCAGCATCATAAGCGATATACAAGCTAAAGACCTCAAACCAAATGGCAATGCTTTGATTTATTTTTATACCAACTCTATCAACCACAGTCTAATTGAAAAAGATTTTAATCTAACTTTACCAAAACACAGCTACATCAAAGGTGAAATTAGATCTTTAATCCAAGAAAATGAATTAATTGCAAAAAGTGAAATTTTGAGTAATTTTTTCCAATTTCACACACAAAAAAGTATTTATGATATTCAAAAACAAAGCCTAAACAGTGATTTTGATATCAAATTAGATGACTTAAATCAATTTTCAACTCTAGCTAAAATGAAATTACAAGGTAAAAGTCATATTCAAGGGAATTTACTTTTTGCTAATAACCAATTGCAAAAACTTGATGCAAAAATGCTTGGCTTTGGCGGTAGTTTAAAAGCTAATTTAAATAACAATGCACTCCATATCAGCACCAATGATTTACAAATAGCAGAAATTTTAAAAACTATCTCCCTACCTGGTTTCGTTGATTCAAAATTAATTTTCGATCTAAAAGCTCAAGGGCTTGATTTTAAAAATTTCACCATAAATACCCATTTAAATAAGGCAAATATTAATACTTTGGAATTTAAAAAATTAAGCAATTTAGATTTTCCAAAAGCAAGCTTTACTTTACAAGCTAAAGCTGTTTCAAAAAATTCTCTTATAGATTATGAAGCTTTATTGGATTCAAATATTGTTAAAATTTCTCAACTTAAAGGCTCTTACAATCTTACCAATCAAGATCTTAAAGCTCAAGTAAGTGCCTTTATAGACAACCTAAACAAACTAAAAACTCTCACAAAGCAAGATCTTAATGGCCCCTTTAACTTAGATGCTAAAATAGATCTCAAGGCAAATCAAATTCAAAATCTTGACGCAAATATAAAAATCATGCAAGGCATCATTCATGCTAAGTCCAATGGTAAAAGTTTACAAGCAAAAATCAACAACATAAAACTAGAACAACTTTTTCCTTTAATTGGACAAAAAATTCTAGCCTATGGCGATGTTCACGCAAATGTTGATCTAAATTCGCTAGATTTAAACAACATTAATGGTAATTTTAATGCAAATATCAATGCTGCATTTAACGAAGTGGAATTATCTAAACTTTTAGAGAAAAAATTTCCAAAAAATACTTCAGCAAAAATCAACCTTGATGGAAAAATTACTCAATCAATTATTGACTTTAATGCTAATGCATTAAGTTCTTTTGCAAACATCAATTCTTTTAAAGGAAAGTTTGATCTCAACCAAATGATCCTAACAAGTACTTATAATATTTCACTACAAGATTTTTCTAAACTTGGATTTTTAGTAGATAGAAAGCTTAAAGGTAAGGCTGATTTTGATGGAAAATTGAACTTTAAAAATGCCTTAATTGATGCAAATATTAACAGTAAAAATATTTTTAATGGCTTACTAGAAGCTACTTTGAAAAATAACATCTTTAAAGCTAAAATGCAAAATACCGATTTATCAAATCTTGCTCAAAGTTTGGATTTGCCTGATTTTTATCAAGCAAAATCTAATTTAGATATTGATTATAATCTTATAAAAGAAAGTGGTGTAGTGCTAATGAATTTAGCAGATGGTCAATTAAAGAAAAACCTCATCACAAATGCTTTAATGTTACTTTTGCAAAAAGACATCACCCAAGATGTTTACCGCAACGGCGAAGCTAAGATCAATATCAATAAAAATTTGATAGATTTAAATTTAAATTTGTTAGCAGATCGTAGCAATATTAACATCAATAATGGCAAAATCGATACAAAAAGTACTAAGTTAAACATACCTTTTAAAATCCATATCGATAGAGCAAATTTTAAAGGTACTATCAAAGGAACTACACAAAATCCAAAAGTAGACCTTGATGCTGGTAGCGTGATAAAGTCCATAGCAAACACTATAAGTGGAAACACTGCTGATGGTGCTAAAAATACAGGTAAAAAAGTAGATCAAGCCATTGATAAAATATTCAATAAATTCTTTTAATCCATCTAGCCTTTAAAAGGCTAGATTTTTAAAACAAACCGAATTTGCCATCTTTTTTCTTAAATAATACTCTCATTTTTGCATCCATATCATTAAAAACTAAAAATATATCCTTGCTTGCTTTAAGCTTCTCAAGCGCCTCATCAATTTCCAATGGCTTATATAACTCAAGCTCCATAGGCACAATCTCATCTTCTTCGATCATACTTGGTAATACTAAATTTTCTTTGATCTCATCTTGGTGCTTATGGGTAATATTTTTATCATGCAATCTTCTTAAAACTTTAGCAATTCTATCGATTGCTAAATCTATTGCAGCGTATAAATCTTTGTCTTTTTGCTTAACCACTACCGTATTAATACCGGCTAAATTAATACTAAATTCAGCCCAAAATCCTTTTTTACCATGTCTTTCATCAGCGCTAATCACACAACGTGCAGAAATCACATCTAAACCATACTTACTTAAAGTATCGAAGCTTTTTTCCACATACTCTTTGATTGATTCAGTTAATTCAAACTGCTTCCCAACTATACTTGTATTCATTACTTCTCCTTTTTTTGAAGTCGAATACATTATAACACTATAATTGTAAAGAAATAACTTTTATAAATGAAAAATAAATTAAAATTTTAAAGGATTTAATATTTCTGCACCTTCTAGTGATAGCTTCTTGCCTTGAAAATGTGTTTTACAAAAAGAAACAATTAAAGCATGAAAAATTTGATACAACTCATAAAGTTTACATTCTTTTCCTATTAAAGTATTTAATTCTTGCTGATGCTTAGCTATATCTTGTTTTAAAAATTCCGCCAAATCTTCATAACTTTGATACTCACACCCTAAATACTGTGTGATTTTGGCGCTGTATGCATCTACAACTAAAAATTCTTTTTTACAAATATAATTTAAAATGCCATCAGCACTTTCTTGACCAAAACCCTTAATACTTAAAATCCACTCTCTGTCTACTTGCACTTTAAAATCTTCAAAAGAATCAAAATCTTGAAAAAACTTTTGGATAAAATTTTTTATATACTTTGCCTTAGTATTATAAAACCCACTAGGTTTGATCAAAAGTGCTATTTCTTGCGTATTTAATCTATGTAAATCCTCTAGCGTGGTAATGTTTGCTTGTTTTAAATTTACCAAAGCTTTTAATACATTTTTCCAGTTTGTATTTTGAGTTAATACCACAGATACTAAAATTTCAAATTCACTTAGACCATTATTTTCAAGCCATTCAAAATCCTTGTATTTTATATTTGCATTAATTAAGGCTTTAAAAATTTCATACCCACTCATACGTTTTCATTCTTTCTTAGATACATCAATACCGCCTCAATCACATCATCATCATCTTTACTTTTTGCTTTAATCACTTCTTTGCTCTCATCATCTTTAACAAAACAAATATTTTGTTCATAATTACTTACTAGCTTATAATGCTTACTCGCTAAAATTTTTATGATGATTAGATCTAAAAACTGTTTTGTGAAAATATCGGGCTTGCCAAAACGATCATTCATTTCGCTTTCTATTTCATATACCTCATTCACATTCATACATTTACTTAACCTTCTATAAAGCTCCAATCTTAAACGATCTTCGCTGATATATTCACTATTTAAAAATGCATTGATATTTAATTTTAGGTCAATTTTCTTTTCTTTGAGTTCTTCTTTTTTACTTAGCTTATTAATCTCATCTTCTAACATTTTAAGATACAAACTATAACCAATTTGTTCTATATGTCCACTTTGATCCACACCTAACAAATTTCCACCACCACGAATTTCTAAATCATGGTAAGCAAGCACACTTCCTGAACCTAGATAAGAATTACTTTCTAAACTTGTAAGTCGTTTTAAAGAATCTTTTGTGATCTTTTCTTTATCTTCAATGAGAAAGTAACAATATCCCTGCTTAGCGCTACGTCCTACCCTTCCTCTAAGCTGGTGCAAATCAGCCATGCCAAAACGATCTGAATTTTCTACGATAATAGTGTTAGCATTAGCTAAATCGATACCGCTTTCAACTATAGAAGTACAAAGCAATAAGTCATATTCTTTATTTTCAAATTTAATCATCTCTTCTTCGGTTGTTTTTGCATCGATTTTAGAATGCAAGATTAGAATTTTTAAACTTGGAAATAAATCCAAAAGATATCTTTTACAATTTTCAATACTGGCTATATGATTATGTATATAAAAAATCTGCCCCGCTCTTCTTAATTCTCTAGAAACAGCTTCTTTAATCAAAGCATCATTGCTTTCTCTGACAAAGGTACGCACATCTAAACGATCTTCAGGAGGAGTTTGTAAAACACTGTATGATTTTAAAGAGCTAAGTGCTTGATTTAAACTTCTTGGTATAGGCGTAGCTGACATAGATAAGATATGCGAGTTTTTACTTAACTCTTTAAGTTTTTCTTTTTGTTTTACACCGAATTTATGTTCCTCATCTATCACCACTAAACCCAAATTTTCACACTCAACCCCTAAAAGCGAGTGTGTACCAACTACTACACAAGGTTTATTTTCTTTTAAAAATGCCAAAACTTGTTTTTTTTCTTTTGTGCTAGTAAAACGGTCTAATTTAAAAACCTCTATATCAAAAGGATCAAACCTTCGCTTTAAAGTTTTAAAATGCTGCGCTGAAAGCAAGGTTGTTGGTACAAAAAACAAAGCTGTATAACCACTTTTTACACATGTAAAAATAGCATTCATAGCGATTTCTGTTTTTCCAAAGCCCACATCGCCACTTAAAAGTCTATCCATTACTTGCATACTTTTCAGATCTTGACTAATCTCTTGGCACACTTGAAGCTGATCTTTGGTATAGAAAAACCCTGCTTTATTTATAAACTCATCTTGTAATTCTTGAGTGATTTTTAATTCTTTTGCTTTTATCAATGCTCTAGCTGCTGCTAAAGATACAATATTAGAAGCAATAGCAAAAAGTTTTTCTTTTAATCTTTCCTTGATCTTTAAAAAGCTCCCCTTGCCAAGCTTATCCAACAAAGGTATACCACCACTTGCGCCGATATATTTGTCAATCATGTATAAATTTTCCACAGGCAATAAAAGCTTATCGTTATTTAAATACCCAAGCGCTACAAATTCTTTTCTAGCTCCTGTTATTGCAATGATTTCAAGTCCTAGAAATTTAGCTACACCATAATCCTCATGAACAACAAAGTCTCCTACCCTAAGTTCATCTATAACTAAGCTTGCTTTTCTAATTCTTTTACTTTTTTCTTTTTTGTTCAAAGAAATGATCAACCTATCTTGAGTGATAAGATTAACCCTTTCTTGTGCAATTTTTAACTCCACATTAGAAGTATCTTGTAAATTTAAAGCTTTAAACAAAGCTTCGTTTTTTGCCAAAACTATAATATGTTTGTCTTTGTGAAAAGTAAAAAAATCCTGATTATACGCACTAACTAAGTCTTTATATAATCTTGCTTCAGGTAAGATATTTTGGTTTATCCTACTAATATCTTCTTCATAATCACTTACATCAAATTTTTTAATACTTACAAATTTTAAATTTAAATAATCACAAAAATCATCAATACACCAAAAACCCAAAGAATTTATATCATTCACAATACTTTGGCTTTGGAAATTTTGAATTTTTTCTTGTAAATTATCATACTGTTCTTGATTAAAAGCACCTAAAAAAGGGCAAATTTCGATCATAGAAAGCTCGTTGGGGATTGACTTTTGCGTATTGATATCAAAATACCTAATACTTTCCACCTCATCAGAAAAAAGTAAAATTCTAAAAGGTTGCTCTTCGTTAATCGCAAAAATATCAATAATATCTCCACGTATAGAAATTTCACCTTTATCTTGAACAATATCAACAAATTCATAACCACTATGTAAAATTTCCTCTTTAAACTTTTCCAAAGCAAGCAATGAATTTCTTTTTAAAGTGATATTTTTTAAATGTTTTTGACCTGGTAATTTTTGTAAAACTGTCTTAATAGGAGAAATTAAAATCTTTTTTTCATCTTCTTTATAATAAGCATTTAAAACCTTACAAATTTCAAAAAGCTCTTTAGAAAAAGATCGTAAATCGCTACCAAATTCAGCCCTAAAATCAGGTAAAACAAAGGTTTTAAATTGCAAAAATAAACTAACTTGAGCTAGTTCATCTGCTTCTTTATCATCTTCACAAACAATAAGCTCAGGCTGGTTGTTTAATAAGTATTCGTATAATTTAGCTTGCATTATCTGAATTTTCTACACTAACATCAATGGTAGCGAGTTCTTCATCTTTTTCTACAATCTTACTACTTCCATTAAATTTACCACCATTTTCTATACTTAGTTGCTTGACTATGATATTACCATTTAACACACCGCCAGATAAAATTTCTAATGAATCAACTTGCATTTCCCCTTCAAAAACACCATTGATAACAATTTTACTCGCTTTTACTTGTCCTTTTAACACACCACTTTTACCTATAACTATAACATTGGAAGAATTCACCACTCCAGTGATTTCTCCATCTAAATGTAACATAGAATCAAAGTAAAATTTTCCTTCTATTTTTGCTCCGTTTGAAATGACTGTAGTTTCGGATACTGTAGCAATAGAGCCTTTATTAAAGATTGCCATGGAACTCTCCTTTCTTTTTCAAAAATTTGTTCATAATTCTTTCGGTTTAAATCTATAAAAATTTTAGGATCTAAAAGTTTATTAATAAATCTAACCTCATAATGCAAATGCGGACCTGTTGAAAGTCCGGTATTTCCCGTATAACCTAGCAAATCACCTTTTTTTACAAATTGACCCGCTTTAACCACATCTTGGCGTGTCATATGCGCAAAAACTGTTTTAAAACCAAAATTATGGATCAAAATCACTGAATATCCATAGCCATTATTACTATAAGCAGCATATTCTACTACCCCATTTGCAGGAGCATAAATAGGAGTTTTTAACGCGGCTCTTAAATCAATTCCTGGGTGAAATTCTTTTTTATTTAAAATAGGATGATGTCTCCAACCAAAATTACCCGTAACGCCCTTATCCTCTATCACATGA
Organism: Campylobacter sp. P255; assembly: GCF_003627915.1. Taxonomy (NCBI): domain Bacteria; kingdom Pseudomonadati; phylum Campylobacterota; class Epsilonproteobacteria; order Campylobacterales; family Campylobacteraceae; genus Campylobacter; species Campylobacter sp. P255. The sequence continues at coordinate 49,360 of NZ_NREN01000007.1, forward strand.
CCATTTGGAATTTGCGTTAAAAACAAATAAGCTTGATCGTTTGTAAGCTTAACCTTTTCTAATCTTTCTGGTATATCCAAACTTTCATCTTGCTTTAAACCTAAATTATCTTCAATATCTGCAAGCTGGGTTTGAAGCTCATCATATAAAGCAGTTTTTTCCTCTAAACTTTTTTGCATACTTTCATTTTGAGAGAATAACTTCGTGTTTGTAGCTGATAATGCTTCTTGCTCTTTTAAAAGCTCTGAACGCTTATCTGCTAGATAATTAATATACAAGGCACCCAACACAATAACGATAAAAACAAAAGAAGTAAAATAAAGCACTACTTTTTTAATAATTTGACTTAATAAAAAATGCCTAGAACCATTGACATCTGTTATAGTCAAAGTAAACTTATCTTTCATTATTTCCTCTTAAAAAATTTTCTACCAATACAAAAGATCCAAACACCAAATACAACTCATCTTTTTTTATAGCCTTAAATTTTTGATAAGCAATATTTAATTTTTCCAAATTTTCAAGCAAAACAGAACCCGCCAAAGGTCTATCTCTACTCTCATATTCATAAATCTCAACTATTTTTATAATAGGTTTTAAAACCTTTAAAATTTTATAAGAATCTTTATCTAAGAAACAATTATAAACTAAGTGAACTTTTTTTTCCTTGAAAATTTCAACCAAAGCCAAAGCAGCCATCTCATTATGCCCCACATCAACAAATACATTTTGGCTAACTTGCTCACATCTTCCTCTTAAATCAAGCCTTGGTAAAGAGATGATGCTTTGGATTATTTTTGTCTCATCATAAGCACAAATTAAAGCTAAAGCTTCCAAAGCCATCAATAAATTCTCTTTTAAAAAAGGCGCTAATTGATTTTTATTTATGTATTCTTGCACATATTGGTTGATTATTTCATTTTTATTCCAAGAACTTACATATAAATGGGCTTGTTTTAGCTTGGAAATTTTTTGAGCTAGACTTAATACCTTTGGCTCTTGATTACAACAAATCAAAGCATTGGCGCTCATGGCTTTTAGTTTTGTTCTTGCTATTTCTTCTAAATTTTTACCTAGTAAATCTTGGTGATCAAACCCTATTTTAGTATAGATGCTAAAATCCCTTTCAAACACACTAGTAGCATCATACTCCCCACCTACTCCGGCCTCTAGTATAATATAATCACAATTTTCAAAAACAAAAAAAGCCAAAAAAGTTGCATATTCAAAATAACTTAATCTTTTTACATCTTCTAAAAAAATGCTTTCTAGTTTCTCATGAGCTTTGTCCAAAAGCTCATCACTTACAACCTCTCCATTGAGCCAAAATCTTTCATTAAATTCAAAAATATGTGGACTAGTATAATGTCCTACCTTATAACCTTGTTTTAAAAGTAAAAGAGCTAAAAATCTACCTGTGCTACCTTTACCATTGGTTCCAATGATTTGAATGTTTTTAGTTTTTACAAAATGCTCTTTGTATTTTTCATACATACTCATCATGAAAAATCTACTAATTTTTTGCACATGCATTGTTTTTTGTGAAAGAACTTGTTGTAATTTCATTTTAGGCTTTATGGATTAACTCTTTTAAAATATCGCCATCTGGAAATTCTTTTTTTTCTATACAAGATGATGTAATGACTAACTTTACCACTTCTTCTTTATATATAAACTTATAATCATCAATCATTTTCAAGGCTTTTTCTGTAAAAATTTGCGCCTCTTCTAAATTTTTCCCTGGTAAAATAATCAAATAAGAACTTTCATCTAAAATCCAAATTTCACCTATGCTTTTACATAAATCTTTAAGCGTTTTTTTAAACTTTACACTGATAGTTTTAAAACTATCAATACCATAAGTATTAATCACATGTTCAATATTATCAACCTTGAAAAAACACAATGCATAATTAACTGCGTACAATCTATAGTTTTCATCAAGTTTTTTAAGTTCTTGAGCAAGATTCCATTGTTCTCTTTGCTCATCATCGCTAGTGGCTTGAATTTGGGTTTTAATTTGAGCTATTTGCTCATTAGCATACAAAAGTTTATCTTTCAAAGTATCAAAATTAACCTGTACGTTACCATTTTCATCTTTAGCTAAAGCATTAATGAATTTAACATCTTCTTGACTGTTGTTATAAAGCTTTGAAACCATCTCATTTAAGCTTTCTAAGTGCTGATTAAAAAAAGAAAGATTTTTTTGTATATAGTATTTATCTATGGCCTCTTTTTTTTGCAACATCAAGCAATACTCGTGTGCAAATTCTTTTCTAGCTATTAATTTAGGATTATCTTTTAAACTCTGCCTAAATTGCTCTAACTCTTTGCTTTCTCCAAACAAAGGCTCCAAAGAAAGCAGTAAAAGTTCTGCTTGTTTTTCATAAGATCGCTCTTTAAGCATAGCAATAAGTCTTTCAACTAAGGAGTAAAAATCCAAAAAAGCTCGAATATTAAATTCCTCTAATTTTTTTAAAAGCTCTCCATCTTCATAAGATTTTTCAAGCTCTTTCCATTTTGCCCTTAAAAGATAAATTGTTTCTATATCCATCGCTTGAGATAGTCTATGTTGGGTAATTTGTGCTAGCTCTTTGATCTTTTTGTCTTTACTAATGCCTAATTGTTGAATAATCAAATCTAACAAAGCATAAACATCTTCATATTTTCTACTTACTTGTCTATTAAGTCTAGAAACCAAAAACATCAAAAACTCATCAATCGTACGAATGCTTTTTCTTTTTAACTCTTGTTTATATGTATCATCTAAGAGATTGGTGTATTTTTCTATCCTCGCTTTATTAAAACTTATCACCCCTGCTTTTCTAGCGCACTCTTCAAACACTTCGCTATAATTTTCAGGAGTGGGGTGTAGTTTACGTTCTTTTAATTTAATTAATGTTTCTTTTGCAATTTCATTAATATGACTTGGCATTATAACCCTTAATAGCTATAATAGAAACAAACTCATCAAAGGCTTCACTTGAGGCATTTTTAATCGCTTCAAATCTAGCTTGATCACTGATGATAGAATTAGGATTGATATCAAAGTTATAACTTCCTTTGGTATTAACAAGTTCTTCTTTTCCATTTTTATAACGCATTAAAAATTCCAAATAAAGCTCCGCTTTGTAGTTTACAACATAACCATTTTTATCATACACCATAGGGTGAAATTCAAGTTTTTTCATTGTCACTATGATGGAACTATCAGCATTATACTCATCTGTAATTTTCCTGCCTAACTTATTTAGCATCGCTTCTCTTAGAATATCTGTGATATATACGCTATTTCCAGGATCTTGCTTGCTGATATTGATTTTTAAAAAAACATTTTCACCTAAAACCCTACTTGCCATTTGAGATGATGGAATATATCCACAAGCTACGATCAAAAATGCAAAACAAAATACAAAGTATTTTTTCATTTAACCACCAAATTGACTAATTTTTTATCAATATAAATTTCTTTAATTATCTCTTTACCTTCTAGCCATTTTGCTACGCTTTCTTTAGCTTGGATTAAAACCTGCTCATTATTAGCCTCTGAAGCAATCTCAATCTGCGCTCTTTTTTTACCATTTACACTAATGGCGATATTAAAACTATCTTTTACAAAAACTTCATTTTTAAGCTCTAATACTTTGAAATTTTCACAAGTAAACAAATGCTCACTCAACTCAAAGCAAACATGTGGGATAATAGGCTCTAAAATATTTAAGATAATATAAAAAGCTTCTTTTAAGATCTCTTTGTGATTGATTGCATTTAATGCATTTAGCGCTTCCATACAAGCAGCTATTAAGGTATTAAAAGCAAAGCTTTCCTCATAAACTTCAAAAGATTTTTTCAAAGCTTCATACACTTTCATTCTAGCGTATTTTTCATCCTTACTTAAACTTTGATGATCAATCTCTCCTAGTTTTCCACCTTCCAAACTTATAGCTTTTTCATATAGTCTATTAATAAATTTAAATGCACCTTCTAAGGCACTATCGTTCCATTCAAGTTCCTTAGCAGGTGGTGCAGCAAATAATATAAACAATCTTGCACTATCTGCACCATATTTTTCTATAATATAATCTGGATCAACCACATTGCCCTTAGACTTACTCATTTTGGCGCCATCTTTTGTCACCATACCTTGAGTTAGTAATCTATTAAAAGGCTCATCATCTTTTAAATATCCTAGATCTCTAAGTGCTTTTTGGAAAAATCTAGCATAAAGCAAATGCAATATTGCGTGTTCAATCCCGCCAATATATTCATCAACATTCATCCAATAATCAACACTTTTTTCATCAACTGCTTTTTCTTGCCATGTTTTATCATCGCTTGCAAAACGTGCAAAATACCAAGAACTTTCAAAAAATGTATCCAAGGTATCACTTTCTTTTTGTGCCTCTTTACCACATTTTGGACAAGCACACTTTTTCCATGTCTCATGTTTATCTAGTGGATTGCCCTCACCATTAATCACCACATCTTCTGGTAAGGTAATAGGTAAATTTTCTAACTTTTGAGGAACCAATCCACAGCTATTACACTTAATCATAGGGATAGGAGCGCCCCAGTATCTTTGTCTAGAAACCCCCCAATCACGAATTTTAAAATTAGTAACCTTTTTACCTATACCCAAAGCTTCAATTTTCAAACTAATTTTTTCTCTTGCTTCATTACACTCAATATGGTCAAATTCTCCACTATTAACCAAAATGCCATCTTTTAAAGTATAACATTGTGCGTCATTTTCGTCTTTGTAGATAACTTTTTTTATAGCTAAGTTATAAGTTTTTGCAAACTCATAATCTCTCTCATCATGAGCAGGCACACTCATAACCGCTCCACTACCATAATCACTTAAAACAAAGTTAGCTACCCATAAAGGAATTTTCTCTTTATTTAGTGGATGAATAACATGGAGATTTAAAAAATATCCTTCTTTTACCGCAGCCTGTCTTTGACGTGGGGTTTGGTTTTGTATATTTTGAATTTTAGCAATCACATCTTGATCTAATAGCTTTTTTTCGATTAATTCATTTACTATTGCATGATCAGGTGCTAAAGCGATATAAGACACACCATAAATTGTTTCAGCTCTTGTGGTAAATACATTGATTTTTACCGCATCAACTTTATCATTTTCTTCTAGATCAAAATCAAAACTAAGTCCTGTGCTTTTACCTATCCAGTTTTCTTGCATGGTTAAAACTTGATTGGGCCATTTTCCTTCAAGTTTTTTTAAATCCTGCAGCAACTCATCTGCATAGGCAGTGATTTTTACATAATATCCTGGCATTTTCTTACGAACAACTTCATGCCCACAGCGCCAACATTTACCATCTTCAACCTGCTCATTAGCTAACACTGTTTTATCATTTTCACACCAATTTACTTCAGCTTCTTTAGTATAAATTAATCCTTTTTCATACATTTTAATGAAAAATTCTTGCTCAAATTTAGTATACAAAGGATCAGAAGTTGCAAGCATTCTTTTTTTAGAAAAAGAAAATCCTAAAGAAGCGAGCTCATTTTGCATGTAGTCAATATTTTCATAAGTCCATTTTTTAGGGTGAATGCCATGTTTTATCGCAGCATTTTCAGCAGGCATACCAAAGCTATCAAAACCAATGGGATGTAAGACATTAAAGCCTTTTTTTCTATAATATCTAGCCATAGCATCACCAATGCTATAATTTCTCACATGTCCCATATGAATTCTACCACTTGGATATGGAAACATAGATAAAATGTATTTTTTAGGCAAAGAAAAATCATCTTTTGGTTCAAAATACTCTTTTTCTTGCCAAATTTTTTGCCATTTTTTTTCTATTTTACCTGCTTCATATGCCATTTTCACTCCTAGTTTTCTTCTTGATTTTTCACTGAATCTACTATAACTAAAATCATCGAAAAGATATTAGCTATCAAAGCTCCTATCGCCAAAGTATAAACCATCACATTGGCTTCTGGGTTGATTTGAATTAAAGCAAAAGCTGGAATTAAATGCAAATCCGCCACTAAAGAACTTGCAAATAACTCAGCTGCTAAGAAATTTCTAACTCCAATTTTCAATAAAGTAGAAATCAAATTTACACAAGCTGCAATAAATAATGCAACCTCGTTTTGATCATATAAAAATCCTGCGGTTGTAGTTAAACTCATTAAAGCAAAAAAGATATAAATAACCTTACCCCAATTCATTTTTACACTGTTCCTTTTTCATACATCGATCTTAATTTTTCTTTTTCTTGTTTCTTTTTGATTTTTTCTAATTCTTTTTGGCGATATTGTGCAACACTAAATTTAAACCATAAAAGCGCTGGACTTGCCACAAAGATAGAACTTGCAGTACCTGCTACAATCCCCACTATCATGGTTAAAGCAAAGCCCTCTATCATCGATCCACCAAAGAAATAAAGCACCACTACAGTAATTAAAGTTAAACCTGTAGTCAAAGTTGTTCTTGATAGAGTTGCTGAAACTGATTCATTGATAATGAGATCAAGTTTTGAATTTTTACTAGTTTTAACACCTTCTCTAATCCTGTCAAAAATAATGATTGTATCATTTAAAGAATAGCCAAGCACTGTTAAAACAGCCGCTAAAATATCTAAATTTACATCAATTTCAAATAAAGCAATAGCGCCCAAAGTAATAACAATATCATGAATTTCACAAACTATAGAAGCCATAGCAAAACGCCATTCAAATCTTATTGCTAAATAAATCAAAATCGCAATCAGTGAAATTCCTACTGCCATAAGACCTTTATTGCGTAATTCATCACCTACTTTTGGACCTACCACATCCACACGGCGCACCTCAAAACTACCAGTTCCTTGCAATAAGTTAGCAATACTCACACCAATATCACTTCCCAAGCTATCGCTACTTCCTGAAAAACGAATGATTACTTCATTATCACTACCAAACTCAGTTACACTTGCACCTTTTAAATTTTCATTAGCAGCTAAAGCATTACGAATTTCAGCTAGTGGCGCTTTTTGCTCATACTGCAACTGCACTAAAGTACCGCCAGTAAAATCAATTCCAAAATTTAAGCCCTTAGTAAAAAGAACTACAATAGAACCAAAAAATAAAATAAAAGATAAAGAGATTGCTGCAAATCTCATTTTCATAAAATCATAAACATGTTTTTGACTAAAAAATTGCATCAAGGTCTCCTATATCCAAACCATAATCTCGTATTATTGCTTTTTTCCATACGATTCATAAACATTTCAAACATACCATGAGTTCCTATAATAGAAGTGATCATAGAAACCAAAATACCAATACTCAAAGTTACTGCGAAACCTTTCACAGCACCTGTACCATAAGCATAAAGCGCTATTGAGGTAATAAGCGAGGTAATATTAGCGTCTAAAATTGCACTCATAGCATGCTTGTAGCCATTTTCCACACTTTGTCTTATACTAGCACCCTCACGCAGTAATTCTCTGATTCTTTCATTAATAATAACATTAGAGTCTACTGCCATACCCACAGTAAGAACAAGTCCTGCCATACCAGGTAGGGTTAAAGTTGCTCCAAACATCGCCATTACAGCAATGATAACCAAAATATTTGCAACCAAAGCAATATTTGCAAAAACTCCCGCTATGCCATAATACATCACCATAAAAGCAATAACCAAAATAGAAGCACCCGCTAAAGCTATCATACTCATTTTAATACTATCAGCACCCAAAGATGGTCCAACACTTCTTTTTTCAAGCATTTTAACCGGTGCTAAAAGCGCCCCACTTCTTAAAGCAATCGCCACATCATGAGCTTCTTCGACAGTAAAACTACCACTAATTTGCCCACTACCCCCGCCTATTCTTTCATTAATTCTTGGTGCTGAATAAACCTTATCATCTAAAACTATAGCTAAGCGTTTACCTACATTATTTCCAGTATAATCTCCAAATTTCTTCGCACCTTCTGAATTTAAAGTAAAATTAATCACAGGAAGATTATTGCTTTGTGCAAAACCTACCTTTGCATCTGTTAGCATAGAACCATCAAGAATTGGTATAGATTTTACAAGATATTTAATTTGTGGATTTTTCGCATCTTCAAAAATCAAATCTCCATATTCAGCTGCTTGGCTTGGTGTGAGATTGTTTACTTGATCCATTCTAACATCATCTACTTCCATTAATTGCAAATGTGCCGCTTTTGCAATAAGCTCTCTAGCTCTAGCTTCATCTGCAGCAGTTTTTATACCTGGAAGTTCTACTAAAATTTTATCCTCACCCGATCTTGCTACATTTGGTTCTGCAAGACCAAATTGATCTAGTCTGTTTCTGATTGTTTCAACAGCTTGCAAAATAGCTTGTTCGTGAGTTAATTTGATTTCTTCTTGGGTTAAAGAAAGTGTGTAGTGTAAATTATCAGTTGTAATGGCCAAACCTTTAATGTCTTTTAACAATAAATCCACCTTGGCCACATCATTATCATCTAATAAGGTAAATTCAATACTAGCATTATTAACTTTGATTTTATCAACAATAATATCTTCTTTATTGATAGAATAACTCAAAGAAGAGGCTATGGATTTAACCTTTGATTTAACTGCCTCTTCCACTTCCACGCCTAATAACATATGCAAACCACCTTGCAAGTCAAGTCCTAAATTGATCTTTGCTCCGCTTTGGGTTTGCATAAAAGAAGGTATAGAAAATACAAGTCCTATAAGAAAAACTACAAAGAAAATAATACTTCTATAAGTAATCTTTCCACTACGCATCAATTTTCTTTGCTATAAAATCTCTAGAAATTTTTACAACTACATTTTCATCATTAAGCTTAACTTTGATAAAATCCTCTTCTGGTTTTACCACCTCGCAAATTATTCCACCATTGGTGATGATTTTATCTCCTTTTTCTAAAGATGAAACCATCAATTTGTGGTCTTTTGCTTGTTTTTGTTGTGGTCTAATAACCAAAAAATAAAAAATCGCAAAAAGCACAATGAGAGGCAACAATGAAGTCCAAATATTTCCGTTTTCTGCCATTTCTTCCCCTTTTTTTTAAATTCATAAATTCTAATTCTACCACTTTTAAAATAATAAAAGCCTTTTTTTCTGCACTTTTATTGTCAAATTTTATTTATTTTTCTTTTTTTGAAAATTTACTTTTTGAATTTATCTCTCCTTTTTTAAGTATCTATGGTTTGGTATTGTTATTAAAAAGTAGAGATAAACTAGCGTATTTTTATACGGGATTTTTTATAGGAATTTTATGGTTTTGGTGGATTAGTTTATCTTCTGTTTATTTTGATTTAGCCTATTTAATCCCTTTGGAGCTTATGATAATTGGCTTGATTTATGGTTTTTTGTTTTGGGTTTGTTATTTTTTCAAATATGATTTTTTAAGACTTTGCGGGATTTTTGCACTTAGTTTTATCCACCCTTTTGGTTTTGATTGGCTAAATTGGGGTGTTTTAAGCGTATATGGCATTTTCGATGCAAGCTATCAAGGTATTATAGCTATGTTTTTAATTGCTTATTTTTATTATGAAAAATATATTTCAAGATATTATAAAATAGCGATTATATTTATCTTAGTTTTAATCGGCGCACAATATGAACAAAAACCATCACAAACTCTTGGATTAGACTATAAATTAATCCAAACCAATATCCCACAAGATCAAAAATTCATACAAGAAAACCTACAAACACATTCTAAAGATATTTTTCTTCAAATCAACCAAGCTATAAAAGAAGGTAAAGAAGTAATTATCTTTCCTGAAACAGCTTTTGCTTTTGCCTTAAACAAAGCACCTAATTATCTACAAGCCTTAAAAGAACTTTCTAAACATATTATCATTATAACAGGGGCTATCAGCACCACGCCTAACCATCTATACAATAGCACTTATGTATTTGATAATGGGCAAATACAAGTTTTTAACAAACATTATCTTGTACCTTTTGGAGAAGAAATTCCACTATTTAAAAACTTTTTTAAGAAATATCTTTTAAATATAGATGAATTTTCAAGAGGTAAAGAGTTAAACCAATATACCCTCAACAATCAACTCATTACCAATGCAATATGTTTTGAGGCTACCAAAGAAAGTCTTTATAAAGACACACAAATCATGATTGCAATTTCAAATAATGCATGGTTTAGCCATTCAAGTGAATATAAACTACAAAATTTCCTAATGCGTTTTTATGCTAATAACTATCAAGTAAGTATATATCATGCGGTTAATGGAAAAGAAAATGCGGTAATTCAACCCAAAGAAATGCTAATTTTAAAGATAAAAGATAGATTTTTAAAGCAAAACGAAGCCTAAAGGCTTCATTTTACAATGCTTTAAATTCCTCAACTGCGTCTAATTTCTCCCAAGGGTAATCAGCCTGCCCTACTTGACCACGAGCAGCAACATCAGCGTACATAAAAGTATCTTTACTTGGCTTATCAAGATTAAATTTATTTTTAATCCAATTCGGAGTTAATGGAAAAGTTTTCATTACAAAATCGCTTAAAATATCATCATTTAATCTTGTATTTGTTCCCATACAGTCTACGCTTACAGAAGTTGGCTTAGCAACACCTATCGCATAAGAAAGTTGCACTATACATTTTTTAGCAAGACCTGCTGCTACAATATTTTTAGCAAGCCATCTTGCGGCATAAAGCCCGCTTCTATCAACTTTGGTATAATCTTTAGAAGATTGTGCGCCACCTCCTATTGGAGCATAGCCACCAAAACTATCCACTATAAGTTTTCTTCCTGTTAAACCACTATCATGCAATGAACTATGGTTGACATATTTTCCTGTTGGATTGATTAAAATTCTTGTTTTTTCTGGACAAAAAAGTTCTTTTGGTAAATTAGAATCCAAAATCAACTCCATCACCAAAGCTCTTAAGTCTTCTATTTTCATACTTTCAACACAAGGAGCTGAAACTACAATAGTATGAATACTTTGCGGTTTGCAATTTTCAAAATTTTCTTTGCTAACATAATCAATAGTAACTTGGGTTTTAATATCCACACCAAGTTTATCAGGATTATTTTTTGCAAACTCATATACTTTATCACAAAGCATTCTAGCATAAGAAATAGCCGCTGGCATATATTCTTTAGCTTCATTACTTGCAAAACCAAACATAATCCCTTGATCACCCGCGCCAATTTCTCCATCTTCTTGATCAACACCTTGGTTGATATCAGGACTTTGCTCATTTAAAAATACCATTACATCTAAATCATCAGGATGTAAACATTGCTTTTTGCTAAAATGCGGATGTCCATTATAACCAATATCCGCTAAAGCTTTTTTTACAATATTTTCATAATCGTTTTTTTCAAGCTTATGTTTTGACTTAATCTCGCCACCAATGACAACTTTATTTCCTGCTACAAAAACTTCACTAGCAACCCTTGAATCTTTATCATGAGTTAAAAAAGCATCCACTATAGAATCTGCGATAATATCTGCACATTTATCAGGATGTCCTGCACTCACAACTTCAGAAGTAAATAAATACATTTTTTTCCTTTTTAATGTCATTACTAAAATATTAAAATTTACAAAATACTATCACATAGTAGCTTAAAAAACCAAAAAGCTTATTTAAGCTTTACTTTGCTAGAATAAATTAAAATTTATCTTAAAAAATAAAGGCATTGAATGAATGTATTTTCATGCGTAATTTGGCACTATAAAAATGGCAATCTTATTTTACAAATTTGCATTGGAATTTTTTTGGGGATTTTAGTTGGTATTTTCTCTAAAGATTTGGCTATTTTTGCAAATATTTTTGGCGCTTTATTTACAGGAGCACTCAAGGCTATTGCACCTATTTTAGTTTTTATTTTAATCTTAACCACAATTTGCACCAAAGAATTTAATCATGGAAGTAAAAAAATTAAACATATCATTTTTCTATATATCTTTGGTACCTTTCTTGCATCTTTAAGTGCAGTAAGTGTTAGTTTTGTTTTTCCCGTAGAGTTAGTATTAACCGATATTGACAAAGCATCTACAAGCACTCCTGCGCATATAGGTGAGGTTTTTAAAAATTTATTATTTCAAGTAGTAGATAACCCTATCCATGCGCTATCATCTGGGAATTATTTAAGTATTTTAGCTTGGGCTATAGGCGGTGGTTTTGCGCTAAGACACTGCTCAAATGATGCTAAGCAACTTTTTACCGACATTAACGAAGGGGTTTTAAAAATTGTTAAATTTATTGTCAAACTTGCACCTTTTGGGATTTTTGGACTTGTAGCAAATTCAGTAGCACAAACAGGTGCAGAAGGTCTTTTAAGCTATGCTAAATTATTATTAGTTTTAGTTTTAACTATGTTTTTTGTCGCTTTTGTAATTAATGCTTTAATTGTATTTGTATACACTAAAAAAAATCCCTATCCACTTATTTTTATTTGCTTAAAACATAGTGCTGTTTTTGCATTCTTCACAAGAAGTTCTGCTGCTAACATTCCTGTAAACATGGCTCTTTGCTCTAAATTAAACATCAATAATAGTCTTTATAGTATTTCCATTCCTTTAGGTGCTACGATTAATATGGCAGGAGCTGCAGTAACCATTGCTATATTAAGTCTTGCTGCAGCACATACAGTGGGTATTGAAATCAATTTTTTACAAGCTATGCTTTTAAGCATCTTGGCTGCTTTTGCAGCTTGTGGGGCTAGCGGGGTTGCAGGAGGATCACTTTTACTTATTCCTCTTGCTTGCTCGTTATTTAGCATTGATTATGATATAGCTATGCAAGTTGTGGCGGTTGGTTTTATTATTGGAGTGATACAAGATAGCGTAGAAACAGCTTTAAATAGCTCTACAGATGTTTTATTTAGTGCGATTTGTTCAGAGAATGAATTAAACTTAAAAATTTAGGAGGACTCATGAGGCATTTAATTACTACAAAAGATTTTAGCAATGAAGAAATTCTGGCTCTTTTTAAAGAAGCTAAAGATTTCTTAGATGAAAAACCACGCACTTATCTAAAAGGCAAAAGCGTTACAACCATTTTTTTTGAAAATTCCACTCGAACTCAATCAAGTTTTGAAACAGCAGCAACAAGATTAGGTGCTAAGGTTTTAAAACTAGATGTCTCAAAAAGCAGTTCTAGCAAAGGCGAAACACTTTTTGACACAGCAGCTAACTTAGATGCAATGTCTCCTAATGCCATTGTAGTCAGACATAAACATTCAGGTGTGCCACACATCTTAGCAAATTACACTCACTGTCCTATTGTCAATGGTGGCGATGGCAAGCATGCTCATCCTACTCAAGCCTTACTTGATCTTTTTACTATAATGGAGCATTTTAACTATGATGTAAAAGGTAAAAAAATAGCCATTGTAGGAGATATCAAAAACTCACGCGTAGCTGCTTCAAATTTGGAATTATTGCCTCGTTTTGGTATAGATATCACGCTAGTGGCCCCACCTCATTTTATGCCTAATTATCCTCTTAAAAAAACAAATAAAATAAAAGAAGTTATTGATGAAGTAGATATCATCATGAGTCTTAGAACACAAACAGAAAGACACAATGTTCCAACCTATGCATCACTTAAAGATTATGCAAATGATTTTTGCATCAACAAAGAGCTAATCAAGGACAAAAACATCATCATTTTACACCCAGGGCCTGTGCATAGAAATATTGACATTAGCGATGAAATTATGGCAGATAAAAGATCTAAAGTTTTAACTCAGGTTAAAAATGGAGTTGCCATTAGAATGGCTGTATTAAAAAAACTCATTTTAGAAAGTTAAAATCATGCAAAATTGGAATTTAAGTGTATTATTTAAAGATGAGCAAGAATTAAATGTGTTTTTGCAAAACACCCAAGAAGAAGCTTATAATTTTAAAAAACAATATGAAAACCAACTACACCATCTAAGCGTTGAAGTTTTTTTACAAGCTTTAAAAGATTACGAAACATTAATTTTAAAGCTTTCTCATATATTAACTTATGTATATTTAAATTTTGCTCAAGATACTACCCAAGGTGCTTTTTATGCAAAATACGAAAATCTAAGCAAAAAAATAGAAGAAAATCTTTTATTTTTTGAACTTGAATTTTGCGAACTTAAAGATGAACAAAGTCAAGCTTTTATTGCTTTTTGCAAGGGTTATGAATTTTATCTAAACAATCTCATCTTACACAAAAAACACAATCTTTCTAAAAAAGAAGAAAGAGTTATCCTTGCTTTATCAAGCACGGGATCTAACGCTTTTGCAAGATTATTTGATGAAACTTTTAGTGCTTTAAAATTTAACTTTGAAGGACAAAAACTAAGCGAAGAAGAAATTTTAAGCAAACTTTACCACCCTGATAGAAGCATTAGAAAAAAAGCTTCAAAGTGTTTTAGTAAAACCTTAAAAAAACAAAACAAGCTTTTAGTATATATTTTCAATATGATCAAAACTGAACTTGCTAGTATTTGCGAGCTAAGGTCCTATGAGAGTCCAGAAAGCTCAAGACATATGAGAAATCAAATTTCTAAAAAAAGCGTTGATGCGCTTATTTGCGCAAGTGAAAATAGTTTTGACATTGTCTCTAAATTTTACAATGCAAAGAAAAAAATCTTAGGTTATAAAAAATTAAAAGACTATGATCGTTATGCACCTATTGGCAAGGAAATGCAAATTGATTTTAATCAAGCAAAAGACATTGTTTTAGAAGCTTTTAAAAACTTTTCTTGTGATTTTTATAAGATCGCTAAAGATGCTTTTGATAATCATTGGATTGATGTATATCCTAAAGAATTTAAACAAAGTGGAGCATTTTCTCACTCAAGCACTCCTCTAAGCCACCCTTTTATACTTTTAAACTATACCAACCAAAGACGCGATCTTTTTACTTTGGCTCACGAGCTTGGCCACACCATACACCAAAAACTTTCCTATAAAGTAAGTTTTTTAAATCAAGACACGCCTTTAACCACAGCAGAAACCGCTTCTGTTTTTGCTGAGATGTTGATTTTTGATCACATTAAAGAAAATTTAAACAAAGAAGAACTTTTATCTTTATATGCAGCAAAAATCGAAGACATTTTCGCCACACTTTATAGGCAAATTAACTTTACCACCTTTGAACGTAGGTTTCATGCCAAAAAAGAAGAACTTAGCGCCGATGAATTAAGTCAAATCTGGCTTGAAGAATCAAGAAAAATGTTTCAAGATAGCGTGATTTTAACCAAAAACTATGGTCTTTGGTATTCTTATATACCACATTTTATTCATTCTCCATTTTACTGCTATGCATATGCATATGCACAACTTTTGGTTTTAGCGCTTTATGGTCTATATAAAAGTGAAAAATGCACCGATTTTACTTCGATTTATATTGATTTTTTAAGTAGCGGTGGAAGCAAAAGTCCAAAAGAGCTTGTGGCTATGTTTGGTTTTGATATTGAAAGTGATGAATTTTGGAATATAGGCCTAGAGCAAGTTAGAAAACTAGTAGATGAATTTTTAAGGTTGAGCAATGATTGATAAAATACTAAATAACAAAACTTTTATAGACTTAATGCAAAAAAGCATTTATGAGTGTCTGCAAATTTTAATTCAAGAAGATATTGAATTTAACATTATTGTCAATACCAAGTTTGTCACTCTAGAGCCTCCTTTACCACAAGATTTAGATGTAGTGAGTAAAAATCCTTATTGTGTTTTTGCGCTTGGTGGCTATACTTTTAAATCCATAGTTTTAAACAAAGAACATATTGAATTTCATGCAGGCTTTGGACCAGATGATTTTGCAACCTTTGTAAAAGTAGATTTGGGCGCAATTACCCAAATTCAAGTTGAAGATAATATCATCTTTGTTAATTTTTCTAATTATTTTAAAAAACAAAGCGAGCAAAAACTTAAAGAAAAGTCTATGAATGCTTTTTTAAACAATCCCAACAATAAAGACTTATTAAAAAGATGAATTTTTTCGAAGGATTAAACGATAGTCAAAAAGAAGCCATCATGCACATTGATGGAGCTATGCTTATTTTAGCAGGTGCGGGTAGTGGTAAGACTAAAACTATAACCACTAGACTTGCTTATTTAATTGACCATGTGGGTATTCCTGCACAAAATACCCTTACACTAACTTTCACCAATAAAGCTGCTAATGTGATGAAAACTAGAGCATTGGCACTTTTACAAGATCAAAATTTACACAATCCTCTTTTGTGTACTTTTCATAAATTTGGCTTATTATTTTTAAGGCTTTATAGTGAAAGAATTGCTAGAGCAAATAATTTTGTCATCATCGACACAGATGATAAAAAGAAAATTTTAAAAGACCTAGCAAATGAAAATCTTAAAAATTCCCTAGCAAGCATTGGGGCTTATATTTCTAACTTTAAAAACCAAAGCAAAAGCGCTCAAGAAATTCGCAAGGAATTAGAATTTTTAAAAGATGAAAAAAATAAAAATCACGAAGAGATCATTTATCTTTACGAGCAATATGAAAATTTTTTAATCCAAAATAATTTTATGGATTTTGATGATTTACTCATGTTGACCAACAAAATTTTAGAAGATGAACAATTTGCAAAAGAACAAAGCCAAAAGTACAACTACATCACAGTAGATGAGTATCAAGATACCAACACTTTACAATATCAAATTCTAAAAAAACTTTGCACATCTCATGAAAACATCTGTGTAGTAGGTGATGATGATCAAAGTATTTATGGTTGGCGCGGAGCCAAAATAGAAAATATTTTAAATTTTAAAGAACAGTTTAATAATGTAAAATTAGTCAAACTAGAACAAAATTACCGCTCAACTAGTGCTATTTTACAAGCCGCAAATGAACTAATAGAACACAATAGAAAAAGACTAGGAAAAACTTTAATCTGCACCAAAGATGAAGGCGAAGAAATTACAATTTTACAAAACGATGATGAAAAGATTGAAAGTTTTAAAGTCGCAAGAGAAGTTTCAAAACTCTTAAGCTCAGGCGTTAATCCAAGTGAAATCGCCATACTTTATAGAGTAAATGCATTATCTCGCGCCCTTGAAGAAGCTTTTAGTAAAGAAAAAATTCCTTTTAAATTACTAAGCGGAATTCGTTTTTATGAAAGAGCTGAAATTAAAGACATTATTTCTTATTTAAGATTACTTTCAAATTTAAATGATGATTATTCTTTTAAGCGCATTATCAATCGCCCAAAAAGAAATTTTGGTAATGCAAGCTTAGAAAAACTAGAAAATTATGCTAAAGAAAATCATTTATCTTTGTTTGAAAGCTTATGCGCTTTACAAGGAAGTGGCTTTTTTAGTAAAAAAACCGATAATGAATTAGAAAAGTTCATACTAAGCATACATAAAATCAAAGAAAAAGATGATATGCTTGGAATGATTTTAGCTTTAGAAGATGAATTTAAGATTAAAGAATTTTATAAAGATAATCCAGAAGGGGAAGACAAGCTTTTAAATATAGATGAGCTTTATGCAAATTTAAAAGACAAAATCACTCATGGTAACTACAATGGCTTAGATGATATTTTAAATGAAATTTCTTTATTAAACGAGCAAGATGGATTAGATAAAGAAAGCATTTGTATCATGAGTATCCATGCAAGCAAGGGGTTGGAATTTGATCATGTTTTTATCATAGGATTAGAAGAAGGTTTTTTCCCGCTTACTAGCGAATCAAGCAATATAGAAGAAGAAAGAAGGCTAGCCTATGTGGCAATCACTAGAGCTAAGAAAAAACTTTATTTAAGTTACGCTAATTCTAGATTTTACAAAGGAAGTCGTACAAGATTAGAAAAAAGTAGATTTTTTGGCGAAAGCAATGTGATCAAAAAAGAACTAACCTTAGATCATCAAAAAAATTGTTATAAAAAAGGAGATTTAATTAAACATAAAATTTTTGGCATAGGTAGGGTTACAGGAGTAAGTAAAATAGGAGCCGAAGAAAAACTTACAATCAATTTTGGAGGCATAGAAAGAATGATAATGTCAAGTTTTGTGGAAAAAGTGATATGAATAAACTTTTTGTAGCATATAAACCAAGCGGCGTGAGCTCTAATGCTTTTTTAAGCAAACTCAAAAAAAAATATAAAAACAAAAAAGCAGGTTTTTCAGGAACACTTGATCCTTTTGCAAAAGGTGTTTTACTTATAGCTTTTGATCAATATACAAAACTATTTCGTTTTTTTGATAAAAATCCAAAAGTTTACAAAGCTACACTTTGGCTAGGTGTACATTCGCTAAGTCTTGATAATCAAAACATCAAAGAAATCAACCTTATCAGTGCTTTTGATGAGAAGGTTTTAGAACAAATTAAAAACGAATTATTGGGAAAAGTGAGCTATACCCCACCTGCATATTGTGCAAAAAAAATCAACGGCGTACGCTCATATGAACTTGCAAAAAAAGGCTTTGAGGTTAATCTAAAACCATGCGTTATGGAAATTTTTTACACTAAAATTTTACATTACAACCACCCTTTTTTAACTATAGAAATAGCAGTTAGCGAGGGTTCTTATATACGCTCTTATTGTGAGTTATTTGCTAGAAAACTTGGCATCAAGGCTACGCTTAGCTCGCTTGAACGTCTAAGCGAAGGAAGATTTTTTTACGAAAATGAAAAAGAATTAAATCCTTTAGCTTATTTAAATCTTAGAAAAAATACGATAAAATATCCCCAAAAATTACACAATGGACAAAAAATATTTTTGGACGATTTAGAAATTCAAGAAGAAGGTAGCTATATTTTAGAAGAAAAAGATTTTTTTTCTATCATTTCTATCCAAGATAATCAAGTGCAATATTATTTAAATAAGGTATTAAAATGTTAATTTTATCAAGAAAAGAAAATGAAAGTATAAAAATCGGAGATGATATAGAAATCAAAGTAGTTCAAACAGGTAAAGGTTATGCCAAAATAGGCATAGAAGCACCAAAATCTTTAATGATACTACGCAAAGAACTTATTGAGCAAGTAAAGAGTGAAAACTTACATGCAATCAGCGATGAATCTATAAAGCTTGATGACCTAAGCAAAAAGCTTAAAAAATGAAAGCTTACGCTAAAGCAAATATTTTTTTAAAAATCATAGGGTTTGATTCAAGATCTTATCATTTGCTACAGTCACGCTTTGTTTTATTAAAAGATATCTTTGATGAGCTAAGCTTTAGTGATGAAAAATCCAAAGAAGGTTTTGAGATTATTGGAAATTTTACCCAAGATACCATCCTTCACAAAACTTATAAAGCATTAGCAGATCTGGGTTTTTCAAACGAACTCAATGAGTTTTTCAAAAATAAAAGTTTAAAACTTATCAAAAATATACCTATAGGTGGTGGTCTTGGTGGAAGTAGCACTGATGCAGTTGCTTTTTTATTAATGATCAATGAGGCTTTAAATTTAAAACTCAACCAATCACAACTTGAACAAATCTGCCAAAAACTTGGATCTGATTTGGTCTTTTTCTTAAGTGGTTATGAAAGTGCGAATGTCAGTGGGTGCGGAGAAATTGTAGAGTATTTTGAAGATGATTTAAACCAACTTGAGTTTACCTTTCCAGCTATTGAGTGTTCAAGTGCAAAAGTATATCGTGCTTTTGACGAGGGCCATTATGATTTAAATTTAAATGCAAAATTAGCTCGTGATTTTAAAACACTAAAAACAAGCGAACTTTTAAGCTATAAAAATACTGATTTAAATGATTTGTTTGCTCCTTGTGTAAAAATTTATCCTAAAATGCAAAGATTTCTTGATGAGGCTTATTTTTTAAGTGGAAGTGGAAGTGGAGTTTTTAAGGCTAAATGATGAAAAAAACTATAGTAAAAAACAAAAAAGCTTTTTTTGATTATGAAATTTTAGAAAAATTTGAAGCAGGCTTGGTACTAAAAGGTTCTGAAGTTGTTGCTTTAAGAGCTTCAAGAGCTAATTTAAAAGATTCTTTTGTGCGTATTATTAAGGGTGAAATTTTTTTACTCAATGCACACATTTCTCATCTTAGCACCACTCATTCTTTTTATAAGCATGATGAAAAAGGCGTAAGAAAACTTCTAATGCATAAAAAGCAAATCGATAGACTTTTTGGGAAAATTAGCACCCAAGGCTTCACTATAGTACCCCTAGAGCTTTATTTTAATGAAAAAAACAAAGTAAAAGCCTTAATCGCTCTAGCAAAAGGTAAAAATTTACACGATAAAAGAGAAAGCCTAAAGAAAAAACAAGCAGATCTTGAAGCAAGAGCTGCAATGAAAAATCATTACTAACAAAGGACACAAATGAAAAAAATTACTTATTTAATTTTGACCTTCGCCTTTGCATTATTTATAAACGCTTGCTCAAGCGAAGAAAAAATCGAAAATGATTTTGCTTTCACCGAATACAAAAAAGGTGATGAAATTCTTTTAAAAAGCGTTAATGGCGGTGAGAAAACTTTAGCAAGAACCCAAAATGGCTTTATAGTAAAAGGAGAAGAACGCAAAATTTTAATGTTTGATTTTTTTGGAACCTTTTGCACTCCATGTCAAGAAGAAGCACCTCATCTTACAAGCTTGTGGCAAAAAAATACAGATCATTTTATCATCATAGGGCTAAGTCATTTTGAAAATGTAAGCGATCAAACTGTAAAAGATTTTGCTATCAAATATGGAGCTTATTATTTTTTAAGCAACTCAAAAGAAAATAACAGAATTGTTGCGCAAGCCTTAAAAGATATCAATTACCAAAGCATGGAACAACTTCCCTTTAAAGTGGTTTTAAAAGATGGGGTTTATCAGGATTTGACAGACTTTTGGAATAAAGACTCAAAAAACTTTGTAAAATATTATCTTGGCAAGGTTTCAACTCAAACTATGCAAGAAGACATCACTAGGATATTAAATGAGTCTAAAAAGTGAAATTTTAGAACAGCAAAAACTAGCAGAACCTAAAATGTTTAAGGTTTTGCTTTTAAATGATGATGTAACAACCATGGATTTTGTGATTGAAATTTTAATGAATGTTTTTCATCATGACTTTGAAAAAGCTAGTGCAATTATGCTTGAAATTCACCATCAAGGTAGTGGGGTTTGTGGTGTATATACAGAAGAAATCGCATTAAGCAAAAAACAACAAGTTGACATAGCAGCAAAGAATAATAACTTTCCACTCCAAACAAGGATAGAAGAACAATGAAATATAAAGAATTAATTGATTCATTTATACCCAATGCAAGACATTTAAGCTTTATCAATCACCATGAATTTATCACTTGCGAACACTTACTTTTTGCTTTGGTTAAACTTAGCAATGATTTTAAGAATTTACTAGAAGAAATTGGAGATGGTGATTTACAAGGCTTTGAAAATGAATTAAAAAACTACTTAGCCAAAAACAATGAAATTTTGAAAAAAGAAATAGAACCTACTTTCTCTGTAATCTTAGAAAGTATCTTACACAAACTTAACGCAAAAAATCAAAATACAGTAATTGACTTCATCATTGCGCTTTGCAAAGAAGAAAAAGCTTATTCATATAATATTCTCAAAAAACACTTCATCGAGGAAGAAAAAATACACGAATTATTACAAAGTGCAGAATTTGAAAATTTAAAAGCCCACACCATAGAATTAGTTGAACTTGCAAAAAATGGCAAAATAGACCCGGTTATAGGTAGAAAATTTGAGCTAGAAAGAATGATGCAAATTCTAAGTCGACGTAAAAAAAACAATCCTATTTTAGTAGGTGAACCAGGGGTTGGCAAAAGTGCTGTTATTGATGGTTTAGCACTAGCCATAGCAGAAGAAAAAGTACCTAAACACTTAAAAAATTCAAAAATTTATAGTCTTGATATGGCAAGTTTGCTTTCAGGAACAAAATACAGGGGAGATTTTGAAAAAAGGTTAAAAGATATCATAAAAGAATTAGAAAATATCCCTAATGCGATTTTGTTTATAGATGAAATTCACACCATAGTAGGAACAGGAGCAAGCAACGAAAGCCATGCTGATATGTCAAATTTACTAAAACCTGCATTAAGCAATGGTAATATCAAATGTATCGGTGCAACTACCTTTATAGAGTACAAAAACACCTTTGACAAAAACAAAGCTCTAAGTCGAAGATTTGCAAAAATTGACATAGATGAACCAAGCGAAGCAGAATGTTTTCTAATCTTACAAGGTTTAAGAACTAAATATGAAAATTTTCATAAAATCAAAATCAGTGATGAAATTTTACAAACAAGTATAAAACTAGCAAAGCAATTTTTACACGATAAGTTTTTGCCAGATAGTGCTATTGATTTAATCGATGAGCTTGGGGCAAGTTTTGCTTTAGAAGATAAAAAAAGTAAAAAAATAGTAAAAACAAAGGACTTGGAAAATACCTTAGCAAGAATGACGCATTCGCACAAAATTTACGAAAGTGATCAAGGAAAAATTCTAAAAAATCTAGAATCTAATTTAAAGCAAAATATCCTTGGACAAGATGAGGCTATTAAAGCTTTATGTTCTATTTTAAAACAAAGCTATGCAGGATTAAAAGGCAAAAACACCCCAAAAGGCGTATTTTTATTTACCGGTTCAAGCGGAGTGGGTAAGACTGAATTAGCTAAAAATTTAGCACAAATTTTAAATCTTAATCTTGAAAGATTTGATATGAGCGAATACTCGCAAAAACACGATGTAAGCAAGCTCATAGGAACTTCTGCAGGTTATGTGGGTTATGAAGATGGGGGGTTGCTTAGCAATAGCATTAGAAAAAACCCTTTTAGTGTAGTTTTGTTTGATGAGATAGAAAAAGCCCACCCTGATCTAACTAACACCTTTTTGCAAATTTTTGACAATGCAAGCCTAACTGATAATAGCGGCTTAAAAGCTGATTTTAAAAACGCCATTATCATTATGACTTCTAATTTAGGTCTAAAAGAAAACAATGAATTAGGATTTTTAAGTAGTGATAAAGAAAAAAGCAATAAAGCTATAAAAGATTTCTTTGCACCTGAATTTATCAACCGTATAGATAAAATCATTCATTTTAATGATCTAAACCAAACAATTTTAGAACAAATAGTCCAAAAAGAACTTGATTTAATGGCGCAAAATTTAAATAACATCACAATACAAGCTGATAAAAATGTCAAAGAATTTCTTGCTAAAAAAACCAACAATAAAGAATTTGGAGTAAGGTTGTTAAAACGTATTATCGCGGAAGAATTGGGCGAGAGATTAAGTGATGAAATTTTATTTGGAAGATTAAAAAATGGCGGTGTTTTAAAACTCAAACTTACGAAAAATGAAAAAATCGATTTTGTATTCTGAGCTTTTAAAAAGCCCTGATGATGCGCCTGTTTTTATTAGCAAAAAACTAGAGCCCAATTTCCTACCCTATGCCTATAGCCTAGGGCTTTTTCCTTGGACTAGCAACCCTGTAACTTGGTGGTGTCCTTCACCTAGAATGGTGCTTTACCCTGATGAAGTTCGTATACAAAAAAGCATCAAAAAAGCTCTAAAAAGTTATGAAATAAAACTTGATTTTAATTTTAACTCACTCATAAAGTACTGTGCTTTGAGAAAAAAAACATGGATAAGTCAAGAATTTATAGAAGTTTACACTCAGCTTTTTGAACAAAACTTAGCCCATAGTGTTGAAGTGTATGAAGATGGTGTTTTAATTGGTGGTTTATACGGGCTTATCATAGGTAAAATGTTTTTTGGTGAAAGCATGATTAGCTTAAAAAAAGATGCCTCAAAAGTAGCTTTAATAAAGCTTTGTGAAATTTTAAAACCTTATGATTTTTTAATAGACTGCCAGGTACCCAATGAACATTTAAAATTTATGGGTGCAAAAGAAATGATAAAAAAAGATTTTTTAAAAACACTAGAAAACAAAGTTTCACTTGAAAGTGGCTTTAAAAATTTTAAAAATTTACTATAAAAAGATATACTTATAAATATACAAAAAAGCTAAATATTTTGGAATGATTTTTGCTTTTAGTCTATAAAAGCTTTATTTAAAGGAAAAAACATGATAAGCCCTTTTAAGTCAAAAGAACTTATTGTTGATGCTTTAGCAGGAAGAAACCTAAGAAGTCAAATGATTAGTTCTAACCTTGCAAATGTTGACACTCCTTTTTATAAAGCAAGAGATATAGAATTTGAAACTGCTTTGGTTAATAGAGCAAATGAAATTTTCAAAAAGAAAGATAAAAACGAGCTTGAACTAGCAAGTACAAATGCAAATCATCAAAAACCTTGGAAATTTCCAGATCCTAACAAATCAACTATTTATTTAAGAGATGGACATTTAGCAAGAAATGATGCAAATACAGTAGATCTTGATGTAGAAACTACCGAAATGAGTAAAAATACTATGATGATTACTGCTTTAGATGGTGTTTTAAGAAGACAAAGTAATATTTTTTCAACCATCATAGATACAAGCTCTAAATTAGGCTAGGAGAAAAATAATGGCTTATTTAAGTGATTTTGATATTAGCGGATACGGACTTAGTGCACAACGTTTTAGAATGAATGTGATTAGCTCAAACATAGCTAATGCCAATACTACTAGAACAGCTGAGGGCGGTCCATATAGAAGAAGAGAAGTGATTTTTAAAGCAACTGATTTTAATGAATTACTAAACAAGCAAATCGCTAAAGACAATAATTTTTTAGAATATGAAAATCCTTTAAATGATCCAGCTTCTCCAAAAGATGCAAAACCTGCTATAATGAGCGTAGTAGTGGATAAAGTTGTAAGAGATGATAAAGATTTCCGTATGAAATTTGACCCATCTCACCCAGATGCAAATGAACAAGGATATGTTGCTTTTCCAAATATAAACCCAGTGATTGAAATGGCCGATTTAATAGAAGCAACAAGAGCCTATCAAGCAAATGTAAGTGCTTTTACTAGCACAAAAACCATAGCACAAAGTGCGATAGATTTATTAAGAGGTTAATGAATGAACACTATTAATGGTATAAATCAATTTAACAATATTGGAAACAAAACCAATAATAATAATAATAATACAAATATAGGCGATGAGTTTTCAAGCTTATTGAAAAATTCAATCAACGACCTTAATAAAACCCAAGAAACAGCTGAAGCAGCTATGGTAGATATTGCAACAGGTGAAGTCAAAGACCTACACCAAGCCGCAATAGCTATTAGTAAAGCTGAATCGAGCATGAAATTTATGCTTGAAGTTAGAAATAAGGCTATAAACGCATATAAAGAAATTTCAAGAACTCAAATATAATATATGCTTTCAAACACCATTAGAAATAGAGTTTCAAAGGTAGCTTTTGCTTTTTGTATGGCTCTGTTTTTTATGGCCTTGTTTTTACTTTCTACTTTTTTTCTTACATCAAAACGTCATATACCAAACACTCAAAAAGAACAATACTTTTCCGCTCTTAGAGGTAATATCATCACAAGTGACAATTTCACTGTCACATCAAGTAGACAAATTTATAGAGCCGAAATTGATCTAAGAAGTTTAAATCCCAACAAAAAAGAATTATTTTTAACTCTTTTTCAAATTTATAGTGGTGCAAGCGATGAGCAAATGCAAGACATAAAAAAAAGAATGCTGTCTAAGAAAAAAAGAGGTTATAATTTTATATTATTACAAAATATCAACTCTAAAGATGCAAGTTATTTAAAAGAACTTTCTAAAAAACTTTACACTCAAGGTTTTTTCAAATCCTTTACCAATAGCAATGGCAGGGTTGAAACTAGAGGTCTTGACATCATCGAACACAAAGAAGATCGCGTATATATGCCCAAAGACTCACTAACACCCGTTATTGGTTATACAAGAACTTATATAGATGAACAAAGTGAAATTTTTAAAAATGTAGGCATTAAAGGCTTAGAAAAATCTTACGATGAATGCTTAAGTCCTTTGCAAAATGCAAAAATTCAAGGTTTAAGAGATATAGGTGGCAATATTATCTTAAATTTACATTCTTATGAACAACGCAAAATAGATGGATGTGATTTATATCTTAACATCTCTTTAAAATTACAAAAAGGTTTGGAAAAAGCAATTGATAAGAGAAATGAGGACCTAAAAGCCAATGAAATCATTGTGGCTATCATGGAAAGTAATAGCGGAAAAATTCTAGCACTAGCTAGCTCAAGAAGATATGATCCTCAAAACCGCGGAAAAGATCTTTCTGTACTTAATGCAAGTGCAATAGAGTATGGCTACGAAGCTGGATCTGTAATTAAACCTTTTATATTTACCACCGCATTAATGCTAGATAAAATTAAAGTCGATGAAATCATTGACACACAGGGTGGTCAATACAAACTTGGTCGTTTTACCATACGCGATGACCACAAGAAAAATAAAATGAGCATGGAAGAGGTTATCACCTACTCTTCAAACGTTGGTATGATTAAAATCGCACAAAGACTTAGTAATTTTGAAATCGTTTCAGGTCTTAGAATTTTCCGCTTTGGGGAAAAAAGCGGTATTGATCTCCCTTATGAACAAAAAGGAGAAATTCCTAACCCTAAAAGACT
This sequence comes from Campylobacter sp. P255, assembly GCF_003627915.1. Lineage (NCBI taxonomy): Bacteria > Pseudomonadati > Campylobacterota > Epsilonproteobacteria > Campylobacterales > Campylobacteraceae > Campylobacter > Campylobacter sp. P255. The sequence continues at coordinate 75,858 of NZ_NREN01000007.1, forward strand.
AAGAGAGGTTGAAAAGTCTGTTTTAAGCTATGGATATGGACTAAAAACTACTTTTATACAACTTTTAGCTGCCTACAATGTATTTAATAACAACGGTGTTTATATCACCCCGCAAATTGCCAACAAAATTTATCAAGATGGACGCTGGATTAAACTTGATGAAGAAGCTAAAAAAGAAAAAATTCTCTCAAGTAAAGCAGCTAAAGCAATGCAACAAATTTTAATCAACGTAATAGAAAAAGGAACAGGTCAAAAAGCGCAAACCAAAGGTATCATTATAGGTGGTAAAACAGGTACTGCAAGGATTGCTGAAAGAAAAGGTTATACTTCAAATCGCTACAATGCTTCATTCTTTGGTTTTGCAAATGATGAAACGCATAATTACACCATAGGGGTTTTAGTTAGACATCCAACCAAAGCTTATAGTTATTATGCTGCACAAAGTGCATTGCCTATGTTTAAAGATACAGTAAATCTTATGATCAAAGAAAGTTATTTAAAACCCATAGAAAATAAAACAACAAGCAAAGCTAGTTCAAGCAACTAGCTTTGTATTTCATTTATATCAAGATAAGCAATTTATAATAAACTCTATAAATTCCTCGCTATCGTTTGGACAAGCAACTAACTCATAATCAGATTTTGCTAGATGCCTATACTCCACACCAAGCTCAAAAATCGTTTCAGAACAATCAATACAAAAAGAGATAGGATAAATCAAAGCCTTTTGATCTAAATTTGCTAAAATATCGCTAGTATTTGGCTCAAGCCATTTTACAGGACCTAGTTTTGATTGGTATGATAAAATAACTTCATCAAATTCATTTTTAAGCTTTTCTCTTAAAATACCCACATGTTCTTGCATGTGTTTTTCATACAAGTCGCCTTTTTTTATCACAGAAACTGGCAAAGAGTGTGCAGAAAAAATCAAAACATTACAATCATACGCTTTCTTTTTCTCTAAAATATGCTTAATGATCATCGCATTGTATTTTTCATCACTATAAAAAACATCAATAATCTTGACTTTAGCTTGATTTTGTACAGATTTTAATTCACTTTGCACCACCTCTAAAGAACTAGTTACTGTTGTTTTGGAATGATGTGGATACAAAGGAAATAAAATAATTTCATCATTGCTTTTAAAGTCATATTTTGCAAAAACATCTTTTGCAAAAGGTGGCACATATAAACTAATAAAATCAAACTTATATGCTTGGTTTTTAGCATTTAACTTATCACACAGACTTTGTGTAATTTCAGTAAGAGGAGATTTTCCACCCATTTTTTCATAATTTTGTTGCATTGCTTTTAATCTTGATTTTCTTATCATATAAGCTACAAATTTTCTTAAAAATACATTTTTAATCCCTAAGATATAAGGATCATTGAACATATTTTTTAAAAAAATTTCACATTCATCTAGTTGATTCACTCCACCCATATTTAAAAAAAATACATATTTCATTTTACAACGCCTTCTAAAATTTCTTGCACTTTTAAAGCATCTTCAATGCTAGCTAAATTTTTACCATCTCCATTTAATGCTAGGTCAAAAAAAGCTTCATGCTCAGCATGCAAAGGAGAATTTTCATATAAGTTAGAAATTTTTTGCATATCAATCAACACTTCAAAATTTTTCAAATCTAGCTCATAACTGTGTTTTTTTCCTAAGACACTAATCTTTCTAGTAATATATTTAGCATTCCAGCTATCATGAATACTAGCTAAAATATCATTCAACTTCAAGCTAATCATCACCTCATCTTCTAATTTATCATGATGATGATAAGCTTTGTGAATATTTGCCTTTGAAATTGTTTCTTGACATAAAAATCTCACCAAATCAATATCATGCACACCAAGATCACTTAAAACCCCAACATCATTAATCCTATGCGGATACAAAGACAATCTCTGGATATTAATACTCACAATTTCATCATCTAAAAGCTTTTCTTTTAAAGTTAACACAGCTGGATTAAATCTTTCACAAAATCCCACCCCTACTTTGACTTTATGCTCCTTAGCTTTTTGCTGTAAAATTAAAATTTCATCAAGATTTAAAGCCAAAGGTTTTTCGATTAAAACATTTTTCACTCTAGAAAAAACTTTGATAGCGATATCCAAATGTGTATGAGTAGGTGTAGCGATCACAACCCCATCAAGCTTTTGTTCTAAAAATTCGTCAAAATTTTTATACACAGGGTGTATAAATTGTTCTTCATTAAAAGGATCATAAAGATAAATTTCTTTTACTCTTAAATTACGCTCAAGCTCTCTTAAGTGGTTTTTGCCCATTTTTCCAAGGCCTATTAGACCTATTTTCATTGAAAAGCCTCGATCACTCTAGCTTGGTGTTCTTCTTTTAAAAATGCACTCATAGGTAAAGACAAAATTTCATTACTTAAAAGTTCTGTTTTTGGCAAATCGCCTTTTTTATATGCAAGATATTCAAAGGCCTCTTGCAAATGAAGTCCTAAAGGATAATGCACTGCAGTCGGTATACCTTGATCTTGTAGTTTTTGCATCCAATCTTCTCTATTTGAAACACGCACGCTATATTGCGCCCAAGCATTCACAAAACCATCTTTTCTTGGTGGCAAAATACAATTTTTCAAATTATCATCATAAATTTGAGCTATCGCTTCTCTTTTTTTAATCTCTTCATCTAAATATTTTAATTTCACATTTAAAATAGCCGCTTGAATTGTATCAAGCCTTGCGTTTATACCAATGTACTTGTGTTTATATCTTTGCACTTGTCCATGGTTTAAATAAATTTTTATTCTTTGTGCTAATTCATCATCTTGGGTAAAAATCGCCCCACCATCTCCATAAGCTCCTAAAGGTTTTGATGGAAAAAAGCTCGTACAAGATATGTCGGCTATAGCACATGATTTTACATCTTTTTGACTAGCTCCAAAACTTTGTGCACCATCTTCTATCAAAGCAATATTATGATTTTTACAAAGTTCTTTTAAAGCAAACATATCAGGCATAAGTCCAAAAATACTCACTGCAACTAATGCTTTAGTTTTGGATGTAATTGCCTTTTGTATTTCTTCTAAACTCAAATTGTAATCTTTATAGTCAATATCTACAAAAACAGGTTTTGCGCCAATTAAAGCAACCATTTCAGCAGTAGCTATAAAAGTGAAACTTGGTACAATCACCTCATCATCCTTACCTACACCCAAAGCCATTAAAGCTAAAAATAGCGCACTTGTACCACTTGAGCAACCTATTGCGTGTTTAATGCCTACATATTGAGCTAAATTACTTTCAAATTCTTCTAATTTTGCACCCCCGATAAAAGAGGCATTTTGCAAAACATCATTAATTGCATTATCAATTTCATTTTTATAAGCATTATATTGAGCATTTAAATCAATAAAAGGGATTTTCATTGTTATAACCTTGTAAATTTAAAATAACGATTATAAGATAGTTTTACTTAATTTAAAGTATTTTTGGTATCATTTTAAGTAAAAAACTAGCTAGGAAAATCCATGGATATAAGAAAAGAATATTTAGAATTTTTTAAATCAAAAGGTCATGAAATCACCCCTTCAAGCCCTTTAGTACCTGATGATGCAACCTTACTTTTTACAAATGCAGGTATGGTACCTTTTAAAAGTATATTTACAGGCGAAATACCACGCCCAAACCCTCCACGCAAAACAAGCTGCCAAACATGCATAAGAGCGGGTGGAAAACACAATGATTTAGATAATGTAGGCTACACAGCTCGCCATCATACTTTTTTTGAAATGCTAGGAAACTTTAGCTTTGGAGATTATTTCAAAGAACAAGCCATTGCATATGCTTGGGAATTTGTAACTGAAGTTTTAAAACTTCCAAAAGAAAGATTATACGTCACGGTACACGAAAATGATGATGAAGCATATGCACTTTGGCAAAAACATATTGAAAAAGAAAGAATTTATAAATTTGGTGATAAAGATAATTTTTGGCAAATGGGCGATACTGGACCTTGTGGGCCTTGTAGTGAGATCTTTTATGATCAAGGTGCTGAGCATTTTAATTCTGATGAGGATTATATGGGTGGCGATGGAGACAGATTCTTAGAAATTTGGAATCTAGTTTTCATGCAATATGAAAGAAGCGCAGATGGTACGCTAACCCCTTTACCAAAACCTAGTATTGATACAGGCATGGGGTTAGAAAGAGTTTATGCTATAAAAGAAGGAAAATTTAGTAATTTTGATAGTTCTTTATTTATGCCAATAATCGAAAAAATCGCGCAACTTTGTGGAAAAACTTATACTTATGAAAACGGCGCAAGTTACAGAGTGATCGCTGATCATATTCGCTCAAGCGTATTTTTACTTGCTCAAGGAGTGGGTTTTGATAAAGAAGGTCGGGGTTATGTTCTAAGAAGAATTATGCGTCGTGCTTTAAGACATGGGTATTTACTAGGACTAAAAAAACCTTTTATGTTTGAACTTGTTGATGTAGTTTGTGCGTTGATGGGTGAACATTATACTTACTTAAACGAAAAAAAAGAATTTATTAAAGAGCAAATCAAACTAGAAGAAGAGAGATTTTTAAGTACCATAGAAAACGGTATTGAAATTTTCAACGAGGAACTTAAAAAAACCAAAGATATCTTTAGTGGTGAAATAGCTTTTAAACTTTATGATACTTATGGTTTTCCACTAGATCTAACTCAAGATATGCTAAGAGAAAAAAACATTAGCATAGATGAAGCTCGATTTAATACTCTAATGCAAGAACAAAAAGATAGAGCAAAAGCTTCATGGAAAGGAAGCGGAGATAAAGCAATTAGTGGGGATTTTAAAATTTTATTAGAAAAATTTGAAAAAAACACCTTTAGTGGCTATGAAAATTATGAAGAAAAAACCAAAATCGTAGCTATTTTAGATGAAAATTTTAAAATCATAACTGAAGCTAAAGCAGAAAGCACCGTATGGCTAATGCTTGAAAAAACACCATTTTATGCAACAAGCGGAGGACAAAGCGCCGATATAGGTTTTGTTAATGAAAATGAGGTGTTAGATACACAAAAATTCTTTGATATTAATCTAAGCCAAGTGAAGCTAAAAAACGATCTTAAAACTAATGATGAAGTATTAGCTTGTATTGACACCAAAAAAAGAGAGCAAATCGCAAGACACCACAGCGCAACACATTTACTACACCATGCTTTAAGAGAAATTCTTGGTTCACACATTAGTCAAGCAGGTTCTTTAGTGGAGCATAATAAACTAAGATTTGACTTTACTCATCCAAAAGCTCTAAATAAAGAAGAATTAAATAAAATAGAATCATTAGTTAACGCCTATATCATACAAGCAGATGAAGCTAAAATCGAAATTTTAGATCTAGAAGAAGCAAAAAAAAGTGGTGCTATAGCTTTATTTAGTGAGAAATATCAAGACAAAGTAAGAGTTTTAACACTAGGTGCTAGCAAAGAACTTTGTGGTGGTACCCACGTAAAAAATAGTGCTCAAATAGGAAGTTTTTATATCATCAAAGAAAGCGGAGTGAGTGCTGGAGTAAGAAGAATAGAAGCTGTAGTTAGCAAAGCTGCACTTGATTATATTCATGAAAATTTAAAAGAACTTAACCAAATTAAAGAAGAGTTAAAAACCCATGATATTTTAAACTATGTTGCAAAATTAAAAAATGAAATCACGTGTTTAAAAAACGAATTAAAAAATTCCAACAAAGCAGAATTAAGCTCTAAAGAAATCAATGGTGTTCAATATTGTGTGCAAAAAATCGATAGCGGTGATATCAAAGCTATGATTGATACGTTTAAAAACAAATTTAACAAAGCTGCAATTTTGCTTTTACAAGAAAAAGAAGGTAAAATCATCATCGCAGCAGGCATTAAAGAAGCACCATTAAAAGCAGGAGTTTTAGTCAAAGAAATCGCACAAATTTTAGGCGGAAATGGTGGTGGTAGAGATGACTTTGCAACAGCTGGGGGCAAAGATGCAAGTAAAATAACTCAAGCACTTGATCATGCTAAAAAAATCATCGAAGAAAGTCTTTCTTAATGCTTTATTTAGCTTCAAGTTCACCTTCGCGCGTAGCTTTGTTAAAAGAGGCTAATATAGCCTTTGAACAAATTATTGTTGATTATGATGAGAGTTTGGCTATAAAAGATAATCCAAACTCCTATGTACAAAAAACTGTCTTAGAAAAAGAAAGGCAGTTTTTTGCAAAACACCCTGATTTAAAAAATGTTTTGCTTGCTGATAGTACAGTTTGTGCTCAAAATACAATCTTAACCAAAGCCAAAAATGACAATGAAGCTTTTAATATGCTTAATTTACAAAGCGGCAAAAGCATTAGTATCTTAAGTGCAATGATTTTAATTTTAGAAAATAAAAAAATTTTTAACCTTAGCAAGTGCGATTTGATTTTAGATAAATTTAATCCTCAAGATATGCAAGAATATATTGATTCAAAATCATACGAAGGAAAAGCTGGAGCGGTGATGTGCGAAGGTTTTCATAAAAAATATATTAAAAAAATCATAGGTCATCAAAGCACAGCTTTAGGACTTAATATAGAACTTTTGAAAGCATTTTTATGATAAAAATACTAAAAATTTTTCTTTCTTTATGTGTAGTTTGTATAGTAGGCGTTTTTATTTTTATTGCTTATTTGTTTTCAGATTCTGATTTAAATCAATACACCTTTAAAGACTATAAACCGCCTCTTACTACGCAAATTTTTGATAAAAATGGAAAATTAGTTGCAAATGTTTTTGAACAACACCGCTTTTATGCTCCCTATGAAGAACTTCCACCAAGACTCATAGAAGCTTTAGTAGCTATAGAAGATACTAGCTTTTTTGAACACGATGGTGTGAATATCGATGCAATCTTTAGAGCAGCTATTAAGATTATAAGAAGTGGCGGTAAAACTATGGAAGGTGCTTCCACACTCACACAGCAATTCATCAAAAATACCGAGCTAACTCCTGAACGCACCCTAAATAGAAAACTAAAAGAAGCTTTACTTGCTTATAAAATAGAAAACACCTTAACCAAAGAACAGATTTTAGAAAGATATTTAAATTTTATTTTCTTTGGCCATGGGTATTATGGGGTAAAGACTGCTGCACTTGGATATTTTAGAAAAAATTTAGATGAACTCACTCTAAAAGAAATTGCTATATTAGTAGGTATGCCAAAAGCACCAAGTACTTATGATCCTACTAGACACTTAGACCTTTCTTTGGCTAGAGCAAATAGTGTAGTTCAAAGAATGTATAATCTTGGTTGGATTTCCAATGAAGAATATAAAAAAGCCTTAGAAGAAATTCCAAAAGTGTATGATGACACTCTCACGCAAAATGCAGCTCCTTATGTTACTCAAGAAGTTTTAAAACAACTAAGCGGGATCAAGGATCTAAAAAGCGGTGGTTACAAAATAGAACTTACTCTTGATCTTGATGTGCAAAATATCGCAAAAGAGGCATTAAAATTTGGCTATGATGAGATCGTAAAAAGAGATAAAGATGCTAACTTAAGTACTCTTAATGGCGCCATGATAGTAGCTAATCATCAAAATGGCGATATTTTAGCCTTAGTTGGTGGAGTAAACTACACCAAAAGCAACTTCAACCGCGCCACTCAAAGCTTAAGACAACCTGGTAGTTCCTTTAAGCCTTTCTTGTATCAAATCGCAATTGACATGGGCTACTCCCCTATGAGTAAGATTGCTGATATATCAAGAATTTTTGAAAGCAATAAAGAAGATGAAAAAGACTGGAAGCCTAAAAACTACGGCGGTAAATTTTTAGGACTAATAAGCTTAAAGGAAGCATTAACTGGCTCAAGAAACTTAGCAACTATCAATCTTGCATTAGCATTGGGACTTGATGTAATCCATGAAAAACTTAGCTTTATGGGTTTTAAAAACATTCCTGTTGATTTGTCTATCGTGCTAGGTAGTTTTGGAATTTCAATTTATGATTATGCTAAGCTTTATACGGTTTTTGGAAATTATGGGGTACAAAAAGATTTAATACTCATTAAAAGAGTGATAGATAAAAATGGTAAGGTTATTGTGGAATTTAACTCCGGAGAAAGAAAAATCAGCGAACCCGAACAAGCCTTTTTGGTTAATGATATGATGCAAAATGTTGTAAAAAAAGGCACCGGACGCAATGCAAGAGTTGAAGGCATTGAAATAGCAGGTAAAACCGGTACATCAAACAAAAGTGTTGATGCGTGGTTTTGTGGTTTAACACCTGAAATAGAAGCTATCATTTGGTATGGAAATGATGATAACAAACCTATGAAGCAAACCGAAGGTGGCGCAAGAACAGCTGCGCCTGTTTTTAAAGAATTTCTAACTAAATACCTAGAACTTTACCCTGATAGTGCAAGAAAATTTAGCATACCAAAAGGAGTATATCAGGGATTTTTTGAAAAACAAAGAGAATATTACACTCGCACCTCTCCTTTTCCAAAAAACAATCCTAGTCTTTCTGAAAACAACGAGATAATTTTTTAAAAATATTTTTTATAAAATAATAAAAATTATCTCTTTATTATCCTTTATATGTTTTAATACCACAAAACCTATAAAGGACTTTTATGAAAATCACAAGCGAACAGTTATATAACAAAAGACGCCATTTTTTAAAACTAGGTGCGGGTGCTTTAGTTAGCTCAACACTTATACAATCCAAGCTAATGGCGCTTAATTTCTTTCCTGATCCAAACAATGAAAAGCTAAAATTAAGCGATGAAAAAATCGCAACTAATTATGTTAATTTTTATGAATTTTCCACAGACAAAAAAAGAGCCGTTGAGCTTGCAAAAAAATTCAATACTCAAGGCTGGAAAATAGAAGTAAGCGGGGAAGTAGAAGAACCATTAAGTTTAACTATGGAAGATTTACTAGCTTTTCCTTTAGAAGAAAGAATTTATAGATTTCGCTGTGTTGAAACCTGGTCTATGGTTGTGCCATGGGTAGGATTTGAACTGCGCGCATTGATAGAAAAGTGCAAGGTTAAAAGTGATGCAAAATTTATCAAATTTACCACTCTTTTTGATAAAAACCAATTTGCCGATCAAGCTTCATTTTTTCCAACTTTAAACTATCCTTATGTAGAAGGCTTAAGAATGGATGAGGCTATGCACCCCTTAACGATTATGGCAGTAGGTATGTATAAAAAACCTTTATTGGGCCAAAATGGTGCACCAATCCGTCTTGTTGTGCCATGGAAATACGGTTTTAAAAGTATTAAATCTATTGCCAAAATAGAATTTACCAAAGAACAGCCAAAATCAACATGGGAGCTAGCCAACCCTAGAGAATATGGTTTTTATGCCAATGTCAACCCTAACGTTTCACATCCAAGATGGTCTCAAGCTAATGAGCGTCCTTTGGGAGATTTTTTCACCAAACCAACTGTATTGTTTAATGGTTATGAAAAAGAAGTAGCACATTTGTATAAAGATATGGATTTAAAGGTTCATTTTTGATGTATAAAAAAATTTACAATAGCATCGGATTTTTAGCTTTTATACTTAGCATAATTTATAGCTGTTATCAAATAACACAAGAATTTGATATTGTTAAATCTGTGTATTTTTATAGTGGAATATTTGCTTTAATCTTTTTTGGTTGTAGTTTATTTTTCTCACTTTTAAAATACAAACACTCTAAAGATTATCCTAAATTTTTGGGCTTTTATACTTTTTTTTGGACTTTAATTCATTTTTTAAATTATTTTGTCTTTGGAAAAAATCTAAATGTATTTATTTTTATCAAGGATACTTTTAGTAAAATTTTAGAACTAAGTGGCTTTATAGGCTTTTTCATCATTACCTTAATGTTTATAAGCTCTTTTAAGCCTTTTAAAAAATTCAGCAAAGTAAGAAAGTTAGGCTATCTTTGTTTTTTAATAAGCACTTGGCATTATTTTTTATCTGCCAAAGTACCACAAGCGCCACATATTTTAACCCTCACTCTTGCGGTGGTTTTTTTACTGTTTAAGTTATGGAAAAATTACAAAAAGAGAAAAAAAGTAACTTTTCTATAAAAAACTATCATAAAATAAATTACTTTTAAGTATAAACATACAAATCAACCCTTAAAATAAGAGATTTATTATCTTATTTTAAGGAACACTAATGCAAAGAAGAGACTTTTTAAATGGAATGGCTTTGACTATACTCGCAGGAATGACTCCTTTGCAAGTACTTTATGGAAAAGAAGCCAAAATAGAAGATTTTACCAAAGAATACTACCCTCCAAAGTGGCTTGGACTAAGAGGTAGCAACAATGCAAGTTATGAATTTGCGCATATGTTAAGAGATGGTGAAAAATTTGATTTCAGTGCGATCAAGCCAAAACAAGAGTATGATTTGGTTGTAGTTGGAGCTGGAATTAGCGGATTAGCAGCAGCTTGTTTTTATCAAAATAAATTTGGAAAAAATAAAAAAATTCTAATTCTTGATAATCACGATGATTTTGGTGGACATGCTAGAAGAAATGAAATAGAACTAGAAAATGGCACTATTTTAAGTTACGGTGGTAGTGAAACCTTTCAATCCCCAAAAGCACTGTACTCTAAAGAAGTGGTAGATTTACTAGCTTCATTAGGAGTGGATATTGATGAATTAGCCAAACGCTTTGATGTGAATTTTTATCCTGATTTAAATCTTAGTCGTGGTGTGTATTTTTCTAAAGCTGAATTTGGTGTAGATAAAGTCGTTAGCGGCAACCCTAGAAAGGTGATTTGTGATGATATTCCTGAAGGCAGACACAATGGTAGAAGCATCGAAGCCTTTATAGGTGATTTTCCATTAAATGAAAAAGATAAAAAAGATCTTATTGCTTTGTTTAAAAGTGAAAAAGATTATTTAAAAGGCATGAATAAAACACAAAGAGACACTTATGTTGCAAAAACAAGTTATAAAAAATTCTTAGAAGAAAAGGTTAAGCTATCACCACAAGCTATAAAATTCTTCGAAGGTATGACAGATGACTTTTTAGCTTTAGGTATTGATGCTATCTCTTGTGAAGATGCTAGAGTTTCTTTTTTACCTGGTTTTGATAAACTAGGACTAGATCCAATCGAGGGTGATGCTTTAGCTGAAATGGAAGAGCCATACATTCATCACTGTGCTGATGGTAATGCAACAGTCGCTAGATTAATGGTTAGAAGACTCATTCCTGATGTTTCTAAAAAAGGCAAAGATATGGATGATGTAACTCTTGCACATTTTGATTATTCCAAACTTGATTTAGCTAAGAATAAAGTGAGATTAAGACTAAATAGCACTGTTATCAATGTAGAAAACACTAAAGATGGTGCTTTGGTGACTTATGTCAACAAAGGCAAAAACTACAGAGTTAAAGCAAAAAAAGTAGTAATGGCAAATTACAACAGTATGATTCCTTATATCATCCCAACCTTACCACAAGAACAAAAAGACGCTTTAAGCAAAAATGTTAAAACATCACTATTACATACTAATGTAATTATTAGCAATTGGGAGCCTTTTATCAAACTTGGGGTTCATGAAATTTACTCTCCTAAAATGCCTTATGCCAGAACAAAGCTTGATTATCCTGTAGACATGGGAGGCTATCACCACCCAAGAGACCCTAAAAAACCAATCTGTGTTCATATGGTTTGCTCTCCTTTGGTTTTTGCAAATATACAAGGAATTGATCTTGAAGGAATGGATGCAAGAGATAGAGCAAGAGTAGGTAGAAATTTACTATTTACCATGAGTTTTGAAGAGCATGAAAAAATCATTCGCGATCAACTCCAAGGTATGCTTGGATCAGCCGGTTTTGACCATGAAAGAGATATTCAAGCTATTGTTGTCAATCGTTGGGGGCATTGTTACTCTTATACTGAAAACAGTCTTTATGATGATAGCGATGAAGCGCAAAAAACCATCGAACTTGCAAGAAGACCTTTTGGCAACATTACTATTGCCAATTCTGATGCTGCTTGGGATGCTTACATGCATGCGGCAATCGATCAAGCTTATCGTGCTGTTAATGAACTTTAACAATCAAACTCCTTTTTAGGAGTTTGATAAATCAATCATTGTTTTTGATGCTAATATAAATTAAAACTAAAAGCATAAAATTCAAACAGTAAACTAAGGCAATAATTCTAATTTTTAACTTCATGAAAAGTTTTGATATCTTTTTATCTCAATCTTGTTTGCCTCAAGCATTTTTTCACAACAACACTTCAAAATAATTAGCAAAACAAAAAGATAACTCTACAATCTAACCAACACCACTAGCTACTAAAATTAGTACAAACAAGGCACTTGTTTTAAAATATTTGCACTATATCCATCAAAAAAACAACAATTATCTATTCTAGTGCTTCTTTTTATTTATCTTCAATATAAAATACTAACGCAATCTTAAAGAATTCAATACAACTGTTACTGAACTAAAACACATTGCCAAGGCTGCTAAATGTGGACTAAGCGTTATAAATGGCACAAATCCTGCCGCAATAGGAATACACAAAGCATTGTAAATAAAAGCCCAAAAAAGATTAAGTTTGATGATATTTTTAGTTCTTTGAGACAGCTCAAAACAATAAGCTATCAACGATAAATCATCTTTTATTAAAATCAAATCTCCGCTTTTTTTAGCAAGTTCACTTGCTTTGGAAAAACTTATACTTGCGCTAGCTAAATTTAAAGCAGGTGCATCATTAATACCATCGCCTATAAAAAGTACTTTTTCTTCTTTGATTTTTTCTTTTATAAAATCAAGCTTTTGACTAGGTTTTAAATCAAAATAATATGTATCGATATTAAGCTCATTTGCTATTTTTGCAACGCTATTTTTATTATCGCCACTTAAAATTATACTTTTTATACCCTTTTGTTTTAAATTGGCTATCAAATTTTTAGCTTCTTTTTTTAATTCATTTTTTAAACACACCCCACCTAGGCAATTTCTATTTTTTGCAAAGTACAAACACACAGGCGCTTGATCTTCAAATTTTTGTAAAAATTGTTTGCTTTTTTGCATATCAACACCATTTTCAAGCATTAATTTTTCATTGCCTATTAAATATTCATCTTCATTTTCTTGATAAAGCAAACCACTACCCACTAAAACACTTAATTTTCCTTGCGAATTTAAATTTACATTCATTTTTTTAGTAAAAGCTTTTGCGATTGGGTGCGAGCTTAAATTTTCAATTTGCGTAAGTTTTTGAAAATCTTCTTGAGTAAGATTATGTTTGTAAACACTTAAATCATCTTGGCTTAATGTGCCTGTTTTATCAAAAATAGCAAGTTTTATGCCAGTTAAACTCTCTAATACCGCTGGATTTTTCACTAAGATAAAATTTCTTGCACCATTTGCTAAAGCACTGACTATAGCTATAGGAGTTGCTAAACCTAAAGCACAAGGACAAGAAATTAAAAGCGTGGCACAAGCATGTAAAAATGCAGCATTTATTCCTTCTTTAAAATACCAAAAAGCAAACACAAAAAATGAAAAAATAATTATACATGCTACAAAATAAGCTGAAATTTTATTCGCTAAATTAGCCAAAGGGGTTTTGATATTACCTGCTTTAAAAACAAGATCCTTGATTTGCTCTAATGAACTTTCAATCGCCTTTTTACTAGCTTTAATCTTTAAACTTCCATTAATTAACACACTTCCTGCTAAAATTTCATCATTTTGCTTTTTCAAAAGCGGTAAAAACTCCCCTGTTAAAAAACTCACATCAACTTCAGCCTCGCCTGCGATAATCACCCCATCAGCAACAACACTTTCTCCCTCTTTTACCAAGATCACATCGTTTTCTTTCACAAAAGCACTAGGTATGCTTTTTATGCTTCCATCTTCTAAGATTATATTAGCTTTTTTAATATCTATGTTTTTTAATTTGTTTTGATATTCTAAGGATTTAAATTTGGCCTTTTCTTCTAGATATTTACCCAGTAAAACAAAGCTTATAATCATCGCTCCACCACTAAAATACAAATACCCATCTTTACTAAATACCCCAAAATACACAAAAAAAGAATATGCAAAAGAAGTAAAAGCTCCCAAGGATATCAAGGTATTCATGTCTAAATTTTTATGTTTTAATCCTTTAAAAGCATGGATAAAAAAATCTTTTCCACAACCAAAAATCACTACCACAGATAAAAATATTTGAATCAAAGCAGAAGTATTGCTTTGAATAAACATTTCAAAATACATCACAATAGCACTTAAGATTATGCTTGTAATAAGCTTTATTTTCATATTTTTAAGTTCTTGCACTTTAAATTCATATAAATTTTGCTCTTCATGCAATACTTCAAAACCAAGTGCTTTAATTTTTTCTTTTATTTTTTTCTCCAAAGATAAATCTTTAAGCAAAAACACTCCACTAGAATTCACATAAGAAACACTTACATCTTCCACCCCATCAATTTTTGCACAGACTTTTTCTATGGCATTAGAGCAATTAACACAGGTCATATTGCCTATTTTTAATTTTATCTCATGCATTATCTATTTCAAAACCCAAATCTTGCAATTGTTTTTTAAATTCTTCAACCTGCTCTGCTTTTAAATCAATCTCAATACTTTTTGTTTCAACATTAATTTGCATAGCACCAAATTCATCTTCCAAAGAAGCTTTGATCAAATTTACACAACTTTGACAGTTGATATTTTTAGTCTTAATAATCATTCATTCTCCTTTTTCTCTATATTCATATAAATGTGAATGAAAAATTTTATTTTTTATCAATTTAAAACCCATTTTTTCATAAAGTATTTTTGCATTGATATTTTCATCTTCAACAATCAATGAAAGTTTTTTACCATTCCTCAAAGCTTCATTAAAGGCATATTCAATCAATTTCTTAGCAATGCCCTTTCCCCTAGCTTTCTCATCTACACAAATGCTATCTAAATAAAACTCATCTTCACATTCTTTTAACACCTTTTCGTTAATGCCTAAACTTTTTAAATGATCATTTAAAGGCATATCTAGCTCATCTGCCATAATCCCATCATAAAAACAAATCGCACCCAAAATTTCACCATTTTCCTCATATACGCATACATTTTCATAACTTAAACGATTATTCTCTTGGATAAAAAAGCCCTCTAAAACTTCTATGGCTTTTTGATACTCATCATATCCGCTAAGCTTATAAATAAAATGATCCATCGCCAAAGCAAGCAATTGAATGCATTTTTTCACATCAGTTTTTCTAGCTTTTCTTACCACTCTTTTACTCCTTTTAAAATCAAATTTAGAGTTCTTAGTTTATACTTTTAACTTTAAAACAATATAAGAAAGAGAGAATTTATGGGAAGAGCGTTTGAATACCGCAGAGCCTCTAAAGAAGCAAGATGGGATAAAATGAGCAAACTTTTTCCAAAACTTGCAAAAGCAATACAAGTAGCAGCAAAAGAAGGTGGAGCCGATCCTGACATGAATCCAAAGCTTCGTAGTGCTATTGCTACTGCAAAAGCCAATAATATGCCAAAAGATAATATCGATGCGGCTATTAAAAGAGCTAGCGGTAAAGATAGTGCTGATATTAAAAATATCCACTACGAAGGAAAAGCTGCGCATGGTGCATTGATCATTGTTGAATGTATGAGCGATAATCCTACTCGTACTGTAGCAAATGTAAAAGCAATTTTTAGCAAAAATGGTGGAGAAATTTTACAAAATGGCTCTTTGACTTTTATGTTTTCACATAAGGCTGTTTTTCATCTTGAAAAATACGATGGAGATCTTGAAGAACTCGAGCTTGAGCTAATCGATGCAGGACTTGAAGAGCTTGAGCAAAATGATGAAGAATTATTGGTTATTGGCGATTATACTGCTTTTGGTGAGCTTAGTAATGCCATAGAAAAAAAAGGATTGGTGCTTAAAAAAGCAGGACTTGAATACCTTGCTAACAATCCTGTAAGTTTCAACGAAGAACAACTTCTTGACATTGAAAAATTGCTTGATAAATTAGAAGATGATGATGATGTACAAGCAGTTTACACTAACATAGAATAGGAATAAAAATGCTTAAAAAAATCGATACAAAAGATGCTAAAAAATACAACTTTGCCATCATTAGCACTGAAAAAGGTGATATGAAATTAGAATTATTTCCTGATGAAGCACCACAAACAGTATGCAACTTCGCTAATTTAGCTAATGAAGGTTTTTATGATGAACTTGTTTTTCACCGTGTGATTCCAAATTTTGTTATCCAAGGTGGTTGTCCTTATGGCATAGGCTCAGGTGGTCCTGGCTATGAGATAGAGTGTGAGTGTGATGATCAAAAACACCAACACTTAAGAGGTAGTTTATCTATGGCTCATGCTGGTAGAGATACAGGCGGATCGCAATTTTTCATCTGCCACAGCCCACAACCTCATTTAGATGGCGTGCATACCATATTTGGACAAATCAACCCAGAAGACAAAGAAAGCCTAGAAGTTTTAGATAGCATTAGAGCTGGAGATAAAATCAAAACAATCCAAATTCTAGAAAAACTTTAAACTTTTTCTCCTTAAAATGTGTTATGATACATTTTAAGGAGGTTAAAAATGCATTTTATTTTTATTTGTATTCATCTTATTTGTGCTATATGCTTTATCGCTTATGTGTTTTTTGATATATGTGTTTATCGTTTTGCCTATAAACATGAAAGCAAAGAAGATTGTGATAAAATCAAAAAAGCTTATACAAAATCAAGTATTATTATCTTTGCTAGTATTTTTATCTTGCTTTTATTGAGTGGATTTTATCTTTTAAGTTTTTATGAACTAAATTCTTTTTGGGATTTTTTTCAAACCAATTTTGGTGTATTTTTATTGATTAAGCTTCTATTGCTAGCTACAATGTTGATTTTAACGTGCTATTCTTTATTTGTTATCAAAATTTTAAAAAGAAAAGATCCTTTAAATTCACATCTAATTGCTTTAATTTTGTGTATTTTTATTGTTATTTACGCAAAAGCAATGGTGTATTTTTAATACATTAAAACTAAATTTATATCATTAGCTTAAAAAACAAAGGTTGCTTATGCTTAGTGATATGATTGATTTTTTACTTACCCTTGCAAAAGATTGGGGTTATTGGGGGATCATCTTTCTTATGTTCATCGAAAGCTCATTTTTTCCTTTCCCTAGTGAAGTAGTGATGATACCTGCTGGATATTTAGCTCATCAAAATGAACTTAATTTTTGGCTATGCTTACTTTGTGGAACTTTTGGAGCACTTTTGGGAGCTTTGCTTAATTATTATTTATGCTATTTTTTAGGACGTAATTTTACTTTAAAAATATGCAAATATTTTGGGGTCAATGAAGCAAAATTTGTACAATTTGAAGCATTTTTTAATAAACACGGTGAGATATCAACCTTTAGTGGAAGATTAATCCCTGGTTTACGCCAATATATCTCTTTGCCTGCAGGATTAGCAAGAATGAATTTGAAAAAATTTATATTTTACACTAGTTTGGGGGCTGGAATTTGGTGTCTAATTTTGCTTATATTAGGCTATGTTTTAGGACAAAATGAAGATTTAATCAAAGAGTATTTACATTTGGTTATTATCGCGTGTATTGTATTTATAGCAGCAATCATCGCTATTTACATCTACTTTCAAAAAAAGAAAAGCCATATTTAGCTAAGTACATCTTAAGTGATAGCTTAAGATGTTTATTGATCTTAAAAATAATATCAAGTGGATCAACTTATAAAAATTGAGTTTAAAATATTTTAGAATTTATTCAATTTTATGGCTTAATTTTGATAAAATCTTTAAAAATTATTTTATAAAGATTATTTATGGAAAAACCATCAATTCAAAATCTAACCAATTTTTTGATTGAATACATCAGTATATTTTTAAGTGCGGGAACTTATACTGCTAGAGTTTCAAAATGTGTTAGCAGGATAGCTAATGCCTATGGTTATGAAATTAACATGAATTTTTTCTTTCACCACACCACACTTAATATTTTCGATAAGGATGATAACTCCATACAAAGAACCTATATCATACCTAATAAATACAGTCATATTAATTTCAAACTAATTTTAGAACTTAGCGCATTAAGCTGGCAAATTCACGATCATCAATACAATCTAGAAGAAGCTAAGCTTTCTTTGTTAAAATTAAATCAACACCAAAACACTTCTTTTTTAGCCAACTTGTTTTTTGTTTCTATAGCTAATGCTGCATTTTGTAAACTTTTTGGTGGTGATTTATATGGGTGCTTGTTTGTATTTTTAGCTACCATAGTCGGTTTTAGCCTGAGAATTTCACTCACAAAAATCAAAATAGATTTAAGAATTCAATACATTCTTTGTTCGTTTTTGTCCTCTTCTATTGTCTTTTTAGGAGTTGACTTAAAGCTCATACAAGAAGCTAATATTGCCTTGGGCTCTAGTATTTTATATTTAATTCCTGGGGTTTATTTTATAAACTCCATTATTGATATTTTAAAAGACCACATACTCATGGGCTTTAGTCGCATTATTAGCGTGGCTATACTTGTTTGCTGTATAGCGATTGGAATTTATACTACTTTGAGTATTAATGATTTTGGGATTTTAAGATGATTGATTATAGTTCTATTTTTTGGGATATGTTTTTTGCAGCTTTGACAGGATTTGGTTTTGCTTTTGTATGCAACCCTCCTTTTAAAACTCTCATACTTTCAGCTTTTTTAGCTGCTATTGCACATGGGCTACGTTTTACCCTGATGGCTTATTTTGGTTTTCAAACTTTAGCTATTGCTACTTTTATAGCTTCATTTAGCATTGGATGTCTTGGCTTATTTTTAGCAAAAATTTTCAAAACACCCGCTGAAATCATAGCTTTCCCTGCACTTATACCCATGATACCTGGAATTTATGCTTATAAAGCAATTTTATATCTAATTTCATTTATACGTTCAGAAGATATCAACGAAAAAACTAATTTCTTAATTCAATTTTTTGATTATTTTTTAACAACTCTATCAGTAACACTAGCGCTAGCAGTAGGTGTAAGCGTGACTTTATTATTATTTTTTGAGCAAAGCTTTATGATGACAAGAAATGCAAAAAAAGGTAAAAATCACGACTAAAATCAGTCGTGATTCATTTTATTCTTTGCTTCTATACCCATAAGCGCAAAAGCGGTTTTTATGCTTAAAGCACACACAGCAAAAAGTTTCAAAAGCTCATCTTCGTTGCTTGATCCCACAACTTTGTTTTCATTGTAGAATTTATGAAATAAAGCAGCTAAGTTTTTTAAATAATCAGGAATTTTTTGCAACGCTCTTGACTCAAATGCATCATTAAGCACTGCTTTTAAATTTAAACTTTCAAACAAAAGATTCATACCATCTTCGTTAAGATTTTCAAATTTAGCATGCATTACATCATCAACACTTTTACCAGCCTTTGCAAATACTTGATGAATTCTTGCATGAGCATAATTAATATAATACACAGGGTTGGAACTGTCTTCTTTTTTAAACTCATCAACATCAAATTCTAGATGCGTATCGCATTTTTTACTAATAAAAATATACCTTAATACATCACTTCCTAGCTCTTCTAAAACATCACCCATTAAGATGAAATTTCCCGCTCTTTTACTCATCTTATAAGGCTCGCCATTTTTCAATAATGAAACCATTTGTGCCAAAACAATCTCGAGTTTTTGACTATCGTGTCCTAAAAACTCCATAGCAGCTTTCATTCTAGCTATATAGCCATGATGATCAGCTCCCCAGATATTGATACATTTATCATAAGAACGACTCATTTTATCTTTATGATAAACTATATCAGCTGCTAAATAAGTTCCCTTTCCATCATCTTTAATAATCACACGATCTTTTTCATCACCTTTAGCACTCGAAGCAAGCCAAATTTTGCCATCTTGCTCATAGGTACCGCCGTTTTCTTTTAAAGCTTTTAAAGTGTTTTCTAACTCACTATAATAACTTGTCTCACTCACATAAGTATCGATTGTTATTTTCGCATCTGCTAAATTTTGCTTAATGATTTTTAGCATTTTATCTTTAGCCCAAAGAGCTAGTGATGCGATATTGTCTTCGGTGAAAAAATCTTTTTCAAATTCAGCAAAAGCTTCTTTTGCAGTATCTATGATATATTCACCTTTGTAATATTCTTCTGGGTATATCACCTGCTCATTTAAACAATGCTCTTTCACCGCAAGCAATATAGAAAGCCCTAAAAGATAAATTTGATTTCCCGCATCATTAACATAATACTCTGTATCAAATTTATATCCTAAATGTCTAGCAACTCTAGTTAAGGTATCACCAAAAATAGCACCTCTAGCATGTCCTATGTGCAAAGGTCCTGTTGGATTAGCGCTAACATACTCTAGTAAAAAACTTTCGTTTTTTGTCTCATCTTTGGCAAAATTTTCTCCATCGCTCAAAGCTTGTGTTGCTAAAGAATTTAAAAAAGACTTAGAAAGTTTAAAATTAACATAACCATTTAAAGCTTCTACACTCTCAAAACACTCACAGTCTTTTAGTTTAGCAACAATATTATTAGCAATCATCATAGGATTTTGCTTCAACTCTTTAGCTAAAGAAAAAGCTAAAGGTGTTGCAAAATGGGCTAAATTTTTATTTTTAGGATTCTCTAGGATAAAATCTCTTCCTAGTTTTTCTTTGATTTCCTTATAAACTAAAGTTTTCAATTTTATACCTTAAGCTTTTTTTACTTCTTCATTATTTTCTTTTACAAGCACATCTTTTTCGTTGATTTTTTCAATTTTTTGTGCATCATCTTGAACGATTTTTTTATCATCATCGGTATTCATCTCATCTTTAAAGGTTTTAATACCTTTTCCCAAACCCTTAGCAAGTTCTGGAATTTTTTTAGCACCAAAAAGTAACACTACTATCAGTAAGATAATCAACCATTGGGTTCCACTTGGCATATGCATTTTATTCTCCTTTATTCCATTGAATTTGAATTTGTTTTAAATCATGTTTTTTACTTTTTAACTTTGAAGCTTCAAAAATTGCTTCTAGTTGCTTGTAGCTTTTTTCAAGATCATCATTAATAATTAAAAAATCATACTGATCTAAATAAGCCATTTCATCACTAGCATTTTCTAATCTTTTGCTAATATCTTCTATTTTATCAGTATTTCGCTTAAGCAATCTTTTTTCAAGCTCTTTTTTATTTTTTGTGGTAATAAATACTGAAGTGATGCAATCTGCCATTTTTTCTCTAGCAATGCAATACCCTTGCACATCGATATCAAAAACAACACTTTTGCCTTCTTTTAAAGCCTGTTTTACAGGTATCAATGAGGTGCCATAGTAGTTTTTATGCACTAAAGCCCACTCTAAAAACTCGCCTTTTTCAATACCCTGTTTAAATTCTTCTTGGGTGATAAAATAATAATCCACTCCGTGTTTTTCGTTTTCTCTAGGAGCTCTTGTTGTGCTTGAAATAGAAAAATAAATATTATCTTTTTCTTTAAAAAGCCTTTGAAGCAAGGTACTTTTACCCGCTCCACTTGGCCCTGAAATGATCAAAATCTGCCCGCTCAATGTTTATCCTCATCAAAGCTTATATTGATATTTATATTCATCTTCATACCTTTCAAAGCTGCTTTTAAGGTATCATCAGTGATACTTGAAGTGATAGTTTGCGCTATGCTTTTGCTTAACTCATTTACCATTTCATCATCTTGTGGCTCTTGTGATTTTTCTACATTGCTTGTCTTTTCTTCTTTAGCAGCTAAGCTAGCTACAGCTAACTCTTCGCCCAAAGCAAGCATAATATCACTTTCGCTTAAATTCGCAAATTCATCTTGCTCTTCTATATTTTCTTCTATATTTTCTTCTATATTTTCTTCTATATTTTCTTCTATATTTTCTTCTATATTTTCTTCTATATTTTCTTCTATATTTTCTTCTATATTTTCTTCTATATTTTCTTCTA
>NZ_NREN01000008.1:0-74529 GCF_003627915.1 Campylobacter sp. P255
AAAGCACGTTAATCAAGAATACAAGTGTGTAATGGTATATAAATACCAAACTCCTTATTAGGCAAACTCTCTAATAACATTAAGCTAAAAAGCTTAATGCTTATTAGCAAACTCTGGGGAGTTGGGTTATTCTAAAATCACTCCCTCGTTTAATACAACTTAGTTGATTTTTATAGCCAAAAAGTGATCCAAATTTATAAGCAGTATAAACTAGAACAAGGCTATAGTAAGCTAGAAATTTCCATCAAAAGAGAAGCTTTGGAAAATTTCTTCATACCTTATACCCAAAATGAAAATATAACCATGTTAAAAAAGCTGGTTTTTCTAAAGTAGAAAGTGTATTTAAATGGGTAAATTTTGAAACATTCATCACTTTTAAATAATAAAACTTTAAAATGTTACTTATTTTCTCAATTAATATTTAAAAATATATTATTTTATAGTTTTTTGTTTAAAAAAAATTATTAAAAAAAATTTATAATAAATATTTAGAATTGTGAGAATTTTTATTCAAGGAGTTAATATGTCTAATTTGCTGTTTCACGGGGGGGGGGGATTGATAATTCCCAAATCAAACATTCTTTAAATTCATCAAGCCAACTCTCATTTTTTACAAAAAAACCTTTCTTTCTTTAGCAACTATTTCATTTCTAGCTAGCTGTGCCAATGCAAGCATGGCAACTATAAGTGATCAAAATTCTAATGGTAGTATTGAAATTACTAAAACTAAAAAAATAAAAAATATCAGTAACTGTGATAGTAAAAACAAAGACTGTACGATAAACAATGAGAAAAATGGACAAATCACCATTAGTGGAACCGATAATGGCACTTTAACAGTAACTGAAAGTGGCAAGATTGAAACTAGCAGTGGACAGGGTATTATGGTAAATAATAGTGCTACTATTACAGCCATTGATAATAAAGGCACGATGATAAGTAGTAGTGAGAATGGTGTATTTGTTCAAGGTCAAAATTCTAAAATTGAAACATTAAATAATAAAGGCGTTATCAAAGGCAAGGTTAGTGGTGTTAAAGTTGATGCAGGAAGTATCGGCACTATAACCAATAGTGGCACTATACAAGGTGAAAACTACTATGGAATGTATATTAATGTAGGAGCCACTGTTGATAATATTGATAATACTGGCACGATTATAGGTAATAAATCGGGAATTGTTGTTAGTGATGGCGCTAAGGTTTCTAGTATAGTTAATAAGGGAACTATAATTGCAAACAAACCCGTCACAGGTCCATTTATTAACAATTCTGGTTCTGGTATTTATGTTTATGGAGCAAACTCTCAAGTAAAAACAATTAATAATGAGGGTTTAATATTAACCTCCAACACAGGCATAAGCGTGGCAGGTAGGGCTGATAATGGTAAAAATGTTGAAACTATAAAAAATTCTAAAACTATAAAATACACCGGTTCTGTGGATATGATAACAAAAGAAAACGAAGGTTTGGGTCAAGGTGCTGGAATTTATATGGGTAATATAGAAGGTATACCTAAAATAGGTACTGTTGATAATAGTGGTTTGATTGATACTTATAATGGTATGTATTTTTCATTAGGAACTCAAGTGCAAACTATAAATAATTCAGGAACTATTATAGCTATTAAAGATGGCATAGCTTTGGGAAATGATAAGTATTCATACGAAGAGCTTCAAACTAGAATTGATAATATCAATAATTCAGGCACTATTCAAGCAGGAAGATATGGTATATTTATAGATATAGCAAATAATCCTAAGGTTCCTTTTCAAATCGGTAAAATTAATATTGGTGGTTTAGTTCATGGTGGCATAGCTGGTTTTTATATAGGGGCTAATCAAAAACTAACAGAGGATATCACTGTAAGTGGAACTTTAACAGGTGGAACTGCAGGTATTATCAACAATGGAGTTATAGGAGATAGTAGTGATCCAAGCAAAGGTGGTATTAAGCTTAAAGGTGGTGGTTTAATTTCGGCTTCAAATAATATGCTTAGCGATGATATTATAAATCCTGCTATATTAAACACTGGCAATGGTGTTATTTATGGAAATACTGAATTAGATGGCAAATCTAAAATAGTAGGTGGTATAGTCAATTCAGGAAATGGCAGATTACAGGGAGATATCATTGTTAAAGGAGGTTCTTCTATTAGCGGAGGTATAATTAATACCGGTAGTGGTGTTGTTACAGGTTCTATTAAAATAGAAGGGAGTGATTCTGCTATAGAAGGTGGTATTATCAATGATGGCGAAGGCAAACTAGAAGGTTCTATAGAAGTTAGTGATGGTGGTAAATTAGATAATATTATCAACCAAGGTAATGGGCAAATTTCTGGAAATGTAAATGTGAGCTCTGGGTCTTCTGTGGGCAATATTACCAATAGTGGCAATGGAACTATAGGCGGAAATATTAAAAACGATGGAAATTTGGGTTCAATTAACAATAGTGGCTCCATTAGCGGTTCTATTGAAAATAACAATGGTGATTTGGAAATCAAAAATGATGGAAATTTGGGTGGAGCTATCACTGTAGGAAGTAGTGGTGGTAATACTTCTATATCAAATGGATCTAGTGGTAGTATTGGTGGAGGTATTGTTAATAATAGCAATAGTGGTATTCATATTAATAACCAAGGTAGTGTTAAACCTGATAGCAATGGTAATCATATTACAAATAATGGTAGTGGTGCTGTTGTAGTGGATGATTGGGTTGTAAAACCAAATGAAGATGGTAGTTTTGATGGGGTTATAAGTGTAGGTGGTAGTGGTAGTGGATCTACAAGTATCGATAAGGTTACGGTTGATATTTCTGATTCAAACTACGATGCAAGTAAACCTATCAACCCTGATAGTATAGTAAGTGATAATACTACACACAATGGTGGTAGTGGTGGAGTAAGTAAACCTAGCAATGTTGGTACGAATAGTGATTTATTGAGTTTGTTTTATGATCCGATCTCAGGTACTTATAAAACCTTGGCTGATGTAAGTGCAGGTGTGGGTTCTGTTATGGCTCAAACTTTAATTAATACTTATATGATGAGATCATTCTTTATTGATACTGTAATGGATGATGCTTCAAGAGTAGCATATAAACATGCAAGGGTTCATGAGCATAAGAAAAATAAAGACTTGGTAGGATTTAGTGCAGATGAACATTACCAAGGCTTTGTGTTGCCATACTTTTCATCAAATAGCATTAAGCTTTTAGGAACAAGTGATTATTCTAAAGGACATACCAAAGGTATAATAGCAGGCTTTCATACCTTAAGAGATATAGGAATGCTAGGAGTTTATTTGGGAACAGAAGAAGCTAATATGGATACTAAAGATTATTTTTCTTTAAAAATGCAAACCATATATGCAGGCTTGAAGTATTCTAATCTTGTGCTAGAAGATGAAATAAAAGAAGCTTTTATTAAGGCATATACTAAAGTAGCTTATACTAAAAATGATGTGCAAAAATTCATAGATAAAGGAAAAAGAGAGGCCAATGGTAATACAGATACTTATGGTTATGGTGCAAGTATAGGTACTGGTATGAATTTTTATTTAAATGGTGTTGATAGTGTAATTACGCCTGAAGTATCATTAAACTATGAAGGAGGTTTTACAAAGGCATTTAGTATGACAGGTGATGGCGCATTAAATCATGAAAGATACTATAAAAGCGAGTTGAACCTTTTTTCAAGTACAGCATCTATTAAATGGTTTAATCAGTGGCATCCGCAAATTAGCACATCATTAGAAGCAGGCGCAAGAATTAACTTCAATCCTGAAGTAAATTCAAGAGTAAACTTTGCAAGCTTAAAAGCAAGTGAAACTTTAAAGTTGCCAAGAACTTATCAATATGCTGGTGCTTCTTTAATTTTCTCTTTAGCAAAAGATTTAGATATGTCGTTTAACTATAATGGAATTTTTGCAGAAAATGCTTATTCTCATACTGGTTACCTGCAGTTTGATTTTAAATTTTAATATACTAAGCCTTTTAAAGGCTTAGTGTTTATTCAATTGCCCAGAGTTTGCTTGAAATAATTATAGACAACAAACAACAACAAACAAAAGCACGTTAATCAAGAATACAAGTGTGTAATGGTATATAAATACCAAACTCCTTATTAGGCAAACTCTCTAATAAGCATTAAGCTAAAAAGCTTAATGCTTATTAGCAAACTCTGGGGAGTTGGGTGGTTTAAGTTGATATTGAAAATTTAAAGATATAATGATCGTTTATTCTTACTTAGGTTTTTAATATGCAATTTATATGGGTGTTATTTAAAGAAAATAAAATCAAAATCATTCTTTTTTTGCTTTTTAGTATTTTTACAAGTATGCTTGGTGTGTTAACTTTGGTGTTTATTAATGAATTTCTACTCAAATCAAGCCTTGAAAATTCTAGTATCATCGTGTATTTTGTGCTTTTATTGCTTGTGTTTTTTCTTAGTTCTTCTTTTGTGGAGATCGCTTTAAGTGCTTTTGGTCAAAATTTCATTTTTAAAATGCAACGAAGAGTGGTCAAGCAAATTTTAAATACAAGTGTTTTGAGTATCTTAAACACTACTAAAGCTAGAATTTTAGCTTCATTAAATAACGATGTGCGTAGTATTTCTTTTGGGCTTTTAAGACTTCCTGAATTTATACAATCAAGTGTTTTGATCATTTGTACTGGTGTATACATCGCGTATCTTTCTTTGGAAATTTTTTTACTGTGTTTAGTGTGGATCGTGTGTGTTTTACTTGTGGATAACTTTTTAATGAGTAAGGTGTATTTTTACTTTAAAAATGCAAGGGAAAATGATGATGCTTTGCAAAAAAATTACCAAAATATCCTACAAGGCCACAAAGAACTTACGCTAAATCCTTTAAGAGCGAAGTATTATTATGAAAATGAATTTGAAAAAAATGCACTAAAAAAGAAAAAAAGTTCCACTATGGGCAATGTTTTGCATATTTTATCTAACAACTGGAGCAATAGCGCCATGTTGGCTTTGGTTGGGGTGGAGTTTTACCTCGTTTTAGCGTATGAGTTGACTAGCTTGCAAAATGCAACAACGATCGCTTTAAGTGTGCTTTTTTTAAGAGCACCATTAGCAGGTATGATAGGAAGTTTTCCAACGCTTTTAATGGCAAAGATTGCTTTAGATAAAATCTCTAATCTTAATTTAAAAAACTACACTCCTGAATTTCATATATGCCAAAAACAACGAGCATGGCAAAAACTTTCTTTTAAAAATGTATCATTTGCGTATAATGAAAAATTTGCACTCAAACCGGTTGATTTTGAACTCAAAAAAGGCGAATGTGTGTTTTTAATCGGTAAAAATGGCAGTGGTAAGTCAACTTTTTCTATGATTTTAGCGGGACTTTTTACGGATTTTAAAGGAGATATTTTTTTAGATGATGAGAGAATTACTTCTGAAAATATCTATGAGTATAGAGGTTTGATTAGTGCGATTTTTAGTGATTTTCATTTGTTTGAATATGTTTTAGAAGATGAGAAATTTAGTAAAGATGATTTGGCGTATTGGCTTGAAGTTTTAGAGTTAAATGAAAAAGTAGAGCTTGTAGGGAATGCCTTTAGCACGATAAAGCTTTCAGCAGGACAAAAAAAGCGATTAGCTATGCTTAATGCTTTGCTTGAAAAAAGAGATATTTTGATCTTAGATGAGTGGGCGGCTGATCAAGATCCTATGTTTAGAAAGTTTTTTTATACCAAGCTTTTGCCTTTGTTAAAAGAGCAAGGAAAGACGATTTTTGCGATTACCCATGATGATGTGTATTTTGATATGGCTGATCGGATTTTGCTAGCACAAAATGGTCAAATTCAAGAACTCAAAGGCGATATTAAAGAATTAGCAAAAAATGCGGTGGAGAAATTTTAAAGGAAAAAGATGAGAAAAATATTCATTTTATGTGTATTTTTGGGAGTGAGTTTGGTGGCAAAATCTTATGAGCTTGTTAAAGAGCCTGTTTTAACTACGCAAATGGTTGAAGGGATTTTGGATTTAGCTAAAAAAGAAGCAAGAAAAAATGGCTTTCATGTAAGCATTACTATAGTAGATAAATCGGGTCAAATTTTAGCGGTTTTAAGAGATGACAAAGCAGGAGTGCACACGCTTAATGCTAGCTATAAAAAGGCTTATACTGCTACTTCGCAAAAAAGAGAAACTGCAGTGATTTTTAAAGGGGTAAAAGAGGGTAAGATCCCTGAAGATATTCGTTACTTAGATGAGCAATTTTCCATTATGCCTGGTGGGGTGCCTATTTTGATTGATGGTGTAGTGGTTGGGGGTATAGGTGTGGGTGGAGCACACTTAGAAGAAGATGTGAAAATAGCAAAAGCAGGGATAGCTTTTTTACGCTAAGCTTTGAAAGATCAAAGCTTAGTTGTTTTTTGCATAGATTTCTTTTTCGATATCGATGTAAAATTGCGCGATCGCTTTATAAGCTTCTTTCCAAGCTTTTAGTGTAGCTTCATCTGCGTTTAATACCACTTTGATAGCTTTTAAAAGACAAGCACCAACGATAGGGTAGTGTTCTTCTTTGACATTTAAATTAGTATGAGTAATGGCAACTTTGTCTACAAAAGATCGCATGTTTTCTAAATTTTCTACATTCTTAGCTGCCATTAAAATAGCCATAGCCAAGGCTTTTGGTTGTTCGCCTGAAGCTTGTTTTTGCATGTTAAACATGGGTTTGACTTCAGGGTATTCTTCAAACATGATTTTATAAAATTCTTTAGTTAAAATTTCGCCATTTTTTTGTAAAACAGGCACACAATTTTTGATGATTTGAATTTGTTCTTTTGTCATTTAATATCCTTTTTATAAAACTAAAAAGGATATTCTAACTCCTAGTTAAAAAGAAAAAATTGATTTGTGTTAAATTGCTATAAATTTTTTTCTAGTTCTTGAAAGAAATCTTCCATGAGCATTGACAAGCCTTTGTAAAAATTGCTTTTAGAGCCATTTAGTAGATCTTTGCTCCAAAGATAAAACCAAGTAAAAAATTCTTTCTCTAAAAAATTTTTTAGGACTTTGTTGTTTTTTGTGTTGATGAGTTCTTTAATAAATAAAAGCTCATTAACAAGACTATCTGAAGGTTCATTTTCTAAAAAATCACAAAAACGATGATTTAAAAAAATATCTTTGATTTTATTAGAATTTGAAGAGTAAATTTCCTTGTCTTTGTCAAGATAAAAAGAAGCAAAAGGAGGTGCTTTAGTATACTCAATATCGCTTATAAATAAACTCACAAAATCACTTCCTATAAGTGCTTCATCTTCATTGCTAGATAGAAGTTTCAAGGCTTCTATCTGCAAAGGATTTTCGTTTTTTAAAAACCAATCTTGCCAAAGTTTGTTTTCTTTGATTTGGTTTAGTAAACTTTGGTTGGGTGGATTTTGTATAAAGCTTATAAAAACATCTATAGCTAATTGTTTCATTAAAAATGTCCTAGCATGATTTGTGTGCTGATAAGTCCATAAAATAGCATTCTAGTGGTAAATACTCCTAAAAAAGAACAAAACAAGGCAAAATACGCAAAAAATTTGTTTTCGAATTTATCATGCAAGTAGTTGTGTAAATACCATGTGCTAATTCCAAGCCCTAAAAAGACAAAAGAAAGTGATATAAACCACACATAAGTACCACCTAAAAGATCGAAAGGATTTACAAGCCCCATGATCCAAGTCTGACCTACGTGTAAAGTTTGCAAAACTATTGCGGTGCTTAATAAGCCTATGCCTATTAAACCTGCAAAGAATGACATTTTTCTTTCATGTTCGCTATTTTCAAAAAAACAATAATACACAATAGCTCCCAAAAATACAGCACTAGCAAAAAAATAAAGCAAGGTTATCTTAAAATCCCAAGTAGGAACGCTTTCTTGCATCGCACCATAAGCCCCACTCATAAAGAAAATGCCTAAAACTCCACATACTAATGCAAGGTAAAACACCCAGTTTTTTGTTTTTAAATAAAGCAAAAACCCTAAAGCACATACAAGAGAAACGAATAAAATTTCATTATTCATCCACCCTATATGCCAAGCATTGTTAGCATAAAATACCCCCATTCTATTTAATACATTGAAAATGTGTGTAATATCATTTAAATGAAACAAAGAAGGGATAAAAGCAACAAGCATAGCTACGCCTAAAACCAAGCCAAATGATTTCAAATGGGTGTGGTTTTTGTATCCGTTGATGAAAGCTGGAGCATATATGAAACTAAGTCCTATAACAGCTTGAGATAAAATGGTAAAAAGCACCAATGGCATTTCGCTTAAAATGTGACTAAATGATGTCATTTTTTACTCCTTGGTGGTTTTGTGGTAGATGAAAAATCGCACTTTTATTGCCTGAAGCTAGAGTGTTTTTTTCAGGTACTATACATAAATTAGGATGGGTTATTGATGCGTCGGGTAAAGGTGTTATGGAGGATAAATTTCCATATGCTTCTCTAAGTTTTGTGATATCTCCTGCTTTTAGTGCTCTAAAAGGACATGAGTCAACACAGATAGGGTTTTTACCTTCTTTTAGCCTATCATAGCATCCATCGCATTTACTCATATGACCACTTTCGTGATTAAATTGTGGAGCACCATAAGGACAAGCCATAGCACATGCTTTACAACCTATGCACATACTATCTTCTACTACAACTATACCCCATTTTACCTTCATGGTTGCACCGGTTGGACACGCTTTAAGGCAAGAAGGATTAGAGCAGTGGTTACAAGATATTGAAGTATAGTAAGCAAATACATTTTGCTCAACGCTACCATCTTGCATACAGGTCCACTCTCCACCTTCTGTTTCAAATACACGGCGAAAATTAACCCCAATAGGCATATTTTTGTAGTCTTTACATGATAAAGAGCAGGTTCTACAACCCACGCATTTGCTTTGATCTAGCATAAAACCAAATTGTGAATTTTCTTCTAGTTTCATTTTGTCCCCTTATGCTTTTTCGATTTCAACTAAAATAGAATGCTGACCATTTCCTTTGGAAATAGCAGTTGGTAGTAAGCTTGCTAAAGAATTGACACAAGTTCCCACATCGATACCATTTTCATATTTTACCCATGCTCCTTGTGGAGTTACGGCACAACCTGGTATGATTTTAGGGGTAACTTTTGCAACGCCTTGAATAACCCCTAGGTCGTTTTTGACCCGTATGGTGTCACCGGTTTTAATTTTTCTTTGCTGTGCATCTATGGTGTTTACCCAAATTTCTTGAGGGTTGACTTCTCTAATTTGTGGAATTTCCCAAAAACTTGAATGTGTTCTTCCTTTATAGTGGTATCCAAAAAATTGTATAGGGTATTTTTCTTTAAGTGGATCCAAAGGACCTTCTCTTTGGCTTTCAAATACCGCAATAGGAACGATTTGCTGACCTTCTTTTAGGATCCATGTTTTTTGCATTTTTGCTAATTCTATACTATAAATTTCAATTTTACCACTTGGGGTTTTTAGAGGGTTTTTGACAGGATCTTTTATGAAGTTTTCAAGTGCGACTGCTGGTTTAACAGGATCAAATTTTACAAGCCCTTTAGAAGACATTTCTTCAAAGCTTGGTAAAATAGGGTTGGTTTTTCTGCTTTCTTCATAAAGGTATTTTAACCATTCTTTTTGTGTTCTACCTTCGCTAAACTCTTTTTCTATGCCAAGTCTTTTAGCAAGTTCAAGACACATTTCATAGATAGGTTTTGCCTGACCTACAGGTTCAATAGCTTTTTGACAGTAAACAATATAAGGTCTATCGCTATAATATCCAGAACTTGGAAGTAAGAAGTCTTCTTGTTCCAAAGTGGTTGCATCAGGTAAAATATAGTCTGCGTAATTATTAGAAGGTGTTCTAGTTACATTTACATCTACTATACATTCACATAAACTCTCATCACTTAGAATTTTATCAACTTCTTTGATAGTGCTATGTTGATTTGTTAAACAATTTCCTGAGATATTAAAGATAAATTTGATGTTTTGTTTTAGTTGTTTGGTTCCACGCACCCCATCGCTAAGATCAGTCATTTCTTTTCCGCGATAAATCGCATCAGTATACAAAAAGCAAGGTATAGAGTCTTTTATAGGATTTTCGATAGATATATTTTTGATATTATAAACTTCACTAGAAGTTGTGCGACACCCTGTGTTGCCACCTTCTACACCTATGCTCCCAATCATGCATGCTAGGGTTGCAATAGCTCTAGCACCTTGTTCTCCGTTAGAATGTCTTTGTACTCCCCAGCCTTGTTCTATAAAGCAAGGTTTTGCAGTTGCGATTTCTCTTGCAAGTTGCAAAATACGACGAGCAGGAATTTTTGTGATGTTACTTGCCCATTGTGGTGTTTTTTCAACTCCATCGCTTAAGCCTAAAACATAACTTTCATAGCTTGAATTTTTTGGAGCATCTTTTGGTAGCGTTGCTTCGCTAAAACCTATGGTATAAGTGTCTAAAAATTTTCTATCGATTAAATTTTCTTTTATCATGACATAAGCAAGAGCTGCTATCAAGGCAGCATCAGTACCTGGTACAATAGGAATCCACTCATCACAATGGCCTATCATTGAGTCATTGTATCTAGGATCTATATGAATGATTTTACACCCACTTTCTTCTAGTGCTTTTTGGTAGGCATATCCTATACCACCACCTCCCATTCTTGTTTCAACATGATTTGCCCCAAAAAATACAGCAAGTTTTGCAGATCTTAAAGTGGCTATATCGCTTGCAGGAGAACCTCCATAGAAAAAATTCATTGCATTAGAAATTTGTGCAGTAGAGTAGGAGTTATGATAGTTTAAATATCCGCCATAAAGACTTAAAAGTCTTGCAAAAGGAGACATTGCACCATAACAATTTCCTAGTAAAGAACCATAAGAACCAGTAGAATATGTCATGAAAAAACCTTCATTGCCATATTTTTCTTTTACTTCTTTCATTTTAGAAGCGATCTCATCTAGTGCTTGTTTCCAAGAGATAGGTATAAATTTACCCTCGCCTCGTTTACCCACTCTTTTTAAGGGTCTTGTGATGCGGTTTGCATTATATACTTTATACCTTGAGCTTCTACCTCTAACACATGCTCTTGCTTGTCTTGTTTCAAAGCTATCATCACCTTCATTATCGGTGCTTACATATTGTATGATACCACCTTGAGTATGGACTTTTATAGGGCATTTTGTACCGCAATTTACATTGCATCCTGCCCATTTGCTTATGAGTGGTGGGGTTTGTAGTAAATTTGCACTCAAGCCAATCGGACTTAAAGTTAAACCGCCAAATAATGAACTCCATTTAAGAAAGTTTCTACGGTTTTGCTGCATGAACTCTCCTTATATAGATAAAAAATTATAAATATATTTACTAATTATATAAAAAAATATCATTTTTTGCAATAAAATTAATAAAAATAAAATATATATTTATTATTTAATAATACTTATCAATTTTAAGAAAATATTAAAGCTTAAAAGAATATAATAATACTTATCAATTTCAATTTAATACAAGGGAAACTTAAAAATGAAAGCAAAAGTAGTTTTACTGTCTTTATTAACCGCGATGAGTTTAAGTGCTCAAGAGTTAACGATTTATTCACATCGTCATTATGATTCAGATAAAGGAATTTTTAAACTATTTCAAGAAAAAACAGGTATTAGTATCAATGTGGTACAAGCTAAAGCAAATGAGCTTGCTAAAAGATTAGAGGTTGAAGGTAAAAATTCAAAAGCAGATTTATTTATGACTGCAGATGCAGGAAACTTAGAACAAGTTCGCACTAATAATCTTTTTGTTTCAGTGAGTTCTCCTGAATTAGAAAAACTTTCTCCAAAAGAATTAAGAGGCAAAAACAACGAGTGGTATGCTTTTACAACAAGAGCAAGAATTATCATCGCTTCTAAAGATAGAATCAAAGATGGAGAAATCAAAACTTATGAAGATTTAGCAGATCCTAAATTTAAAGGTAAAGTTTTAGTAAGAAGCTCAAACAATGTTTATAACATCTCTTTATTAAGTGCGATGATTGACACTTTAGGTAAAGAAAAAGCAAAAGAATGGGCTCAAGGTATAGCAAATAATCTTGCACGTACTCCAAAAGGTGGAGACCGTGATCAAATTCGTGCGATTTACGCAAAAGAAGGCGATGTGGCTATTTCAAATAGTTATTATTTGGGTCATTTAGCAAACTCAAAAAATCCTAAAGACATCGAAGCAGCAAATTCAGTAAAAGTGATTTTTCCAAACCAAGATGGTAGAGGAACACACATCAATGTGAGTGGTATAGGTGTTTTAAAAACTTCTAAAAATAAAGAAGCAGCGGTTAAATTTATCGAATTTATGCTTTCAAAAGAAGCGCAAGAAATTTTAACCAATCAAAACTATGAGTACCCAGTAAATAAAGAAGTAAAACCTGCTAAAATTTTACAATCATGGGGTGAGTTTAAAGTTGAAAAACCAAATTTTGAAGCTTACTGGGGTAATGCTAAAGAAGCGTTAATGATTTTTGATGAAGTTAAATGGAAATAATTAAGGAAAAATAAAACTTGAAATTCTTAAGTCTAAGGTGGTCTTTTGCCACCTTTTTTTTCTGTATTTTGATCATACTGCCTATACTTGCTATTATCTTGCATTTACCTTTTATAGATGTTCACACTCTAAAACATTTAAGTAAAAATGTCCTACCTCGTTATATTTTTGGCAGTGCTTGGATTTTATTTGGCACTTTGGTTCTTTGCTTGGTTATTGGTTTAATCAGCGCTTATTTGATTGCATTTTATAAATTTTTTGGTTCGAAAATTTTTGAATGGCTTTTGATTTTACCTTTGGCTATACCTTCTTATGTAATGGGTTTTGTCTGGATTGATTTGTTTGAATTTCAAGGCTTAATACCTACTTTTTTGGGTGTTGATAGGCGTATAGATATCATGAATGCATATGGTGTGGTTGTGATTTTATCTTTTGCGCTTTATCCTTATGTGTATTTTTTTGCTAAAAATACTTTTGCATATGGACTTGGAAACATCATTTTAAGTGCCAAAACGCTGAAAGCTTCAAATTTAAAAACTTTCTTTAAAGTGATTTTACCATTTTGCCGTGTGGGTATAGTGGGTGCTTTACTTTTGGTGGCTATGGAAGTTTTAAGCGATTATGGTTTGGTGGCTTATTTTGGTGTAGATACTTTTAGTGCAGGAATTTTTAGAACTTGGGGAAGCGGTGGTGATGAGGTTAGCGCTGTAGCTTTAAGTGTAGCCTTGTTGGTTTTTATCGCGCTTTTAATGCTTTTGGAAAAAATTCAAAGAGGCAAAAAAAGTTTTAATCAAAATGTTTTTTTACCTACTCCAAAAGATGAGCTTAAGGGCATAAGAGCGTTTTTAGCGTTTTCATGGTGCTTTTTAGTGGTATTTTTGGCTTTTATTGTACCAATGATGTGGCTTATTTACTGGGCTGGATTTGATTTTATGCAAAATTTAAATAATGTCTTAACCCCTGCGCTTTATAGTCTTAGTGTGGCTTTGGTAAGTTCTTTTGCCATTGTAGGAGTGGCATTTTATTTATGTTTTGTGGTACGTTTAAATAATACAAAAGCATCTAGATTTATTCTTTGGACGACAACTTTGGGATATTCTTTGCCTGGAGCTGTGGTGGCTGTTGGCATTTTGGTGATTTTGGGTGTGTTAAATTATATATTTGATCTTTTATCGTTTGAATACGCCATAGGTGGAGGCTTTTTGGTATTGTTTTTTGGATACTTTGTGAGATTTTTGGCTTCTGGAATTTTCGCAACACAATCAGGTTATGAGCGAATTTCAAAAAATATCGACTATGCTAATTTAACTTTAAAGTCAAAACCATTTAAAATTTTCACTCAAATTCATTTTCCTTTGATGAAGCATTATTTGGCCTTAGCTGTGGTGATCATTTGTGTGGATATTTTAAAAGAATTACCTATTTCAACTATACTTTCACCTTCAGGTTTTCAAACGCTTTCATCGCTAGTATTTGCTTATAGTGAAAATGAGTTGATTTACAATGTTTCTTTACCATCTTTGATTATAGTGTTATTTGGGATTATCCCTACATTTTTAATGCATTATTTGCAAAATAAAAACAACCAAAAAGGATAATAATGGAAATCTTAAAAATCGATAATCTTTATAAATCTTTTGGAAAAACAGAGGTTTTAAAAGGAATTTCTTTGAGTTTAAAAGAGGGTGAGATTATCAGTATTTTAGGTGAGAGTGGTTGTGGTAAAAGCTCTTTGCTTGGCTGTATAGCGGGATTTTTTGAAATTAATGATGGTAGTATTTATATCGCAAATAAGCTAGTTGCTTCTAAAAATATTTATTTGGCTCCACAAGATCGTGATGTGGGGGTTTTGTTTCAAGATTACGCCTTGTTTCCGCATTTGAATGTAGAAGAAAATATATGTTTTGGCATTAGTTCTTTGAGTAAAAACGAGCAAAAGCAAAGACTAGATGAGGTTTTGGAAATTTTAAATTTAAGTACACTTTTAAAACGCTACCCAAATGAGCTAAGTGGTGGACAAGCCCAAAGGGTGGCGTTAGCAAGAACTATTGTTGCAAGACCAAAGATTATACTTTTTGATGAACCTTTTTCAAATTTAAATCATACTTTAAGCGTTAAAATGCGTAAAGAGATCAAAAACATCTTAAAAGAGCATAAGCTTAGTGCTATTTTTGTTACACATGATAAAGATGATGCTTTTTACTTATCAGATAATATCGCTTTGATTAAAGATGGCAAAATTTTAGACTATGGAAGCGCTAAAGAGCTCTTTTATAAACCTAAAAGCATAGATAGTGCTTGCTTTTTGGGCGAGGCATTTTTTATAGATCCAAATACAATTTTAGATGAGAAATTCAAAGCATATTTGCAAAGCAAAAACGGTATTTTACGCCCTAATGATATACAAATTTCAACTTCACAAACTCCTTTAAAAGCTAGTGTTTTAGAATGCGTGTTTTATGGAGATTTTTATGAGCTAAATGTGAGTTTGGAAGGACATATTTTTAGCATTTATCACCATAAAGAACTTAGTAAAAATGATGAAATTTATCTTAAGTTAAATGAAGCAAAAGACTTTTAAATCATAAATTGAAGCAAGCTTATAGCAAATATCGTATTTTAATTAAGATAAAATAAATCACGTTGCAAAAAATGCAATTTATCCATGTCTTGTGAGTGTTATATTTACACTGATGATGAGTTTAAGGTTATTACATGATATACATTAAATCATAATACCACAATAAAATTTGCTAAAGATTATAAAATAAAGTAAAATCACAGCAAAAAAAGGAAAAAGATGATTAGTGTAGAATTGATAGAGCATATTTTTAAAGCTGCTTCTATATCAAGATGGAATGATTATCCTAGAATGACAAATTTAGTCGAACTTGATAAACAAGCGCATAAGTTTATCATCGCATATTTCATTGCTAAAATGGAAAAAGATGTCAATATGCGCTTTATCATAGAAGCGGGAATTTTTGAATTTTTAAGCAGGGTGGTTGTAACGGACATACGCCCTGATGTATACCATGAAATAATGCGTGCAAAAAATGAGCAAGTAAGTGCTTGGGTGTTAAGTAAAATCGCACCAATGATTCAAGATATCGATAATGGTGAATTTTTAAAACGTTATGAACTTTTTTTGCAAGGTAAAGATCATGCCAAAGAAAGGCTGATCTTAAAAGCTGCTTCGTATTTTGCTACAAGATGGGAATTTAATATCGTTTATCAAACAAGTTCTTTTTTGCATGATATTGATGAGATTAAAACTAAAGTGGAAGAAGAATTAGAAGATTATTATGAACTAATTGGAGCTAGAAAAATCGCGTTGAATCAAAAAATTTCAAAAATCATTGATCTAAGCGGGCGTTTGCGTTTTCAAAAAAGATGGGCGCAAACTCCTAGAATTCCTGAAACTGCGGTTTTAGGACATATGCTTGTGGTGGCGATTTTGTCGTATTTTTACTCTTTAGAAGTAAAAGCTTGTGATGGTAGGATAGAAAGTAATTTTTACTGTGCTTTGTTTCATGATTTACCTGAAAGTTTAACTCGAGATATCATCTCTCCTGTAAAATATGGCATAGATGGTTTAAATGAAATCATCAATGAATATGAAATGAAACTTATTAATGAAAAAATTTTACCTTTTATACCACTATCTTTTAGAGAAGAATTTAGCTATATACTTGGTATTAGAGAAGGGCAAAATGAAGAAAGCGCCTTTGTAAAAAATGAATTTGAAAATCGTATTTTCAACAACAAACCAAGTGTTTATAGTGGTAGTTTAGATGCAGTGAATGAGGATCGTTTTAAGGCTATTGATGGAAAAGCTTTGAAGTATTGTGATAAATTGGCAGCTTTTATAGAGGCAGCATTGTCGATTAGTTATGGAGTGAAGTCTAAAGAGCTTGAAAGTGGCTTTGATGGGATATTTGATTATTTTAAAAGCAATCCAAACATTAATGGGGTAAATTTCTTTAGAATTTGCGAAGATATAAAAGGGTATTTTAAACTTTAAAAACCCTCTCCCAGATGGCTGCGGCACACACTAAGTCTAAGTGCTCTGCTGTGTTCCCACCCTGAAGCGGTGCTTAAAAATAGCATTGCACAGGTCTAAGAGAAGGCAGTTGAAATAATATCTTAAAATATCTTAAAAAACATTGAGGTGAAGTATGTTGAGTATATTTGCAAACTTTTTATCTAAATTTAGAGAATTTTTTGTACCTAGTCATTTATCTTTGGAATTTAGAGCCAAAACTTTTGCAGCAATGATCGTAGCAAAGAAAAACATCAAGCAAGAAAGTTGGCAAATTTTAGCTGATATTGCAAGTGAGATTTATCCTGATGATAAAAGCAGACAAGCAATTTTAGTGCAAACTGCTAAAGAATACGTCGAAAGAGTGTTAAAAAACGAGTTGAACTTGGACTCACTGTTGAAAAATATTGCTATGCTTTTAAAGAAAAATCCAAGATATGCTAAAAAGGTCAATTTTCATAGACTTGAACGTTTGATCGATAAAAACGAAGAAGAATCATTAATACAAATTAGAGTTTATGAATTTTTTGAGCAAGAAGTAAAATATATTATTGAACAAAATCAAAAAAGAATAAAATAACATGAAAAGCTAAAATTAGCGTTTCATGTTGATTGCTTTTTGTATCATTTGATCAGCAGTTGTAATGCTTTTGCTACTTGAGTCATAAGCCTTTTGCAGGGTGATTAGGTTGGTAAAGGCTACAGATAAATCTACATTTGATTGTTCTAGTTTGCCACCTTCAAAAGTGGCTGTACTGAAATTTCCATTTGCATCGGTTAAAAAAGTAGGATTTCCGCTATTTCCTGTTTGACCGTATAGATTTTCTCCTAGTTTTTCTAAACCTTGTTCATTTGTGAAATTATACAAGGCAAGTTTTGCTATGGCTACTTGATCTCCATTGGTAAAGGTTGCAACAACTGTTCCATCTGTGTTGATAGAGTAGTTATTTAAAAATCCCTCACCTTTTCCATCGATTTGAGTATGGACTGAAGGCTGTTTGTTTTTTAAAGCATGTAAACCATCATAACCTGAATTAGGTATATTAGGATCATAGTAAGATCCAAGGTTGATATTAACTTTGATGCCGTTATTATCTATAGAAGTAAGGGTATTTGATACTAATGCACCCGATTCATTAAAGGTAATCAATCCATTGTTTGTGCCGCCTATTTTATTGCCGTTGTTATCATAAACTTGCGCTTGGGCTTTGTATTCTAAGTCGGTTCCATTTTGAGGTAAAACTCTATCAAGAGTTATTCTTACCCAATTAACTGATCCATCTGGATTGATGAGTTTGGCAGAAAGTTCGGTGCTATCTGCTACTTCTTTTTCTACGCTTAAATGAGATGAATCTAATTTAGCTGTTGCTAGGTCTATTTTGTCAAGCTTTTGGTTGTTGATGTTAAACGCTAAATTCTCATCTAATGTAGCTTGTAGAGTTTGACTTGCACCTTTTTCATCGGTGATTTTAAAATATATGGTATCGCCAGGTTTTAGGCCATAAATTTTTTCATCTTTTACACTACCTGAAATATTTACACTACCATCTTCATTTTTGTTAAATTCAAACTTAGAAGCATCTACGCTTACATTAACCGCTTCAGTTTTAGTGCTAGTGTCTAAATTTCCATGCCAAGTGATATTTTGTGTAGGTTGAGGTGGTAGGTAAAGGTTTTTAGGCACCGAAATAGGACCTTGTGTATTAACTCCACCCATTTGAAAATTTTGCTCAGGAGTTCCAGTCCAAGCGGTAGTGACTTTTTGTCCAAGTGTTTGGCCAAACATATTAGAAACTCTATCGCTTAGCTGAATTTCTTTTAATGATGGGTTCATTGTCCCAAGTACGTAATTTCCGTTTGAATCTACCAAGTTTCCATTAGCATCGGGTTTAAAAGCACCATTTCTAGTATAGTATACTCCATTGCCATTGCTTACACCAAAAAAACCTTTTCCGGCAATTGCCACATCAAATTCATTATCGGTTGATACGATAGGTCCTTGCTCGAAAATATCATTAGTTGCACCAGCTACACTACCATATCCACTTTGTCCTTTGTTGTAAGATTGGGTGGTAACGGTGCTGTAAAATACATCTTTAAAAGCTACATCAGAGTATTTAAAGCCAACGGTATTGACATTGCTGATATTGTGAGCGGTGTTGTCTATACCAAAGCTTTGAGATTTTACTCCATTTACTCCATTATAAAATGCTGTAAACATGATTTTATCCTGTAATCTCTTTAATATCTTCCCATTTAACCCAGCTACCGCCCATACCAACTAGGGCTTCGCCATCTTCAAATTTAACACCAGTGATAGGATAAGCACCATAGGTTGAGTTAACAGTTGTTCCATCTTCTCCTATGTAGCTTGCTCTTACATAGTATTTACCAGAAGGTACCGGGTTTCCACTATCATCGGTTCTATCCCAAACGATTTGTTTCATACCTGCTGTCATATCTTTAACACTCATAGTTCTTACAGGATCTCCTGCTTCGTTATAGATAGTAAAGGTAACAGGTGTACTATCAGACTTATAAGCAGAATCTATTTTTGCTGTTTTAATATCAACACTTGGGGTATGGCCAACTATTTTAAAGGTTTGATCTTCTCCGACTATTGCTTGGACAGTTTCTTCTTGACCTTTATCATCAACTAATTTAACATAAATAGTCTCTCCAGGTTCAGCTATTTCGCTATCTACTTTACCGCTGATATCGAGTTTGTCTTCGCCGTTTTTCTCAAGTTTAAAATCATCAATGTTAATATCAGTCTTTTTCCCTTTTTGTGGTTCTTTTGGTAGATACATATTGATTTGAAATTGTATATCATCATCTGCTACCACAAGATAGTCATCTTTAACGGTTGCAAGTTTACCAACTGCAGCCAAAGCGCTCATACCTGTACTTGCTGCGATAGAATTTTGTAATTTAGTCATCGCATCTACAAGTTGTGTCATGGTTTTGTTAGTGTTATCTTGCATTTCAAGTGCTGAAAGCTGCGCAGTTTGTGTAAGCATTTTTTCAGTATCCATAGGATCGGTTGGATCTTGGTGTTGAAGCTCGATTAAAAGTAGCTTTAAAAACGCATCTTTATCAAGTTCTGCACCCGGGTTGTAAACTAATCCACTATCGCCTTCTCCTGCTCTAGTGTTTGCATTTACCGGCATATCTTTGGTATTAAAAGCCAAAGGTCCTTGGAGATTTTGAGTGTTAATATTTGACATAAAAATCCTTTTTTATATGTTTTTAAAGCTTAAAGCAAAAAATATTCCATTTAAAAATATTTTGCTAAAACCATTTCCAAGCTAGGCTTTTCTTGAATTTCTTGTTCTAAGCTTAGCTTGTCTTCTTTTTCATGGTTATTTTTTTGTTTTTGATGGTTATTGTTTTGTTCTTTTCTTTCCTGGTTATTGAAATTCATTTCTAGGTTTGTAAAGCCCATATTTACAAGAGCGTTTTTAAATTCTGCTTGATGTTGTATGAAAAGATTTAAGGTGTTTTGGTTGGAATTAAAACTAATATTTAAATTAGAGCCTCTTTGAACCAAAGTTACTTCTACCTCTCCAAGATTATGCGGGTTAAGAGTAATGCTAAAGCGTGTTATAGGAGCTTTATAGCTTTCTAGTTTTTCTTTAAATTCTTGTGCAAAATCATTAAAAGTTTCTTTCATAGGGATATTTTGATTTTTGACAAAATTATGTGAAACTCTATTCATTTCTCTTACATAGGAATTTAAATTTTCCTCATGATGATCGCCATCATCTTTAGAGATTTCTTTGGTATTTTTAAATATATCACTAAAAGAAGTTGTGTTAGATTCACTTTTTTCTATCTTTTGTGATTTATCTTGAGAAGCAAGTAGACTTTCTAAGTTCACTTTCAGGTCTTGATTTTGTAAATTTTGTGTGTTTTTAGAGCTTGAAAGATCGTTTTTTAAGTCTTTTGAATTTTCTAAAACAGAACTTATTTTTTTACTAAAACCTTCTTCACTAAGACTTATTTTGCTTTCTTTTAGTGTGTCTTTGAAGTCAATTTTTTCTTTATTTTTAATTTCTTTTTTTAAATCACTATTTTGTGTAAGATTGATAAGTTCTATATTGTTTAATTTATCATTTTTACCGACATTTTTGGTGTTTTTTAAGTCTATTGTTTCTTTGTTATCTTGGGTTTTGATTTTATCTAGTAAATTATCTTTAAAATCAAGACTTTCGATTTTTTCTTTAGCATGAGTGTTTTTTTCTTTTTTAGGCAACTCGATATTTTTTAATGCAGAAGAAAGCAAGGAAACCCCTTCGCTTTCTTTGCTTTTTATATTCTTGCTAGAGCTTGGTTCTTCTTTGAGTAATTTTGACATTTTTTGGTTGATTAAATCTTGAAAAATATGAGTATTGTTGTGTTTTGAGTTTTCAAAAAAACCTTTTTTGTCAAGATTAGGAAAAGTTTCTTTTAGTTCTTTGATCTGTTCTAGTTTAATATTTTTTATATTTAAACCTAACTCTTTTGCGATACTTAAAAGTTCATTAATATTTTTGATATTTTTTAATTGGTGTAAGTTTTTTTCAAGATTCAAGATAGCCGTGTTGTCCTTGGCTAGCTTGTTGAGTTTAATATCCTTGCTATCACTTTGTAAAACTTCCAATAAAGAAAGTATTTGCATAAAATTTGCACCATCGAAAAGTTTTAAAGCATCTTTTTCATTTAGTGAAGTTTTATCGCTAGTAGTTTCTTTTAAATTTTTTTCACTATTATTGTCTTTTTGAGGTGCTTTAAAATCCTTCGGCAAGCTTCCATCTTTTTCATTGATGGCTTGCAATAAAGAATTTAAAAATTCTTCCCCATCGCTTTGGGAGTTAGCGCTATCTTTACTTGTGTTTTCATTTTGTGGAGTGATGCTTAGTAAATTTAAAGCATCACTAGCTTGGATATTAGACATTTATTAACCTACTAAAAAATTATTTTTTGCTAAGTTTGGAAATAAATTTTGTAATTGTGTTGCACAATCAAGTTTTAAATTT
This sequence comes from Campylobacter sp. P255, assembly GCF_003627915.1. Lineage (NCBI taxonomy): Bacteria > Pseudomonadati > Campylobacterota > Epsilonproteobacteria > Campylobacterales > Campylobacteraceae > Campylobacter > Campylobacter sp. P255. The sequence goes on from NZ_NREN01000008.1 coordinate 21,599, forward strand.
TCATGAGAAAGATTAAAATTTTTAAAGATTACTAATAATTCTTCTATATTTTTAGCATTTAAGATAGCATTTTCATTATGAGTATCATCTAAAATTTCACTCATTTTTCCTGAAAGTTTTGCATAGTTTAGTTCTTTTTCTTCGTTTGAATTTACTACTTCTAGATAGTTTAAAAGTTCCATAAAATACTTGCTATTTAAAACTGAAGTTCCTTGTTTTTCTAAGTTAGCATTAAAAATTTGAGTGTTTAAGTTTGACATATTTTTCTCCTTAAAAATAATTGTTATCCAGACAAAAGCAACAAGCGTTCCAAATTTTTAATCTTAATTTTTAAGCATTTTTTCTATATAATATTAGATTTTAAATTTAAGACTTTGGAGAAAAACTTGGACAATATTAGAAATATAGCTGTTATAGCTCACGTTGACCACGGTAAAACTACCATGGTAGATGAGCTTTTAAAACAATCAGGAACTTTTAGTGAGCGCGAGCAAATAGCAGAGCGTGTAATGGATAGCAATGATATAGAAAAAGAAAGAGGTATTACTATACTTTCTAAAAATACTGCTATCAATTACAAAGGTACCAAGATAAACATCATAGATACTCCAGGGCATGCTGATTTTGGTGGAGAAGTTGAGCGTGTTTTAAAAATGGTTGATGGAGTTTTGCTTTTAGTTGATGCGCAAGAAGGAGTTATGCCACAAACTAAATTTGTGGTAAAAAAAGCTTTGTCTTTAGGACTTAAACCTATCGTTGTTATCAATAAAATCGACAAACCAGCTGCTGATCCTGAAAGAGTAATCAATGAAATTTTTGATCTTTTTGTAGCTCTAGAGGCAAATGATGAACAACTTGATTTTGCAGTGGTATATGCAGCGGCTAAAAATGGTTATGCAAAACTTGCGCTTGAAGATGAAAGTGTAAATATGGAGCCATTGTTTAAAACTATACTCGAGCGTGTGCCTGCACCAAGTGGTAGCGATGAAAATCCTTTACAACTTCAAGTTTTTACTCTAGGTTATGATAATTTCGTTGGTAAGATAGGGATTGCAAGAATTTTTAACGGTAAAGTAAAGAAAAATCAAAATGTTATGCTAGCTAAGGCAGATGGTTCTAAAATCAATGGAAGAATTTCAAAACTTATTGGTTTTATGGGTCTAGAAAAAATGGATATTGATGAAGCAGGAACAGGCGATATCGTTGCGATTGCAGGTTTTGAAGCTTTAGATGTGGGAGATAGTGTGGTGGATCCAAACAACCCTATGCCACTTGATCCTTTACACATAGAAGAACCAACATTAAGTATAGTATTTTCAGTAAATGATGGTCCTTTGGCGGGTACTGAAGGTAAGCATGTAACTTCAAATAAAATTGCAGAACGTTTAGAAGCAGAAATGAAAACCAACATCGCTATGAAATACGAAAGCACAGGTGAGGGTAAATTTAAAGTAAGCGGAAGAGGTGAGCTTCAAATAACCATTTTAGCGGAAAATATGCGTAGAGAGGGCTTTGAGTTTTGCATGGGAAGACCAGAAGTTATCGTTAAGGTAGAAGATGGGGTAAAAACCGAACCATTTGAACACTTAGTGATTGATGTGCCTGATGATTTTACTGGTGTGGTTATTGAAAAACTAGGCAAAAGAAAAGCTGAAATGAAAACCATGACCCCAACAGGAGATGGTCAAACTAGACTTGAGTTTGAAATTCCTGCGCGCGGGCTTATAGGATTTAGATCGCAATTTTTAACAGATACTAAAGGCGAAGGTGTGATGAACCATAGCTTTTTAGAGTTTCGTCCATTTAGTGGAGCGGTTGAAAAAAGAAACAATGGCGCATTGATTTCTATGGAAAATGGTGTTGCGCTAGGGTATTCTTTGTTTAACTTACAAGATAGAGGGGTGTTGTTTATCGATCCTCAAACAAAAGTATATACGGGTATGATTATAGGTGAGCACTCTCGTCCAAATGACTTAGATGTTAATCCTATTAAAGGGAAAAATCTAACCAATGTTAGAGCAAGCGGTAGTGATGATGCGATTAAACTTGTGCCACCTAGAAAATTAAGCCTTGAAAGAGCTTTAGAGTGGATAGAAGAGGATGAACTTGTAGAAGTTACTCCACAAAATATTAGAGTGAGAAAAAGATATCTTGATCCTACTCAAAGAAAAAGAATGGAAAAGGCAAAGTCTTAATGGATTTTGAAGCCATAAGACAAGCTTTAAATAAAAGACTTAAAGCTCTGCAAATTTTAGCATTTGCAGAAGCTTTAGTGATATTTTTTCTTGCTTTTCAATTTAGTAAAGATGTGATTATAGCTTTATTTTTTGCGGTATTGGCAGGAGTTTTGTTTTTTAGAATTTTAGGTAGAAAGCTCATGTGGGGACGTGATGAGTTAGTGTTTAAAATGTGTGAAGATTTTCTAGAGCAAAACAATGCTAGATTTAACAAGCAAGGTTTAGATCAAAAAGATTTTGAAAAAATTGCTTTTGATTTTTCTTTAAAAACTTATCATTCGCAAAATTCTTTTATTTTTGATGATTTTAGTTTTTACGATGTAAAATTTAAAGATGAATTTGGGAATTTCTTTTGTGGAATTTTGCTTTATAGTAAGAAATTAAAAGAAGATATCCAATCAAGTGAAAATATCTTTGATAAGGTAAAAGAAAAAGAATTCTCTGCACAAAGAGTATTTAAAAAAGGCGATTATTTGCTTATAGCTAGTTTGAGAAATCCTTTTTTTGCGGATTTAAAAATTTCTAGCGAATTAAACTTTAAACTATTTAGGGTGAATTTGTTAAAAATTCAGGCTTTTCTGCGATAAAATTTAATATTACTTCATATTTTTCATAGTGCTACTTTTTGTAATGCATTAAGACTTAAAACGGTAAAAAGATCATTTTTAAAATTTATATTTAAACTTTAGTTATTTAATGAATATAGCTATAAGATATTTAAAGGAGTTAGTGATGAAAAAAATTTTATTCTTACTAAGCTTGTCTCTTGTTTTAAATGCTAATAATATAGCAAAATACAAAGTAGGCGATGAGCTAAGCGATCAACAGGGTGTGGAGTATTTTAAAGATTTTTCAAATAGACCTATGCAACAATGGCCTAATAAAAAGCTAAGTATTGATGATGTCCCAAAGGGAAAAGAAGGTGACTTGATCCGTTATGGTATTAAGTTGTTAAAAGATACAGAGGGAACTTTGGGGCCATATGGTAGTTTGAAAATAACAAAAAATGAAGTAAATTGCGCTGCCTGTCATATGGAAGATGATGGTAATGGTTTACCGGGTACAAAAAAATACGTTATCCCATTTTTAAATGTTTTTAATAACTATCCAAAGCTTGATATTGAAACCATGAAGATTATATCTTTAGAAGATAGAATTCGTGGAATGGGTGGTGTAAATTCACATCAATTTCCAGATAATTCAAAAGAAATGAAGGCTATTTTGGCGTATTTTAAATGGCTTAAGCAAGCTTATGGTATAAAAGATGGAGTAAAACTACAAGGTGACTTCTTTGCTAAAATGAATTTTCCTAATAGAATGGCTGATCCAGTTAAAGGAAAAAAACTTTTTGATGAGAAATGTGCTGTATGTCATGGAGAAAGAGGTTTAGGACTTAAAAATGATAATTATGAAAAAGGTGGTGGTCATTTATACCCTTCATTGTTGATTTATCCAGATGGTGGACATATGGCTATGATCCCGTTTTTAGCAAGATTTTTAAAATCAACCATGCCTTTTGGGGCAAGCGCGGATAATCCTATCTTAAGCGATGATGAAGCTTTGGATATAGCAGCATATGTAAATACAGGTTTTGTAAGAATGCCTATTGTAACTACAGAAAATAGAGCAGGCCTAGATACAGCATATAGCAAATCTCCTTCGCTTAAACCAGAGTATTTTGCTTCACCGCAACAAAATTTAGATCCAAAAGAATATATTAAAGTCAAATATGGTCCTTGGAAAAATCCTAATCATTTCCCAGGAGAATAACTATAATCTAGCAAGTTATTTTACTTGCTAGAAGAATGATCGCTTTGTTTTAGTGTTTGAATTTCTTCAGTTTTAAGCTCGTTATTTTTACCCATTAGTACTTGTATTGTTTGAATTTGTTCTTTAGAGGCATGAGATGTTTCTTTTAAAACTACCCAGGTGATTTTTTGTTGACAAGGTTTGTTAAGTTTGTTTTTAAAAAGATAAAAATCGTGAGTGCTATTAGGTAGTAATTCGTTAGCATTTAAGCCTTGTACATAAAGTTTATCTCCTTCTTTTTTGGGAAAAGCACGCATGATCTTTTTGATAAAAGGATTTTCCACACCTTCTTGCAAGAATAACACAACTACAACCACATCACCTTTTTGACTAACATGGCTAAAGTGAACCTCTAAAGGGTAAGTTTTTTTGTCGATAGAGACTTTAGAGGGAGCGTGAAAGTGAAAATGTGATAGGTGGTAAATTGTGTCATTGAGCAATATATGACTTCCATTGCTAGCAAAGTGCATTTTTATGGTGTATCCATCGTTAATTAAACCAAAAGAATCGTTGGTATAGTTAAATCCCAAAGAAAGATTTTGAGAGTGTTTTGCGTTTTTGGTGTGTAAGTTGAGAAAATTTTGGTTATATCCACTCTCGCAGTAGATCCAATTTGGATCCAAATTTTTCCACTTGTCTTGATCTATAAAATTTCCATGCGAGGCGTTTTGAGGCATTTGCTCATAAGCAAAAAGCGTACTGGCTGTAAATAAACCAAAAAGTATTTTTTTAAAACTCATAATATTCCTTTTTTTGTATAATTATAAAAAAATAAATCCTATAAGAAGCTTATGTTTAAAAATAATTATATTAAAATTAAATATTTTAAAAAAATTACAGATAATATTAAGGATAAATTGATTGATATATGGGAGGATAGTGTGAAACATTCCCATGATTTTTTATCTGATTTTGATAGAGAAAAGATTAAAAATGATCTTTTAAATTCTCAAGTATTCTTTAGTTTAAATTATTTGATTTGCTATGATAAAGATGAAATGATTGGATTTTTAGCATTTGTGGATGATAAAATTGAAATGTTGTTTTTAAGGTCAAAATATTTTAACCAAGGTATAGGCACTGCTTTAATATCTAAAGCTGTAAATAATTATCATTTGAAATATGTTGAAGTAAATAAAGATAATTATAAGGCATATAAATTTTATCAGAAAAATGGTTTTTTACAAGAGAGTGAATATAAAGATGAATATGGCTTCGTTGTTTTAAAAATGAAATTTTAACTATTCTTTACCATCTTTAATAGGCACAAAAAGACATTCATCTAAGATCTCTTTTTCAATTTTTCCTTCTTTTTTTGTGAATTTAGTGATGAATTGTTGCTCACCTATTAGTAAAGGAGCGACTAAAATTCCACCGTCTTCGAGTTGATCAAACAAAATACTTGGAATATGTTCTATGTAAGCAGAAAGTAAAATTCGATCATAAGGTGCGTAATTTTTCCAACCATTTTGGCCATCATCAAATTTAACATGAATATTAGAATAATTAAGTTTTTTAAATTTTTCTATAGCGCTTATTGCAAGTTTTTCAATGCGTTCTATAGTAAATACTCTTCTTATTAACTTACTTAAAATTGCCGCTTGATACCCACTGCCACAGCCTATTTCTAAAACACTATCTGCATCTTTAAAATCAAGCGCCATAGTCATTTTGGCTACAGTTAAAGGTGAACTTATCCATTGATTACCCATTAAAGGAAGCGCATCTAGTCTATAAGCATGCATTTTCAAGGGAGAGAAAATTTCTCTAGGAGTTGAACAAAAAGCTTCGAATAATTCTTCATTGATAAAGGTGTTTTTACGAATTTCTTCTGCCATAGTTTGGCATTGTTTTTGCTCAAATAAATGAATCAATAAGCACTCCTTGAATAAAAAGTGTTATTTTATCTTAAGTTTTATTTATCTAGCTTTAAATTCTTAAGGCGTAAAACGCCTTAAGATTAATCAAGTGTATAAAGGATGTTTGCTCCATCTTGATAAGATAAGATATGCATTTTGTTATCTTTGAAGAATAAACTTCTTGCATTAGTAATGCTTTCTGGATACGCAATAGCTTCTACGATTGCTTCTTTAGCTAAGTCAATTACTGCAATTACATTGTGTTTTTTGCTTAGAGCATAAATTTTGCCATCTTTGTACGCCATTGAAGTGATGTAAAGATCACCTAAGGTTTTACCTTCTTTTAAATCAGCTTTAGGAGTAAATTCTGCCGAAAGAACTCTATCCGCTAAAGAAATTTTTGAAATAACAAAAGTTTTTGCATCTTTGTTGTTTGGAACTGTAGCGGTGTACATGTATTTGCCATCTGTTGTTGTGCTTAAGATGTGGTTGAATTTAGCTCTTACTGTGTCAATTCTACCGCGTCCTAGGTCTTTTCCTGTACCTTCAAATTTATCCGCACCCTTCATAAAATGAGCATACTGTACCGCATCATCTGCGTTAGGATTTTGTGCAAATCTTAAGAAAGTTTTGTTTGAACCCATTAAGATGTATTTGTTGTCTAAGTAAGGAATGATACTTACGATAGGATTAATTGTTGCTGAGTAGTAAGGATCTAAAAGAAAATCAGTTTTAATACTGAAGTTGTCATCTAAGAAAAATACTTCCCATTTTGAACTTGCAACATATTCTCCATGAATGTAATCAAGTGTATTGATTGCTTTTGGAAAATCGATTTTTGTTTCGCTTGTGATTTTTAAAGTACCATTGATATTTGCAAATGGAGCATTGCTTGTGTTGTTGTCAAATTTGATACCAAGTTTTTCACTTGCAGGTGCAAAAGCAAAGTCAGGATCTTTTACATCGCGTGGTCCAAGTACAGAGAAGCTTTTCCAACTTTTGCTCCAGCCAGAGTCAGACCAAATGATGTATTTTGGATTTAAGCTAAAACGAACAGGATCACCTTGCCCGCTGTATGGAACAGGACCAGTACTTACAAAAGCTTGGAATATATTTGAAGCTACAATAAATGCAACAATAACCATAGCAGCTAGATTAAATTTGGTTAATTTTCTATAGCTAGCACCTTCCATTTCTTTTTCAAAAGAAGCAAATTTTGGTGCAAATGCAAAAATAACACCTAGTAGTAAAACTACAGCCCAAAATACTACTTCAGCCCAAAAATAAGTATGTAAACCAAAAATAGGTAAACCAAAACCTTGATCAAGATCACGATGTGCGTGCCAGCTTATGTGGTTGAATGATTGCCATAAACCAAATGCTGTTGCGATTAAAAGAAAAGCTAAAAATTTACCTTTTATACCATAGCGAACGATAAATAAAGCCGCTACACCGATAAAAATCATAGATTCTCTTTGCCCCCAACACGATGTACAAGGACTATCCCCTAGCATATATCCAAAAATTAGATTTGCAGTTCCAACAGGCATTAAAATCACTAAAAAGCCTGCCATGCACATTAAAAAATAAAAGAATTTAGTTTTGTTAATATCACACATGTTTGCCACCTTATAGATTCATTAGGCCTAAAATTGCGCCTGATTTACGACCTAAATAGTCAAATACCATAATAGCCCATGAAATTATAAGTATTGAAAAAGCAAGTTTTTCTTTTTCAGGTTTAACTATCATGAGAACTATGGCGATGAAGATTAACAAAAGTTCTAAAAACTCCATAATTACCCCTTTATTAAAAAATAAAACCAAGAATTATACAAAAAAATATTAAATGAATAAAAAATATTAAATAAAAGTAGAGAAATTATTTAATAAAAATATACAACAAGAGAAGTTTTGTGACTTAGAAGTCATCAAAACTCAAGCTTCCTTTGGAGTAGTTTGTAACCTTACTTTCAAAGAAATTACTTTTTTGATCGTTAAATTTAGAAAAATCATCAACCCATTTAATCGGGTGTTTAGCATTGTAAATTTTATCTAAATTAATAGCAGTAAGCCTTTGATCAACAAGATAGTGAATGTACTCTTCTATAATATCATCTGTAAAGCCCATGATTTGATTTTGAGTGATGTATTTACCCCATTTGATTTCAAGTTCACCTGCTTTTTTAAACATATCATAGATTTTGTTTACATTGGTATCGTTAAACAAATCAGGTCTTTCTTTACGAACCGAGTTGATCATATTTTGGAATAAAAGCAAATGTGTGATCTCATCTCTTTGTATAAAACGAATCATTTGCGCTGAACCTAGCATCTTTCCTGCGCGTGCAAGGGCATAAATAGCAGTAAAACCACTATAAAAATACACCCCTTCTAGAATTTGATTTGCCACCATGGCGAGCAAGAGCTTGTTATCATCTACTTCTCCAGCCAATTCTTCATAGATACTCGAAATAAAATCGTTCTTTTCTCTTAAAGTTTCATCGTGCTTTTCCATCTCATAGATTAAATCTGTGTTTTCGCAAATAGCCTCTACCATAACAGCATAAGACTTAGAGTGATTTGCCTCTTCATAAGCTTGTCTTGCTAAAACTGCATTAATTTCAGGTGCTGTGATATATGGGTTGATATTATCAGCAAGATTGTTGGTTTGAAAGCTATCCATTGAGATGAGTTGAGACCAAACTAAATCATACATTCTTTTTTCAGCACTTGTGAGATTACAGCGATAATCCAATGCATCTTTGGTTGTATCTACTTCTTTAGGAAACCAAGTATTAGCTTCCATTAAATCCCAAAGTTTTAAAGCCCAAGTGTATTTTGCCTTAGTAAAATTTAAAATACCATGAGGATTGCCGTTAAAAACTTTTCTATCATTTAGAGTTTCGTTTGATTTTGGATTATAAATTCTTTTTCTATTCATTTTTCTACCTTTGTAACAATCGCACTTTGACTTAAAATATCATGTAAAGCTAAGCTATCTTTTCTTAAAAAACTTACCAAAAAGCCAATCAAAAAGCCAAAGCTTACAACAAAAAAAATATAACGCAAGAGTATTCTAAAAAAATTAAGCTTGTGGCCATTTTTAAGATCCACTAAGTATAAATCATAAGCTTTAAGACCGGGGCTTTGAGCTTTTTTGGTTAAAAATAAAGCTTGTAAGATACCAAAAATCAAAGAACATAAAAAAATTATAAATTGATTATTTAAAAAGGCTTCTTTAGAGCCAAGAGTAAAATAAAATAAGTACAAAATAGGCACATAAAGCAAAAATAGATCAATCAAAAAGGCTTTAAATCTAAGCCAACGAGTGGCTATTTTTGCTTTAGCTTTCATTAGTTTCCACGACTACCAGGTTTGATAGCTTGAGTGCCTTTTTCGCAAAGTGGACAAGCATTTGCTTCATAGATATCAAATTCGAAATTTCCTAATGCAAATAATGGTAAATTTTCAGGTAATTTTGCATTTTCTTTTCTTGGATTGTTTAAATTTTTTACTGCACAAAAACCACGGTTTGCTAAAGCTGCAAAACCTACTACCTCTCCACCTAAACTTTCAATAATTTTTGCACTTTCAAGTGCAGATCCACCTGTTGTGATGATGTCTTCACAAACAATGAATTTTTCACCCTTTTTTACTTCAAAACCGCGTCTAAGACTCATCACTCCTTCTACGCGTTCAGTAAAGATAAAGCGCTTGTTGCAAGCCCTAGCAAGCTCATATCCTGCTAAAATTCCACCCAAAGCAGGAGAACAGATGCTATCAAAGTTGATATTAAAACTTGCAATTATTTTTGCAAGCTCATCGCAAAGCTCACCTGCAAGTTTTGGATTTTCTAAAACTTTAGCACTTTGAAGATAAAACTCAGAATGCTTGCCCGAGCTAAGCAAAAAATGTCCTTGTAAATACGCCCCGCAATCTTTGTAAATTTGTTCTAAATTCATTATCAAACCTTTAAAAGTTCTACTTCTTTATTTTTTACTAGTTCATCTACTTTAGCAGTGTAGTTGTCGGTTTGTTTTTGAACTTCATCGTAAGCTTTTTTTGCTTCATCTTCAGAAATTGCTTTGTCTTTTTCTAGTTTTTTAACCGCATCATTTGCATCTTTTCTAATGTTTCTAATCGCTACTTTAGCTTTTTCTCCCATAGCTTTAGCGTTTTTTGCATTTTCTTCTCTTTGTTCTCTTGTCATAGGAGGGAAGAATAATTTCACACTTTCGCCATCGTTGTTTGGATTTACTCCGATATTAGCCGCAGCTATTGCGCTTTCTATAGCTTTAAGCATAGATTTTTCCCAAGGAGTAATACTAATGGTTGAAGCATCAGTGGCTAAAACAGTTGCAACTTGATTAAGTGGAGTTGCGCTACCGTAGTAATCTACATGGATATGATCTAGTATGTTAATGTTTACTTTGCCTGTTCTTATGGTGGTAAAATCTTTTTTCAAGGCCTCTAGACTTTTATCTGATTGTTGTTTTTGTTTAGCATAAATTTCATTGAGCATAGTTTGTCCTTTTATTTGCTAGTGTTGGTTTCGCTTGTTGGTGCACTTGGTGCCACTGGAATGTTAGTGGTATTTGCTTCAGGTGCTTTTGGTAAAATTTGTTCAGCTTTTTCAGCTAATGAATTAGAATTAGTGTTATTATACATATAGCTTAAAGCAACTGTGTTGGCGATTAGTAAAATACCCATTACAAAAGTAAATTTTGCTAAAAACCCAGCAGGACCTTTTGCGCCAAATAAGCTTTCATTACTTCCGCTATATGCTCCAAGTCCTATACTTGAACTTTTTTGTAATAAAACAGCGATACAAATGATTACAACTATTGCAAATTGCAAAATAATTAAAAGAGTAGTCATGAATTTTCCTTATTGAAAATAAAATGAGTATTTTAACTTAAAAAGTTTGATAAAAACTTGAAAGAGGTAAAGAAATTTTGCGAGAAAAAATCTCGCAAAAAATTATCTACTGTTAAAGCTTCTTAAAATATTAAGAAGAGAAATGAAAAGGTTGATAAAATCTAGATAAAGCGCAACAGCACCTTCGATTGGTGTTTCGTAGTTTCCTCTAATGATGTTTTGAGTATCATAAAGAATGTAAAAAGAAAACAAAATCGCACCTATACCAGAAATCGCTAAACTTAAAAGCGAGCTTTGGAAAAAGATGTTAATTAAAGAAGCCACCACAATAACGATTAGAGCTACAAAAAGCATTTTTCCCATCATGGTGAAGTCTTTTTTTGTATTCATAGCAAATATGCTTAAAGCACCAAAAGCTACTGTAGTTAAAGCAAAAGCTTGCGCAATAATGCTAGCTCCAGCAGGTAGGGCTAAAACTGAATATAAAAGCGGTGTTAAAGTAAGACCTGAAACAAAAGTAAAGGCAAAAAGTAAAACCAAATTAAGCGGAGCTTCTCTTTTTTTCCATTGTAGCGCAAATAACAATCCAATTTCTACAATGAATAAAATCCAAAAAGTTGCTTGAGATTGTGCAAACAAATGCGCTAGAGCAAAAATTCCTATATAAGCACCGGCTGTTGCAGCTAAGAGTGAAGCAGCAAAAAGCTGATAAGTTTGTTTTATAAAAATGCTTAAATCACTTCTAGCATAACCTTCAAATTCTTGAGTTTTAGAGTTAGAATAATCTCTATCATAAAGACTCATTAAAATCCTCCAATAATTTTTAAAACTAAAATTTACAAAAAAAAGATAAACGAAAGATTAAAAGTGCATAAAAATAAAATAAAAAATAAATTTGTGGATTTATTTTAAGTAAAAATAATTTAGTATAATGTTTTATTAAAATCAAAAAAGGACTTTTTCTTGAAAGACTTGATCGAAGGTGCTTTGAAATTCATGCAAGAGGATTTTAAAGAGCATGCAGAACTTTTTGAAAGTTTGAAAAACAAGCAAAATCCGCACACTCTTTTTATAGGTTGTGCAGATTCTAGGGTTATACCTAATTTAATCACCAATACAGGTCCAGGTGAGCTTTTTGTTGTAAGAAATATAGGCAATATCGTTCCACCATATAGAGTAGGAGATGATTTTTTAGCAACAACTTCTGCTATTGAGTATGCTTTTAATTCTTTACATATTAAAAATATCATCGTATGTGGACATAGCAACTGTGGGGGTTGTGCAGCTTTATACGCAAGCGAGGGTGATTTAAAAACAATGCCTAATGTAAAAAAATGGCTTACTTTGCTTGAGCCTATAAAGCATAAGGTTTTAAAAATAGCGGGTGAAGATATTGCTATGCGAGCGTGGATGACTGAAAAAATGAATTTGGTCAATTCTTTGCAAAATTTGTTAACTTATCCGGGCGTGGAAGAAGCTTTAAACAAAAAAGAAATCGAACTCCACGCTTGGTATTACATCATAGAAACAGGCGAAATTTACGAATATGACTTTAATTTCGAAAATTTTGTTTTAATTCAAGAAAGGATAAAAAAAGCATGAAAAAAATATTTTCCATTGTTTTGTTGGTTTTATTTTTTAATACTTTATATGCACAAGAAAAAAACCCTTTAGAAAATAAAGATAGTATTTTTGCTTTGGTGCAAAATTACATTGATCTTAATTTGCTTTTGGAGAGTTTTAAAAATAGTGACACCAATAGTAGTGAATTTCAAGGCAATATTAAAGAGATAGAAAGACAAAAAAATGCTATTTTAACTACTTTGCCTTTGAAAATAGTTTCACAAAAAATCGATGATGAGGAGGCGAAGGAATTTTTAAAGACAAAAAGCAAGCTTCAAAAAAGCGTAGAAAATGCTCAAGCTCGTAAAAAATACTATGAGTATGTTGATAGCAAAATCAAGCTATTGAGTTTAACTTCTGCGGAGCATTTTTATCTTTGTATTTTTGAACTTGAGAAAGTATTCATACAAGGTGCGCAAAGTCAAGAGATTAAAAATATCATCGATAAAAGCATTGATTCACTAAAAGAAGATATGGTGTTTAATTTTACTTTAGATAAAGAAAATATCAATGATATTATTCAACTTAGAACTTTAGAAAATAATGAAAATGAGCTTAGAAACACCATTAAATCTTACAATGAAATTTTGGCGTATTTAAGAAATAATGCAAGTTTGCTCGAAACTAATTTTTTATTTACAGGTTTGGGTTTGCAAAATGCGATTAATTATATCAATGAAAAAACTACTGTAACTAGAGTAAATGTTGGTAAGATTGTTATTTCTATCGCAGTGATTATTTTCTTTTATTCGTTGAAATTTTATCTTGCGAAAATTTTGTATTTTATCTTGATCCATTTATTTGGTAAAAAGTCAGAAAATTTAGAAATAAAAACACATTTTCTTGAAAAACTTCGAGGGCCTGTAGGTTGGTTTTTATTTGCATATGCAGTGGGAATTTGTTTTACTATTTTTTACTATCCAGCACCTGTGGATATAAGAATTGGCAATATCTTGTCTATTATATATACCATACTTACTGCTTGGCTTGTGATTAATATTTTTGATAGTTATGGCATGGTGATTGTTGCAAAGCTTGCTGAAAAAAGTGGCAAGCGTGAAGTGGTAAATTTGATTATTAAAATTTTATATTTTATTATTATAGTTATTGCTGCTTTGTTTGTTTTATCGCATTTGGGTTTTAATATTTCTGCTTTGATTGCTTCTTTGGGTATAGGTGGTTTGGCTGTGGCGTTGGCAGCTAAAGACATCATAGCAAATTTCTTTGCTTCTGTGCTTTTACTTTTTGATAATAGTTTTAATCAAGGCGATTGGGTGGAAATTTCAGGTATAGAAGGAACTATCGTTGAGATTGGACTTAGAAAAACTACTATTAGAACTTTTGATAATTCATTGGTGTTTTTACCGAATTCAACCATCATGGGAACAAATATCAAAAATTGGAGCAAAAGAAAAATTGGACGTCATGTGAAGTTGTTTATTGGTGTAACCTATGATGCAACACCTGAGCAACTTGAGCAATGTGTAGAAGACATAAGGTATTTACTAGCAACAAGTCCTTTGATTGCGCAAGTAGATGATAGCGCTTTAAATCATGGCGGCACACGTGCAAAATATAGACAAAACTTAGTATCAGTAAATGATCTAGAAGGGTATAAGAATAACACCTATGTTGCAGTAAGTGGATTTAGTGCAAGTTCTATTGATATAGAAGTGTATTTTTACACTAAAGCAGTAGATGCAGGTGGTTTTAGAGAGGCAAGACAAAGTATTTTACTTGAGTTGATGAAAATTGTAGAAAGAAACAAACTAAGCTTTGCATTCCCTTCACAAAGTCTTTATATTGAAAAAATTTCCAAAGAACAAAAAGAAGAGCTTTTAGCTTAATAAGCTCTTCTTTTATTATCGCATTCTACAATCACTTTATCTGCGATAATAATACTGCCATTTTTCTTCCCGCTGATTTTAACTGTACTTCCTATTTTTAATTCTTGTGTGTTAGCTTGCTTTTTGTTGCTTCCAAAAATTCCGCAACTATAAATTGTGATTTGAGTTTGGGGTAATATAGTAATGATTAAATTATTATCAAAGCTTGTTTGTAAGCTTATGCTGTGTTTGGAGGTATGTTTTAAGATACCTTGAATTTTATAAGCAAATGAAAAGGTGCTAGCAAGGAATAACACCAATAAAAAGCGCATTACAATAACTCCTTTTTAGAAGTTATTGTAGCAAAGATTTTAGTAAGCTCTTTTTTTACATTCAATTTTAATCTCTTTGGCAGTTATGTTTTGTACCTGATTTGGTGTTTGTGGATTTGGCATAGTTTGAGCATATCCATGGAATACTTCAGCCTCTATAAAAGTACCTACTTTTAAATCTCTAAAAGTACCGTATTTGTCCATACCAAAAATACCACAATCATCCATATCAATTTCTGTATTTGGTAGAATTTTGATATTCATTTTTTGACCATAAGTTGTGTCGATTAAAATCGTTTTTGCACCATCATTTACATCTACAATTACACCATAAATTCCATCTGCATAAACAGCACTTGAAAGACCTAAAACTGTTAATAAGGTAGCAATTTTCTTTTTCATTTTTTCTCCTTTGTTTTTATGCGAGAATTATATAATTTTTTAAGTGAAGCAAGAGTGAATTTGGATATAATTTGCAAAATTTACTTTACTTTAAGGACGGTTATGAAAAGATTTTTATATGGTTTAATGATATTTTTTATAGCAATTTTTACTACTGCATGCTCTAAAAGCGAAGAAAAAAATTCGATGATAAGAGCTTATGGTTTTGATGAAAACTCCCAAAGTATTTTTATAGAATTTAATACCAATATCACAAATCAAGAGCTAGGTGTTATTAAAGAAAGAGAAGTTGTGGTTAATGGTCAAACAATTAAAGCTAAATATACACTTGAACATCCAAAAAGATTGGATATTTTTATCCCGCTAAGAGCAAATCAAAAATACGATGTAATGATAGATCTAAACGATATATTAAAAGGCGAAACAATAAAACTAAACTTTCAAACTCCATATGAAAAATTAGACATTAAGGGGTATTTTCAAAATATATCTAATGATGAAAGCGTATTGATTTTAAATTTGCAAAGTTATTATGTGTTTGATGAGGATATATTGCGTAAAGCACTTCAAATACACGCAGAAAATCAAAATATAACAATAGATCAAATTGTAATCCAAGATAACATGGCGAGTATATATTCTAAGCCTTTAAAAAGCCAAAACACTAATACAAATATAAAAGTTTTGTTTGATAAAGCAGTTTTGGGCTTGGAAAATAATATCAAATATGAATGTATTTTGCTAGCAAAAAGCGATTTTGTCTTTCAAGGCGCAAATATAGCAAATAAAAACATAGAATTGCTTTTTTCTCAAAATGTTTCGCAAGATCAAAATTTAAAAGACTTGATTTTTGTTTCTCCTGAAGTAGATTTTAAGGCATTAGCTTATGGTAATAAAATTAAACTTATAGGAGCATTTGTTCCAAATAAAGACTATGAAATTCAAATAGCTCAAGGCATTAAAAGCGAAAGCGGTGTTAACACTAAGCAAAACTTTAAAGCCAAAGTAAGTCTTAAAGACTATGAGCCAGCTATAAGTTTTTCAAATCAAGGAGTTTTTTTATCTAGTAAAGCAAGTAAAAAAATTGCCTTTAAAACTTTAAACGTAAAAAAAGTTCATTTAGAAGTTTGGCAAGTTTTTTCAAATAATTTAAGTGAGTATTTAAGGTATAAAAACTTGCAAGGTTTTAAAAATGTAAGCGATTATGATAGTGATATATTTTCAGAGAGTGATTATACCAGCGAAGTAGTGCTTAAGAGAGATTTTGATATCGAATATAGTAAAAACGAATGGCAAGAAAGCGAAATAGTATTAGATGCTTTAAAAGATTTGAGTGGAGTTTTTATTGTTAAGTTGTATTTTAAAGAAGAAGATGTAGATTATGTTTTTGATGAGGATATGGAAAGTTGGAAAAAGTATAGATTTTTTGATCAAAAAGCAAAAGTGAGTAAAAATTTAATTTTTTCTGACATAGCGCTCATTGCTCAAAGTTTAGATAAAAAACTTATTGTAGATGTTAGAAATTATACCAACCAAAAGCTTTTAAGTGGAGTTAAGGTTGATGTGATTAGTAAAAATAATCAAATTCTAGCTTCTAAAATAAGCAATGAAGACGGTTTAGCTATTTTTGAAAATATAGACAAATCAAAAGCCTTGTTTGTGATCGCATCAAAAGACAAACAAGCTTCTATTTTGCGTTTAAGTTCTCCTTTGCTTTATGATGGCTTTGATGTAGATGGATTGGAGTTAAACTCACAGAATAAAGTTTTTATTTATACCGAAAGAGGGGTGTATAGACCAGGTGATGATATACACTTAAACATGGTTGCAAGAAATGACAAAGGCGTGCTTAAGCACCCGATATCTTTAAGTTTTTTTGATCCACAAAATAAAAAAATTCTTGATAAAATCAAACTACTTCCTTTGAGTAATGGAACTTTTTATAAAAAAATCACTCTTAGCCCGCAAGCTCCAAGTGGAATTTATTTAGCTAGGGTTGAATTTGCTGATTCAATTTTTGATAAAGAAATTTTGGTGCAAAATATCATTCCAAATCGTATAAAAGTGAGTTTGCAAACGGAAAAAGAAACTAAAAACAAAGATCAGTTGGATTTTAATCTAAGCTCTAGATATCTTTTTGGAAGTCCTGCTAGTGCTTTGAATTTCCAAGCATCTTTGTTGGTTCGCAAACAAGAATATCGCAATTTAAAATACCCTAATTATGTTTTTTCTAACCCTAGTGTACTCATGCAAACTTATAGTGACAATATAGAAGGTGTTTTAGATGAAAAAGGGCAAGAAAAAGGTGTTTTTGTTTTAAAAGAATTTTTGAAAAATGCACCGTATAATCTAGAAGCTTCAATTCAAGCAAGGGTTTTTGAAAAAGGTTCTAGATCAGCAGAAGCAAGCTCAAAAACCCAAATTATCTTGCATGATGATTTTGTAGGATTAAAACGCTTAGAAAATCGTTATCTAAACTCAAATTCAATAATTAATTTCGAAGCCATTGTGAGTGATTTAAACGAAAAGCTAATTTCAAATAGAGAAATCAAATACACTATTTATGCAAATAGCTATTCATGGTGGTGGGATTATGATAATTATGATGATTTTTTAAAATCGTTAAAAAAAGACAAAAATACGCAAGTAGTAGCACAAGGAGTGGTTTTAAGTGAAAACAAACCAGTTAAAATTGAATTTGATCCAAAAGATTATCACGGTGAGATGTTTATAGAGCTTGAGGATATACAAGGAAAGACAAGCACGGGAGAATTTTTTTATGTAAATAGTTTTGGAGCCCCGAGTAATGCAGATATTGTAAGTTCTTTAAAAATAAAAAGTGATAAAAAAGAATACAATCCAAATGATATTGCCGTGGTAGAGTTTGAAAGTGTCAAAGGTGCAAAGGCTATTGTAACTTTAAATGACAATACAAAAATTCTAAAGCGTTTTGTAATCAATACACATGAAGATACCACCAAGGTTGAAATTCCTATCTTAAAAGAATATACACCTAATGTGTATGTTAGTGTTATTTTGCTTCAAGATTACAACCAATATGTAAACGATAGAGCTTTAAGGCTTTTTGGTGTACTTGCTTTAAAAGTAGCGGATGAGCAAAGTAAAATTAAGTTAGATATAAAAGCACCTAGTAAAGTTTTACCAAAGCAAGATTTTGAAGTAGAAATTCAAAGCGAAAATAAACAAAAATACACTTATACTATAGCGATTGTTGATGAGGGTTTATTAGATGTTAATGCGTTTAAAACGCCAGATATTTGGGAGTATTTTTATCAAAAAATTCGTTTTAATATGAGCATATATGATACTTATGACAAAATCATTGCTAAAAATACTTCAGATATTGCAAAGGTATTGACTACAGGCGGTGATGTTTTATTAAGTTCAAGAGCGGAAAAAAGCAAAAACGATGAAAAAGCACGACGCTTTAAGCCGGTTGTTTTGTTTCAAGAGCCAATGCAAAGCGATGAAAATGGCTACGCAAAAGTAAAATTTAATATGCCTTCTTATTTGGGTTCGCTTCGGGTTATGGTAGTGGCAAACAATGATGTGGGTTTTGGAAGTGCTGATAAAAATATACAAGTTAGCGCACCTGCTGTAATGCTTGAAACTTTACCAAGATCCTTAAGAATTAATGATGAATTTAAATTTTTGGTACAAGTGTTTAAAGTAGATGATGATGTGCAAAGTGCAACACTTAAACTCAATGCTAAAAATTCTCTCATAAATTTTGATAAAAACGAAATTAAGATTGATTTTAAAGGTGAAAAAACCAAAGATATTTACATCAATGCAAAAGTAAATGCAAGTAAGATCGGAGTAGAAGAAATACAACTTAGCTTGAATGCAAAAAATTATACTTATACTCAAAATACTCAAATTGACATTAAGGCTTTAAATACCATCACGTATGAGGGAAATTCTTACAAAATTCCCGCCAATAGCTCTATGAAATTTGAAATCAAAGATGATTATATAAACCCAGTGGCATTTTTAAGTGTGAGTTCTAAGCCTATTTTAAATATAAATCATAGATTAAAGTATTTACAACATTATCCTTATGGTTGTATAGAGCAAAGCACTTCAGCGGTTTTACCACAACTTTTTTTGCAAAAGCTTGATCAGGGAGCAAATGAACAAAAAAATATCAACAATATTAATGCGCTATTGGGAAAATATGCAAATTTTCAAACAGCAAATGGTGGGTTTGCTTATTGGCAAGGGCTTAAAGACTCTGATGCATGGGGAAGCAATTATGCGGGTATGTTTATGATATTGGCTAAAGAAAGAGGCTATTATGTAAGCGATGGAATGTTTAAAGCATGGTTAGATTATGAAAAAAAATACATTCAAAATACAAGTAATAAAAACATTAGAATCAATTCTTTATATTTGCTTGCTTTAGCCAAGGAGCCAAATTTAAGCATTATGAATGCTATTTATGAAGATGAAGCGTATATGAAGAGTTTGGATAGTGTAAGTCTTTGGCAACTTGGTGCAGCATATAAATTAGCAGGCTTTGATGAGGTGGCGTTAAATATAGCACAACAATTAAGCACAAAACCTGATAATAAAGATAGCTATGCTGATACTTATGGGTCTTTTTTAAGAGATGAAGCGATTATTGCAAATGCATATAAAATAATCTATGATAAAAATAACGATGTATTGTTAGATGATATTAAAAAAACTTTAGAAGGTCATGCCTGGCTTAGCACTCAAAGCATAGGCTATGCTTTATATGCTTTGGCTAATAGTTTTGATGATAATGTCTCTAAAACCATTAAAGCAAAATTAACAATCAACCATGAAAATCAAAAGCTTGATTCATCTTTTGCAAAATTTGAATTTAACCAAGGTAGTGCTTTGATAGAGGCTAAAGAAGACACTTATGTGCATTTTGGCATAGAAGGCGTTAAAAAGGGTATTGCTGAACCTTTTAGACAGCGTATAGATATAGAAAGAAGTTTCTATGATGAAAATGGCAATACAATCGATGAAAGTACGATTAAAAGCTCTCAAATTTTCTATATGAAATTAAAAATTTCTAACAAAAACTATCCAGGCACTTCTCATTTTGCATTAACTCAAATTTTACCAAGTGGGTGGGAGGTCGTGCATGATCTTTTGGGAGAAGATACTCCCGATTTTGTAAGAAATTCTTACTATGACTTTATGGATATAAGAGATGATAAAATTATGTATTTCTTTCCTTTACATCATGATGAAACTAGAGAGTTTTTTGTAAAATTAAGTGCTATAATCCCAGGTGTATATACTTTAAGTGGGGCTTATGCTGAGGCAATGTATGATGATGCTTATAAGGCTTTAAGTGAGAGTAAAAGAGTTAAAGTGGTGCAGTGAAAGTCAAAATAAGCCTTGCATTATGTGTTTTAAGCCTGTGTTTTTATATAGGTTTGGTTTATTTTAGTTTTGATAGCAAGGATTTGTTTAAAGGGACTTATAGTAAGGTTTTGTTGGATAAAAACAAAGAGCTTCTTAGTGTGTTTTTAGATCCTAATGAACAGTGGCATCTAGAAAGTGAATTTATACCACAAAAACTAAAAAGCGCGGTGGTTTTATATGAAGATAAAAACTTTTACTCTCATTATGGGGTGGATTTTTTAGCGCTTGTAAGAGCATTTAAAAATAATCTTTTTTCAAGCAAAAGAAGTGGTGCAAGCACCATTTCTATGCAGACTATTAAACTTTTAGAGCAAAATAAACGTACATATTTTAATAAATTTAATGAAGTTATCAAGGCTTTTGCTTTAGAAAGTTTTTATAGTAAAGATGAAATTTTAAGACTTTATTTGAATAATGCTCCTTATGGTGGAAATCTAGTTGGTGTCGCAAGTGCTGGTTTATTTTACTTTGAAAAAGATTTAAAAAACCTCACTTGGAGCGAAGCGGCTTTGCTTGCGGTGCTTCCAAATAATCCTGGTTTGATTAATCTTGAAAAAAATAAAGATAAGCTTTTGAAAAAACGCAATGCCTTGCTTGATAGACTTTTCAAAAAAGGGTATTTTTCTCAAGACATTTTAAATCTCGCAAAGGCGGAAAAACTTCCCACTTTTAAACCAAGAAAAAACATAGCAGCTCATTTAGCCCGAAGACTTTTAGTCAACAAGGAAAGAGTTGTTTCGAGTATAGATAAAAACATTCAAATTCGGTTTGAAGATAAAGCGAAAGAGTATGCATACAAACTGCAGCAAAAAGGTATAAAAAATTTAGCCATCTTGCTTGCTGATACTAAAAGCGGTAAAATTTTAGCTTATGTGGGTTCGAATGATTTTTATGATTTTGAAAATTTTGGTCAGATTGATGGAGTCATAGCAAAACGCAGCGTCGGATCTGTTTTAAAACCATTGCTTTTTGCTTTTGCTATAGATGAGGGGCTTATAGTGCCTGATTCTTTATTGCTTGATGTGCCTACACTTTTTTCTAATTTTGCACCGCAAAATGCAAATAAAAAATACCATGGTTTAATTAGCGCAAGAGAATCTTTACAAAAGTCACTTAATATTCCTTTTGTAAATTTGCTTTTAGAGTATGGTTATGAAAAATTCTTTTTTAAACTCAAAGATATTTTAAAATTTAATGATGATAATTTTAAAAAATACGGACTTTCTTTAATTTTAGGGACAAAAGAATTTAGCTTGGAGGATATGCTTAAACTTTATTTGGGGATTGGAAATTATGGAACTTTTAATGAGCTTTTATACGAAGAAAATGCTTATCATAAAGAAAGCAAAAAAATAATCAGTAGCGGTGCTAGTTTTTTAACCTTGCAAGTTTTAAAAGGCTTAGATAGAGCAGGGTTAAAGCAATATGATTCTAACATAGTTGTATCGTGGAAAACTGGTACAAGCTATGGTAGAAAGGATGCATGGGCTATAGGAACATCTCCAAAATACACTTTAGGTGTTTGGGTGGGTAATTTTAGTGGCGAAGCAAATGCAAATTTATATGGAGTGAGTGTTGCAGGCGAGTTATTTTTCGAGCTTTTATCTTTGCTTGATGATATGAATTTGGAGTTTGATCAACCTGGTGATTTGATTTCGATCAAGATAGAAAATCAAACAGCTTATCGATATAAGCATGGTTTTGGTTACAAAGAAGTGCTTTATCCTCAAAGTGCTAATGTGTTAAGAGTTTCTCCGCTATTAAAAGAAGTATTTGTATATAATGGAAAAGAAGTTAATTCCTTGGATAAGGACTTTATTTATGCAAAGAAAAAGGTCATTTTAAATTTGCCTTCAAACGCACAATCATTTTTTGCAAAAGAAAAACAAACCATTCAAAATACAAGTGAAAAATTTAAAATTTTATATCCATTGAATCATTTAAACATCGTTTTGCCTAAAGATTTCAAGCAAAAACAAAAATTGATTGTAAAACTTTTTAACCCAAAAAAAGAAAAATTATTTTGGTATTTAAATCAGGAGTTGATTCATGAAGGCTCAGAGGATTTTTTATCTTTAGATTTAAAAAAAGGTAAATATAGTCTTAATATAATTGGTCAGAGTGGAGTTAGTGATTTTGTAATATTTAATATATATTAAATAAGATTACCATAATTTATTTTATAAAAAACTCATTCCCCCCCCCCCATTTTATCACTATTTGAGACAAAATATATTTTTTATTTTGTTTATTTTTAAAAATAAACAAAAAAATAACATAATTTATTAATTTTTAATAATAAGTATTTATAATTACAACAAAAAATTAATTAAATTGAAGGAGAGTGAATGCGTAATTGGGGTTTGGGAACAAAAATTGTTGCCATAACTATAGTAACTGTGTTGTTGATTTTAGGTGTTTTGTCTATGATTATCATAGATAGATCTACTAAAATTTTAAATGATCAAATCGATAACACCTTGGTGGCATCAAGTCATCGCTATGGTAATCAAATAGAGGCTACTATTAAATCTTTATTTGTAAGTGCCATAGGTACTCAAAGAACTTTAAACAATCTCATTAGTGAAGGTGCTATTAATCCAAAAAGAATAGAAAATATTCTTGGAGAGGCGATCGATGCAAACCGTGACATAGCCTATGGATATTACTATTTGCAAGATGGTGCTATGTATAAAAATTTAGGAGTTGATCCAAAGTACTTTACTGATAATAGTGAATTTATGGTCTTAATGAGAGATACTGATATTCATAATGCAGGTGGTATGCAAACCCTAGCTGCGAGTGAAGAAATAGTAAAAACAAGAGCCATTAAGAATTTGATGACCGGAAGTAAACTTTACTTTGGTGAACCAAGATGGTACAACATTCATGGAAGCAAATTTTTAGGTTTGAATGTAGCTGCACCTATTATAGATAAAAAGGGCAAGCCAATAGGTGTAGTTGGCATGTTGTTTGATCTTAAGCCTATTTCTGATTTTATGAATGATACTTCAAGATCAATTTATGAAGGTGCTAGGAGAATGGTTATAGCTAGTGGTGGGACTATAGCGGTACACCCAAATGCTGATTATGTTACTAAAAAAATCAATGAAGTAAACCGAAATGCAACATTTATTTTGCAAGAGCAAAAAACAATTCAAGCAAAACCTATTAATTATATTGCAGATGATGGTGAAGAGTACCATGGAGCTATTAAGGTTTTTGAAGTTTGGCCAAATACAGGCATTCACTGGGCTATGCTTGCTATAGTACCTAATAAAACCGTATATGCACCTATTGTTGAGATTACAAATATCATTATGATTTGTTCCCTTATCGCGGTTGTATTTATCATTGTTGTTATAAGTACTTCAGTGAAGAAAATCGTAACTTTGAGGGTTCAAAGACTGCAAGCGCATTTATTGAAGTTTTTTAGATACTTAAACCATGAGATACCAACTGTTGAAGTTTTGGTTCCTAGATACAATGATGAGCTTGGAAAAATGGCATTAATGATTAATGATAATGTACAATATATCCATAATTGTTTGGAGAAAGATGAAATAACAGTGCAAAACATTTTAGAAGTATCTTGTGATATAGAAAAAGGCCATTTTACTCAAAGAATAGAATCCAATCCAGTAAATCCAAAGCTTGTAGAGCTTAAGGAAGTATTGAATAAAATGCTTGATGATATGCAAATGAAAATCGGTAAGGATTTAAACGAAATCGAAAGAGTTTTTGCAAGTTTCCAAAACCTTGATTTTTCAGACAAGCTTGAAAATGCAGAAGGTAAAATAGAAAAATCACTCAATTCAGTAGGCGAAGAGATTAAAAAAATGCTTCAAGCCTCGCTAAGTCAAGGTGAGATGCTACAAACTAAGGCTGATGCTTTAAAAGAAAGTGTGTTAAAGCTGAATGAAGGTGCGCAAAAACAAGCTGATTCGCTACAAGAAAGTGCAGCAGCAGTTGAAGAGATGAGTGCATCTATGAACGCAGTTGCGGCAAGAACAGAAGAGGTTATTAAGCAAAGCGGTGATATTAAAGATGTAACTGATGTGATTAGAGATATTGCAGATCAAATTAACCTACTTGCATTAAATGCTGCTATTGAAGCTGCACGTGCTGGTGAACATGGTAGAGGATTTGCTGTTGTTGCAGATGAAGTTAGAAATCTAGCTGAAAGAACTCAAAAGTCTTTGGGTGAAATTGAAGCTAATACAAATATCTTAGTTCAATCTATCAATGAAATGGGTGAAAGTATTAAAGAACAAGCTTTGGGAATTTCACAAATTAATCAATCTGTTTCGGTGATAGACGGCTTAACTAAAGAAAATTCACAAATTGCACATGCAACTAACTCAGTTGCCAATGAAGTTGATTCTATGTCAGCTGAAATTGTGGCAGAAGTAAGAAGAAAGAAATTTTAAAAAACTACCCTTTAAAGGGTAGTTTAATTTATAAAGTATGCTTGAATTTTATTTTTATCTTCAAAAGCCATGCTTTGAAAAATTTTATCTTTAAAGCCTATTTTGTAGGTAGTATTATCTTGAGTTTTGGCATAAGTTAGTGCTATGCTTAATGCAAGTTCAAGATCTTGTGGGTGGATATTTGCATCTACTAAAGAATAAGCGCCGACTAAATCAAATAATTTTAATTCTTCATATTTTTCAGTTTTAAGCTCTTTTAGAAATTGATTTTCTAATTCATTTCTACCTACTATCATTTTAGATCCATTAGGCAATCTCAAATGGCGACCATATTTTAAAAGTTGCGCGTCATTTACTTCCATATTTTTATCAAATCGAATAAAATCTCTAATTTTATTTGAAAAACTTTCAAGTGTAAGTAAACACCCACCACCTGGACTTTCAAAGTCTTCAAATCCAAATTTTGCAGCAAGTTCAAGCTGTCTTTTTCTACTTCTTCCGCTTATGTTTTCTAGTTTTTCTCTATCTACCCAGCCTTCGCGTTCAGGTTTGGTTAGGGGTAAATTTTTTGCACACATAGGACGTAAAATCAAATCTTCCTCATCAAGTGCTAGTTTTTTAACTTTTGCCATAGCGTCATTTCTTTGACTCATAGGGCGTTGGCCAATCACTTCTCCTGTGATGATAAAGCTTGCATTTTCATCTTTTAACATAGCTAGAGCTGTTTTAAACATAAATGCGTGGCAATCTATGCAAGGATTAAAGTGTTTTCCATAGCCATATTGAGGATTAAATAAAACTTCTTGCAAATACGCATTTCTTACATCTATCATTTCAAAACTCGCTCCTGCCATTGCAGCGCGTTTTGCCATCAATTCGCTTTTGTCGCTTGTGCCACCAAAGCCTATGTTGATATTTAAAGCCTTTACTTCTATGCCTTGAGAACTTATGAGTTTTATAGCAAGCATAGAATCAAGTCCACCGCTAAAAAGTGCTAATGCTTTCATTTTGTCCTTTCAAATTTTTCGTAACATTGTAGTGAATGTTTTTTAATTTTTATGCGGTTTTTTGTTTAAAAAACTTCATCATTGATCTCATGATAAATAGCATTTTTATCTTTGATGTTTTTTTGTAAGCGGATGAAAAATAATTCCAAACTGTCTTCATCGTCAAGAAATTGTATATTTTTTAAAACTTCCATGAGATGGTTGAAAAACTTCTCATCATCTTGATAGGTTTTTTTGATTTTTTCTAAATTTTGATTAAGAAGGTTGTAAATTTGTTTTTTAAAAGCTTGCTTTAAAGTTAAATTTTTTAGCTTATTAAAGTGTGCAAAATTAATTTTACATATGGCATATAGAAATTCTTCCAAGTTGTTTAGAATTTTTATATTTTCTACCTCATAAAGTTCTCTTATATTTGGATCTTCAAAGTCTTTTTGATCAATAATGGCTTTAGCAATATCTTGGTGCAAAAAATACTCTTTTGCGCTTAAAAGTTGAAACAGTCCTATGGCTTTTGGATTTTCATATAAGAATTTCAACAGTTCAAGTTCGCTTATATTGTTGATTTTATTCTGTCTAACCGGGGTTGATAGGGTAAAATTTTTTCTTGTATTTTTAGAAAGTTTAATATATGTGATATTTACGCCCAAAAGATTTGCCACTAAAGTAGTGTAAGAATTAGCTATTAAAGGCTCAAGATTAAAAGTATATTTTTGTACTTCTTCTAAAGCTTTTTGCTTGCTCAGTGCAGAATTTAGATCAAATCCTGAAATCAAACTTCTTATGTAGAATTCTCCTAACTCCAAACCTTTTTCTAAGATATTAAAAAGTAGTTTTTCTTGATGGGTAGCGACTAGTTCAGCAGGATCCTTTCCGCCTTCTATTAAAACTACTTTTCCATCAATTTTTGCCAAACTTAGCAAATGTGCTGAACGTACCGCAGCATTTAGTCCTGCGTTGTCATTATCAAAACATAAAATCACTCTTGCTTCAAATCGTTTGATTAAAGGTATATGATGTTCTCCTAAAGCAGTTCCTAAAACCGCTACAGCATTTTTAAAACCTGCCTTGTGAAATGCTATGGCATCCATATAGCCTTCGCATATTATCATTTCTTTTTGTTTGTAAATCGCATCTTTTGCTAAATTAAGTGCGTAAAAAACACGTGATTTGTCAAAGAGTTTGCTTTGAGGTGAGTTGACGTATTTTGCCATATTAGCTTCATCTAGAGTTCTACCGCCAAAACCTATGAGTAAATTTTTATGATCATAAATGCTAAAAGTAATGCGGTTGATAAAGCTTGCATAAACCCCATTATCATTTTGTTTTATCGCGCCTACTTCTAAAGCTTCCTCTTGGGTAATTTGCTCATTTTGTAATAGTCTTAGTGTCTCATTAGAACTTGGCGCAAAACCTAGTTCAAAAGCTCTAATATCCTCATCATTCAAACCCCTTTTATAAAGATAAGCAAGGGCTTCTTTGTTTTTTGATAAATTTTGCTTATAAAAGGCATTAAGAGTGGGTAATATATGAATGATAGATTTTTTATTGTCTTGTTTTTGCGAGGTGTAAGTTAGCGAGAAATTACTCCAAGAGGCGACTTTTTCCACTGCTTCTACAAAGTTTAATTTTTCATAGTCCATTACAAATTTAAAAACATTACCTCCTGCTTTGCATGCAAAACAGTGATAAAATCCTTTCACAGAGTTGATGTGCATACTAGGATTTTTATCATCATGAAAAGGACAAACGCACACATAGCTAGAGCCTTGTTTTTTCACTTCAACATAATGAGCTATAATATCAACTATATCTGTTTTTTGTAAAAGTTGTTCTATACTTGCTTGTTCTATCATCTTTAAACCTTAAAGAAAATTATATAAGCATTTAGCTATAATTGTTATAAATTTGAAAGTTAAAGTTGTAAGATTATGGATTTTTTCTTTGTAGAATACCGCGATCCTTTATTTGGTCTTATTGTGCTAACTGCATTGATTTTTGTTGTTGCTAGTTCGCACTATATATGGAGTTTTTTTGCAAATAAAGATCAAAAAAGCAAGCTTGATCGTTTTGTTAAAAAATTTGAAATCAACTCTACCCATCAGCAAATTTTAAAAAACGCTAATCTAAGCATAGAAAATTTAAATTTTTTAGCACAAATTTTTACCAAAAGTGGCGAATTTGAAAAAGCGGTGGGAATTTATCTCATTGCTTTACAAAAATCAAGCGAAGCAAGTCAGAAAGAATTTATATTTTTTTCGTTAGCACAGGTTTATCTCAAGGCGGGATTTTTAGAGCGTAGCGTGGAAGCTTTGTTAAATGCCTTAAAAATTAAAGCACGCAATAAAGAAAGCTTGAAGCTTTTAAAAATTGTCTATTTAAAACTCAAAGATTACGATAAAGTTTTAGATGTATTGGAGTGTTTGTTTGAGCTAGGAGAAAATATATATGCAGAAAAAGCATTAGTTAAGGCTTTAAAAATTCAAGCAAGCTCTAAAGAAAAAACACAAAAGATGAAAGAAATTTTAGCATTAAGCAAAGAAAATGAGTATGTTTTGAGATTGTGTTTCTTGCACTATCAAGATAGATTAGAATGCATACCTAAATTTGAAAATGTTATTGATTTGCTTAATGAGTGCAAAAGTCCGCTTTATCTAGAAGATGAAAAATACCATGAATTTTTCTATGCTAAAAATTTAACCACCCAAGTTGCTACACTTAAAAACCAAAAACTGAAAATTTTAAAAATTTTAAACGATAATCAACTCAATGCAAATCTTAGCTTTACTTATGTGTGTAATAATTGCAAAAACCAAAGTCCTTTGTTTTTTTATCATTGTCCATTTTGTTATGAATTTGGTACATGTGAGATTTATTATGAGGTAAAAGCTTGAAAAGTATTGAAATTTACACCGATGGTTCTTGTTTGAATAATCCTGGTTTTGGCGGGTGGGCTTATGTTTTGATATACAAAAACCACCAAAAAGAACAAAGCGGAGCTTGTGAGAATACCACCAATAACCGCATGGAGTTAATGGCTATTATCGAGGCTTTAAAGGCTTTGAAAGAGCCTTGTGAGGTTAAGCTTTATACTGATTCAAATTTAATGGTGCAAAGTATTAATGAATGGCTTGAAGGTTGGGTGAAAAAAGATTTTAAAGGTAAAAAAAATACCGATCTTTGGAAAGAGTATTTAAAAGTGGCTAAAGATCATAAAATCACTGCATTTTGGATTAAAGCACATAATGGTCATGAGTTGAATGAACGCTGTGATGAGTTGGCTAGAAATGCAGCTTTAAAACTCCAAGAAGAAAGGTCAATAAATGCTTAAAAAACTCCAAGACAAGCTTAATTATCATTTTAAAAACGAGCAATTACTCATCGAAGCTTTAACACATAAGAGTTATAAAAAACCTTATAATAATGAAAGATTGGAGTTTTTGGGAGATGCGGTGATGGATTTGGTAGTGGGAGAATTTTTGTTTTTTAAATTTCAAAAAGATTCAGAAGGAAACCTTTCCAAACTTAGAGCTGCTTTGGTAAATGAAAAATCTTTCGCAACTTTAGCACAAAAACTTGATCTTGGTGCGTGTATTTTTATGTCTATTGCAGAAGAAAACAATGATGGTCGCAATAAGCCTTCTATACTTTCAGATGCTTTTGAGGCATTGATGGGTGCTTTGTATTTGGAAATAGGCTTTGAAAAAACCAAAAATATAGCTTTGACTTTACTAAAAGAAGTTTACCCGCATATTGATACACAGAGTTTGTTTAAGGATTATAAAACAAGGTTACAAGAAATTACACAAGCAAATATGGCAGGAACTCCTGAGTATATCGTAGTAAAAGCTTTTGGACCTGATCATAAAAAACAATTTGAAATTGCAGTGAAAATTCAAGGTGTAGAAGTGGCAAGATCAACCGCGGGTAGCAAAAAAGAAGCTCAACAACAATGCGCAAAAATTGCATTAGAGAAATTAGGAAAACTATGAATAGTTTCGGAGTAAGATTTAAATTTACAAGCTTTGGTGAATCACATGGTCAAGCTATAGGTTGTGTAGTAGATGGTATGCCTGCAGGGGTTAAATTTGACTTTGATTTATTACAAGAGATGCTAAACAAAAGAAAACCAGGGCAAAATTCTTTTAGCACACCAAGAAAAGAGGAAGATAAGGCTCAAGTTTTAAGTGGTGTTTTTGAAGGCTATACAACAGGTGCTCCTATTAGTATTATTATAATGAATGAAAACACGCGTTCGAAAGATTATGAAAAAGATGTATTTCGCCCTGCTCATGCTGATTTTACTTATTATCATAAATACGGCATTAGAGACTATAGAGGCGGTGGAAGATCTAGCGCTAGAGAAAGTGCGGCAAGGGTAGCAGCAGGAGCTTTGGCTTGTATGCTTTTGAGAGAGTTTGATATAGAGGTTGTGAGTGGTGTTTTTGGTGTAGGAAAGATTGATAGTTGTTTGAGTAGTGATGAATTTGATTTTGATCATGCTAAAAACAGTGAAGTTTTTGCTTTGGATCAAAATTTAGAGCAAAGCTTTAAAGATGAAATTTTAAAAGCCAAAAAGGCAAAAAATAGCATAGGAGCAAGAGTTTTTACTAGAGTAAAAAACCCTATTAAAGGTTTAGGAGAACCTTTGTATGATAAGCTTGATTCCAAACTTGCACATGCAATTATGGGAGTCAATGCGGTTAAAGCTATAGAAATAGGAAGTGGTATTCAAAGTACTTATATGTATGGAAGTGAAAATAATGATGAATTAAAAAATGATCGTTTTTTGAGTAATCATAGCGGTGGGGTATTAGGTGGAATTTCTAATGGGGATTTTATCGATATTAAAACTTATTTTAAGCCAACACCGTCTATATTTTTACCCCAACAAACTCAAAACATTCAAGGGGAAAATATCATATATGAGTTAAAAGGTAGGCATGATCCTTGTGTAGGGATAAGAGGAAGCGTGGTGGTAAATGCTATGGTGGCAATATGCATCGCAGATGCTTTGCTTTTAAACGCTAGTTCAAATTTAAATAATTTAAAACAAATATATAAGAAAAATAAATAAAAAATTAATACTTATTTAGATAAGATGATAGGGTATTTTTAAAAAAAGGAGTAGCATGAAAAAAAATATTGTTTTTTTTGAAGTAAGAGGCGGAAGCGATAAAGGTGAAGATGGACATAGAAAAGACACTATGCCTATGGTAAATGCCCTAAAAGAGCAAGGTTGGAATGCTGAAGTAATCTTTTTCGAGGTGGCAAAAAAAGATGAAATTTATGAGTATGTAAAAAATAACGCCGATGCTTATGTTTCTAGGATTAATCCAGGAAACTTAAAAGAAGAAAATGAGTATTTTGATATGCTAAGAAAGCTTTGTGCTAATGGCGTTATAGGTATGCCTCACCCTGATGCGATGATAGGATATGGTGCTAAAGATGCACTTACTAAATTAAATAAAACAGCATTGGTTCCAGAAGATACTTACGCATACTATGATATAAAGAGTTTTAAAGAAAATTTTGTGAAAACTTTGGCAAAAGGAGAGAGGGTTTTAAAGCAAAATCGTGGTTCAACAGGTGAGGGAATTTGGCGTGTAAGATTGATAGATGAGTTACCAGCAGGAACTGTGAGTGTGCCACTAAATGCAAAAATCAAATGTACTGAAGCAAAAGATAATCACACAGAAGAAAGAGAACTTGGTGAATTTATGGACTTTTGTGAGCAATACATTGTAGGTGATAATGGCATGTTGGTAGATATGACTTTTTTACCACGCATCAAAGAAGGGGAGATTAGAATTTTAATGCTCTATCATACTCCAATTTATGTAGTGCATAAAAAGCCAGCTGAAGGTGCTGATGCTTTTTCAGCAACACTTTTTTCAGGTGCAAAATATCGATACGATGAGCCAAAAGATTGGCAAGAATTGGTAGATTGGTTCTTAGCAACCTTGCCAGAAATTCGTACTAAACTTGGAAATTATGATATTCCTTTAATTTGGACAGCAGATTTTATCTTAGATACAGATGAAAATGGGAAAGATAAGTATGTTTTAGGTGAGATTAATTGCTCTTGTGTAGGGTTTACTTCTCCGGCTGAATTTGTTGAGCCTATTGCAAAAAAAGTGGCTCAAAATATCATTGATATTGTAAGTAAAAACTAACCCTTGTTTTAACAAGGGTTTTAACTCATCATGCTTTTAACTGTGCTTTATATTATCGGGATTACTGTTGATGCTATGACAGGAGCTATTGCAGCGGGTCGCCATAAGATGGATCTTTTTGGGGTGATTTTTATAGCACTTGTGACCGCAATTGGCGGAGGATCAATCAGAGATATTTTACTAGACCATCATCCTCTTACTTGGATAAAAACCCCAGAATATGTGATTTTAATTTGCGTTGCAGCAATTGTTACAACAAAAATAGCTAAATATGTGATTAGGCTTGAAAAACTTTTCTTGATTTTAGACGCTATTGGTTTGGTTGTTTTTAGTGTTTTAGGAGCTCAAATTGCTATACAAATGGGATATGGTTTCATTGTGGCTGTGAGTTCGGCGGTGATTACAGGGGTGTTTGGTGGTATTTTAAGAGATATTTTGTGTACGAGAATCCCGTTGGTATTTCGCAAAGAAATTTATGCAGGTGTGGCTATTTTAACCGGAGCTTTATATTATGTTTTGCATGTTTTAGGGGTAGATGAGTTATGGGTAATTCTTGCTTCTTTGATCGTAGGAACAATCGCACGTCTTTTAGCGATACATTATGGATTGTCTTTGCCAATATTTTCTTTTAAGGAAGATAATCAAAAAGGAAATTAAAAAAGTGGTGACCCATACGAGACTCGAACTCGTGTTACCGCCGTGAAAGGGCGATGTCCTAACCGCTAGACGAATGGGCCTTTTAAAATTAATTAAGAAATGAAATTATATCTTATTTTTTTTAAAAAAAACTTAATTAACGAACAAATCGTAGGTAAAAATACCCAAAAACACCCGAAGCTAACGAGGCTAGTAAAATAGCAAAGTTATCTACAAAATTAAATATATCACTAACTTCATAAGCAAGCGCATCGATAAAAAAGCTCATAGTAAAACCTATACCAGTAAGTATGCAAACGCCATAGAGTTGTTTAAAATTTGCATCTTTGGGTAATTTTGCAAGTTTAAATTTAATGGCCATATAGGCAAAACCAAACACACCTAGTTGTTTTCCAATAAACAAGCCTAGGAAAATACCTACACTTACGCCGCTAAATAGCATATGTGTTTCAATTTTTGAAAGATCTACTCCTGCATTTGCAAAAGCAAAAAGTGGTAGTATCACAAAAGCAATCCAAAATTTTAAGCCATGTTCGATTTCTTCTAGTAATGTATGATTATTTTTTGTAAAAACCGGGATAAATAAAGCAGTGATAATACCTGCTAAGGTTGCATGCACACCACTTTTTAAAACACTAAGCCACAGTAAAGCACCAAGTATGTAGTAGAAAGATTTTCTTTCATTACCTAAGCGATTAAGTAAAAATAATCCTATAATACAACAAAATGCAACAAAAAAAGCTAGAGTTGAAAGTTCATTAGTATAAAAAATAGCTATAATTAAAATAGCCCCCACATCATCAAAAATAGCCAAAGACACTAGAAAAACTTTGAGTGAACTCGGTATGCGTTGTTTTAACATGGCAAGAATTACTAGAGCAAATGCAGTATCAGTCGCAGTGGGTATAGCCCAGCCTTTTAAAACATATGCATCGTTAAAATTTACAGCACAAAAAATTAAAGCAGGTACGACTATGCCACCTATAGCAGCCATTAAAGGCAAGGTGATATTGCTAAGAGTTTTAAATTCTCCTTGGACAAATTCTTTCTTTAACTCAAGTCCAATTGCAAAGAAAAAAATCGCAATCAAGCCATCGTTAATCCATAAAAGCGAAGGTTTAAAAAGCTCCCAAGATCCAACTTTTAAGCCCATTTCTACACTTAAAAAATGCATATAATGCTCCCCATAAGGGCTATTTTTAAGTAAAAGCGCGAGGATGGTTGCGACTAAAAGCAACAATCCTCCTAAAATTTCAAGTGATAAAAAGTTTTGGAAGCTTTTAAATTTCATTTTTTAAGGCTATATATGAGCTTGAGATAAACATACCCAACTACAGCACTTAGTAGTGACGCAACTAAAATGGCTAGTTTGTCAGAATATGCAAAAATATCACTATTTTGATAAGCTAAGCCATCGATAAAAAAGCTCATGGTAAAACCTATACCAGTGAGAATACAAACGCCATAGAGTTGTTTAAAGCTAACATTTTGTGGCAATTTTGCTAAACCTAACTTGATACTAATATAAGAAAACAAAAACACGCCAATTTGCTTTCCTAAGAATAAACCTAGAATAATCCCTAGACTTACTGATGAAAACATAAAGCTTGGATCCATGTCTTTTAAATCCACCCCTGCATTTGCAAAAGCAAAAATAGGCAAGATAAAATAACTCACCCAAGGAGCTAGATCGTGTTCGATTTCTTTTAGAAAAGATTTTCCGCTTTTAGTTTCAAGTGGTATAAATAAAGCAGTGATTACTCCTGCTAAGGTTGCATGTACCCCGCTTTTTAGCATACTAATCCAAAAAATAATTGCAATGATAATATAAAAAGATTTTTTAGTGACATGGAAGTGGTTAAGTAAGTAAAGTGCTAAAATACAAACCAAAGCAGCAATCATCGCAAATACTGAAAGTTCACTTGTGTAAAACAATGCAATCACAATAATCGCACCTAAGTCATCAAAAATTGCCAAAGAAAGTAAAAATAGCTTTAAAGAGGTGGGTACTTGTTTGCCCAAAAGCATTAAAATTCCCACAGCAAAAGCAACATCAGTTGCAGTAGGTATAGCCCAACCTTGTAGGGCGAAAGGATCTTTATAGTTAAAAAATGCAAAAATCAACGCAGGGACAATCATACCACCAAGTGCTGCAAATACAGGCAAGGACATAGCTTTAACACTGTTGAGTTGACCTTTAGTTACTTCGTATTTTAACTCAAGTCCAATTGCAAAGAAAAAAATCGCAATCAAGCCATCGTTAATCCATAAAAGCAAAGGTTTAAAAATTTCTAAACTTCCCGCTTGAAAACCAAAAGGTATATTTAAAAAGTTAGTGTATTGATCTGTTAAAGAACTGTTTTGTAAAATGAGTGCAAGTACGGTAAAGAATATCAGCAAAACACCTGGAAAAGTTTCGCTTTGAACAAAGGTTTGAAGTCTTTGCATAAATAGCCTTTTTAAAAATTAATAAAATAATATTTTAACATAAAAAGGCTTTAAATTAAAAAGTTTAAGCAGAAAAAAACTGCTTAAACTGGTATAACGCGTATATTTGGACTTAGTTCTTCTTGCAAGATGTTTTCTATAGCGTATAAAGTTGCGCCACTTCCACTTGAACAGCCACTGCAAGCACCAAGGTAGCGTATGTAAATATCTATATTTTTACTGTCACTTTTTTGGATATCGATTACTTCTAAGTCTCCACCATCTCCATGTAGCATTGGGCGCACATCGCTATCTAGCACCGCTTCTACGGCTTTTAGTTGTTTTACCATAGTCATATCATCAAAAGCTATATCAGTTTTACTTTGATCTTTTAGTTTTTCTCTTTCCATTTCAGCTCTAGTTTCAGCCAAAATATCAACAAGATAATAATCTTTTTCCTCGTGCCCACCTGCTTTTACACATGATTTACAAAAAGCACCTGCTTTGGTAAATTGAGTGATTTCTTCCACGGTGTGTAGATCATTAAGTCTAATTACTTCTTTGATGGTTCCAAGACTAACTCTAGCGCACTCACAAACAATGATTTGATCTTCAAAATCTTCAGGGTTTACCCCTTTATAGTGTGCTGCTGCTTGTTTGATAACATCATAAGCCATAACAGAACAATGCATTTTTTGAGGTGGAACCGCAGGAGTTTCTGGGTTATCTCTCATTGCAAATTCAACATCTAAATTGGTAATTTTTACAGCTTCATCTACGGTTTTACCTATACAAAGATCAACCATAGTATCACTACTTGCTATTGCTGTTCCACAGCCAAAACTTTTAAATTTAGCATCGATGATTTTATCGGTTTTTTCATCTACTAACCAGTATAATCTAACCGCATCACCACAGCTTTCTGCGCCAAAGTCTGCAACAATAAGTTTTGCATTTGCTTTTTCTGCATCTTCTTGCGTGAACTCTCCCATATGTTGAGGGTTGTTCATTCTATCTTGTACTTTTTGAGAGTATTCATCCCAAATTGATCCGCCAATTAAATTATTTTTTGCCATTTTTTATCCTTTAATTATTTTCAGGCTTATATGCATAAGTACTTGAAATTGCTCTAAGTCTTTGCGTTGCTTTTTTTATTTGCTCTGCTGCATAATCAATTTCATCTTCTGTGTTAAATCTTGACAAAGACAGTCTTAAAGCAGTGTGTGCTAAGTCATTTTCTGCACCAATTGCTTCCATGATAGGGTTGCTTTCTAGTGCTTCACTTGCACAGGCTGAACCAGTACTTGCTGCTATACCATTTTTGTTTAAATCCCAAAGCATAGCTTCACCTTCTACGCCTTTGATACTTGCTAAGATTGTATTAGGAACTCTTCTTGATCGATCTCCTACTACACTTGTATCAGGCATAGCTAAGATAAGATCTTCTAATTTATCTCTTAATTTTCTAATATGTGAGTTTTCAAAATCAAGCATGGTGTTTGCAATTCTTAAAGCTTCTGCCATAGCTATAATATATGGCACATTCAAAGTGCCACTTCTTCTACCGCCCATATGCTCACCACCATGCAATAGCGGGGTTAGTTCTATATCTTTTCTAATGTAAAGTCCACCTACACCTTTTGGTCCATGGAATTTGTGTGCTGAAAAAGAAGCAAAGTCAACTCCAGATTTTGCGAAATTGACTTTAATTTTCCCAACAGCTTGGGTTGCATCAGTGTGAAATAACGCCCCATGTTCATGTGCTATTTGAGCCATTTCTTCTATAGGGAAGATCATTCCAGTTTCATTATTAGCCCACATAATGCTAACTAATGCAGTTTTATCAGAAATAGCCTCTTTTAGATCTTTTGCACTAGAAACACCTTCATGATCTACTCCTAGTTCTATAACTTTTACTCCTAAAGATTTTAAAAACATAGCACTAGCTGCTACCGCAGGGTGTTCTACGCTAGAAATAATCACTTCATTTTTGTCGCTATTTAAAATTCTATCAAAATACACACCTTTTAATACCCAGTTGATACTTTCAGTAGCACAGGAAGTGATAATGATATCATCTAAATCACTTGCACCAAGTCCCGCATAAAGCTTGTCCATAGCTTCTTTAAGCGCAGGGTGGGTTGCGCTACCCCATTGATGTAAGCTATTTGGATTGCCATAATGCTCGCTTAAAAAAGGCTTCATAAGTTCATAAGCTTCTGGCGCAAGTTGCGTTGTTGCGTTGTTGTCTAAATATACTTTCAAATCAGTCTCCTTTAATTAGGATAATTTTTATCTTTTTTGTTAATATACACTAAAATATTAAATTTAACATTAAATCGTTTGTGTT
This sequence comes from Campylobacter sp. P255, assembly GCF_003627915.1. Lineage (NCBI taxonomy): Bacteria > Pseudomonadati > Campylobacterota > Epsilonproteobacteria > Campylobacterales > Campylobacteraceae > Campylobacter > Campylobacter sp. P255. Next base: position 59,039 of record NZ_NREN01000008.1, read on the forward strand.
TTTAACTTGTGCAAAAATTTTGTTATTATTTTAGCACAAGTTAAGCCATTGCATTCAAGTAAGAGTGTAAAATTTTGTTAATACTAGCTTGTCTTTTGCGATTTTCTAAAAATTGTGTGTCTAAATTTTCTTTTTGGGTATTGATTTTTTCAAGATCAATATGAGAGTCATTTTGGTTAAATTCTTCTTTTAAAGCCTCTAATTCTTTGCTAGTTTGTTCACTATAAAGACTATAAATAGAGCTTGAATTGGCAAATTCTTGCATATTGATGCTGTGTTGGTAGTTGATGTATTGTTGGAAGAAAACTGAAAGTTTATCTTCTGAAGTGTTGTTTTTATTCACCCCGTTAATGTGTAAGTATAAATCAAAACTCATTTTTTCCTTGTTGCTTTCATTTAGAAAATCCTGCACACTTAATTCACCTCTCATGAGCTTTTGAAATTTGACATTTGAAGACATATCTAATTCAATGGGCGATAAAAAGAAATTAGCCTTTTGATGGTTTTGTTCTTTTAAATCATGATAAATATAATTAAGCAGTAAACCACTTTTTGAAACTTGCCCTTGTTTGTTTAAATAAGGCTTGATGATAGGGTTGCTAGCTGTGTTTTCGATACTCGCATTAAATGCAAAATCACCTATTTTGTTATCTAGCATAAGGGTGTTGAGATTTTTATTAGCTTCTTTTGCACCTTGCAAACTTTTTGCGCTTTCATAAACTTTTAAAATTTTTCCTTCATAAGTATAGCTATAGCCTTGGTGTAAATCTAAAATCTGACTTTTGTTTAAAAAATCATTGTTGTTATTTTGAAATTCAGTATTGATGGTTTTAAGTGTATTATGATATGTGTTTAAAAGCCTTGGTAGATCTATTTTGTTGTAGTTTAGGTTTTCATCTAGCTTGATAAGTTGCTTTGAAATTTCTCTTATGCTTTTTATATTAATATCATAATCAAGTGGTATTGCTGCTGTTTTGTTAAGATCTTTTTCAAAAAAACCTTGCTCATCGATTCTAAATCCAAATTCACTTGCATAAGTAGTTTTATAATCTAAATTGGGACTTTTGATCTCATGAAGATCGTTTTTGACATTAGTGTTTTCTTTTTTTTGTTCAATGTGTTCAGTTTTTGCAAATGGATAATTTGCAAAATTCTGATACGGGTTGACATTAGAATTTACAAACATAACTCTTCTCTTCAAAAATATTGCTTAGCTTTAAAAAAGCAAAAGCTATGCCAAAATTTTTGAATCGAAGAGAAAAATTAAGCGTAAATGTCAAGCAATCCTGAACTAGCAGTAGGAGTAGTAGTTGGAGCAGGGTTTGCATTTACGCCTTCTAATACTTGCATTACCGCATTTTCATTAACCTCTATGGTTTTTTTCATCATAGTGGTTGCAATGTTAAGCATTAAACCTGCTTGAGAATTGGTAACTTCGCCCATAACATACTCCTTTTGTTTGGATTAGTACTATTATCGGCAAAGTTTGATTAATATTAAGCTATATTATAAATTTTTGATAAGTAGTGATTGTGGGTGTTTTCTTTTGTTTCAAGCATATCAATGTAGCTTTTAAATTCATTCATGTCTTTAAAAAGATTTTTCATTGTGGTGCTGATTTCATTAGAAAAAATTTGAAGATTGTTTTGTATTTTTAAATATCTTTCAATCTGATAAATTCTAGCAATTTCTCTCTCATATTCTTCTTGAGTCATTCTTTTTGCGCTAAATTCTTCATTTAAGCTTTTTTTATTGTTGATAACAAAAGATTTTTTTTGATTATTGATTTTAAATTCGACGATAAATTCTTCTTTTGAGTTGATGATTTTTAAGTATTTTAGCTTAGCTTTATCTTCTAATAAAATAAAACTGATAAATTCTAAATACATATGTGTAAAGATTTCTCTTTCAAAAATATTTTGACAAATATCAGTATATTTTAAACCTAAATTTTGTTGATGATCTAAAAATGCTAAATTTGACATGATCCATCCTTTTTTCATGACTTTTTGTCAAAAAAAAGCAAAAATCATTCCAATTATTGCATATCGATCATCTTAAGCATATTAATCGTATCATTAAATTCAAAGCTTTCTTCGGGGTTTTGACTTAAAAATTGTTGCATAAAGTCTTTTTTGGTGATAGCTTGATCTAGTTCTTTATCGCTTCCTTTTTGATACGCGCCAATACGCAATAATACTTCATTTTCTTTTAGTAAAGAATTTAAACGTTTGAATTTTCTAGCAGCTAGCTTGTGTTCGTTGCTGATAATATCTCCCATTACCCTTGAGGCTGAATTTTGTATATTTATAGGTGGATAAATTCCAAAATCAGTAAGTTCACGACTAAGTACTATGTGTCCATCTAAGATAGATCTACTTTGGTCAGCGATTGGATCACTCATATCATCTCCATCAACTAGCACAGTAAAAAAAGCCGTGATGGTACCTTTACCTTCTTCTTTTCCTGCTCGCTCCATAAGTTGAGGTAAAAGACTTAAAACGCTTGGTGGGTAGCCTTTTGTTGTAGGTGGTTCACCTAAGGCCAAGCCTATTTCTCTTTGTGCCATAGCAAAACGTGTTACGCTATCCATGATAAATAAAACATCTTTGCCTTGTTCTTTGAAGTATTCAGCCACGCTCATGGCGCAAAATGCACCATACTTTCTCATCAAAGCACTATCATCGCTTGTTGCAACGATGATCACGGTATCATCAAGTTTGCCACCAAGGTTTTTTTGTATAAATTCAGGAATTTCTCTACCACGCTCCCCGATTAAAGCGATCACTTTAATCGGAGCTTTGGAATTTTTTACTATCATGCCCATTAAGGTTGATTTTCCCACACCACTTCCTGCAAAAATTCCAAGCTTTTGTCCTACACCACAGGTTAAAAGCGCATCTATTGTTTTAACGCCAACTGGAAAAACCTCTTCTATTAAACCTCTTTTCATCGCATCAATGGGCGCGCGCATAATAGGCATAAATTTACTTGCCTCGATAGGGCCTTTACCATCTTTTGGACGCATGAAAGGATCTACCACTCTTCCCAAAAGCCCATCGCTTACGCCTATTTGCATACCCGCATCGTTAATGAATGCACGATCACCTATTTTAAAACCTTCCACAAAACCAAAAGGACTTAAATAGCTTAAATTTTCATCTACTTCTACTACCATGGCCATTGCTTCTTTGCTTTCATCTTCATTAGAAACAATTTTAATAATATCTCCTATGCTAGTTTTCAAGCCATTTATTTCTATACTAGTGCTTGAAATTTTAGTGATTTGTCCAAATACACTAGCTAGATTTTGTGAGCTGATTTTGCTACGAAGTTTTTCTAAACCCATTAAAATCTAACCTGTTTTGCTGAGTTGATGAGAGTGAAAAATTCTTTTCGGGTTTTTTCGCTTTTTAAAAAGCTACCTCTTAAGGCTGAAGTACTAGTGGTTGAATTTGCCTTTTGTACCCCACGCATTTCCACACACATGTGCCTTGCTTCGATAACCACCCCAACACCTTTGGCGCCTACATGCTCCATTAGTGCTTCTGCGATTTGTTCTGTGAGTTGTTCTTGAATTTGCAAGCGTCTTGCAAAAACTTCTACAAGACGTGGAATTTTACTAAGTCCTACTACTTTTTTATCTGGTATATATGCAACATGTACACGCCCAAAAAACGGTAAAAGATGATGTTCGCAAAGACTATAAAATTCAATATCTCTTACTAAAACCATTTCGTTGTTTGAGCTTTCAAATAAAGCATCATTTAGTATTTGTTTTGGATCTTGTTTATAACCACTACTTAAAAATTCAAAAGCTTTAAAAACCCTAGTAGGAGTTTTTAAAAGTCCTTCTCTTTGAGGATTTTCTCCGATAATTTCTAACATATTTTTTACTGATTGTTCAAATTTTTCTTGCATTTTTTCTCCATCAAAAATTAAAATTTTAACATATTTTTATTTTTATATAAAGCGATAAGGAAAATTTTGGTATATTATCGAAAAATTTTATTTAAAAAGGGAAAATATTATGGAAGTTACAGCAAAACTAATTGATTTTGCAAATGCAAATGCTACTGTGAAAATTGCTCAAGGAGCTATTAAAGCAGAAGTGGAAAAATTAGCTAAAAAAGCATCTAAAACTATGAAAATGGATGGCTTTAGAGCGGGAAAAGTTCCTGTGGCTGCTATACTTAAAAGATATGAAAAAGAGCTTACAAGAGATGCGGAGCAAGATCTTTTAAGAAATGCTGTAGATAATGCATTAAAAGAGATCAAAAAAGAAGCAAAAGATTTAGTAGGCGAACCATATTTTGAAAAATTTGATAGAAAAGATGGTGACATTGAAGCTCAAATGGTATTATCTTTTAGACCGGAAGTAAAACTAGATGGCTATGAAGCTTTAGTTCCAACTTATAATACACCAAAAGTAACTCAAAAAGAAATTGATGCAAAAAAAGAAGAATTGTTGAAAAGATTTGCTACTCCTGAAGCAATCAAAGAGGCAAGAGCATTAAAAGAAGGCGATTTTGCTAAATTTGACTTTGAGGGTTTTGTAGATGGTAAAGCTTTTGATGGCGGGAAAGCACAAAATTATGTTTTAGAAATCGGTTCAAAACAATTTATACCAGGATTTGAAGAAGGTATGGTTGGTTTAAAAGTAGGTGAAGAAAAAGATATTAACGTGACTTTTCCAAAAGAGTATGGCGCAGCACATTTAGCAGGAAAAGATGCGGTATTTAAAGTAAAAATTCATGAAATTCAAGAACTTAAAATGCCTGAATTAAACGAAGAGCTTTTAAAAAATCTAATTCCTGATGAAAAAGAACCAAGTGTTGAAAAACTTGATGCTAAAATCAAAGAACAGTTAAAAAATGAAAAGATTTTTAAACTTATTAATGATGAATTAAAAAATCAATTTGCAGAAGCTTTGGTTGAAAAATTTGATTTTACTTTGCCAAGAAATATCGTAGAGCAAGAAACTGATATGCAGTTTAGAAATTCTTTAAGAACTTTAAGCGAAGAGGAATTGAAAGAATTTAAAGATGAAGCAAAATACAAAGAAAAAAGAGATAGCTTTAAGGAAGATGCGCAAAAAAGCGTGAAATTGACTTTTATCATTGATGAGTTAGCAAAACTTAGAAATATTCAAGTAAGTGATCAAGAATTAATCCAAGCGATTTATTTTGAAGCATATAGATATGGTTTTAATCCGCAAGAACACTTAGAAAACTATAAAAAACAAGGTGCATTGCCAGCAATTAAAATGTCTTTAATTGAAGAAAAACTTTTTGCAGATATCTTCAAAAAAAATGATAAAAAGAAAACTGAAAAAGAAAGCGAAAAATAATGAGTTCATATATCCCTTATGTGGTTGAAAAAACAAGCAGAGGTGAAAGAAGTTATGATATTTATTCAAGACTTCTAAAAGACAGAATCATTATGTTAAGCGGTGAGATCAATGATGATCTTGCTGCTTCTATAGTGGCGCAACTTTTGTTTTTAGAAGCAGAAGATCCACAAAAAGATATTTATCTTTACATTAACTCACCAGGTGGAGTAGTTACAAGTGGATTTAGTATCTATGATACGATGAATTATATTAAAGCTGATGTGAGTACTATTTGTATTGGTCAGGCTGCTTCTATGGGTGCGTTTTTGCTTAGCTGCGGTGCACCGGGTAAAAGATTTGCTTTGCCTAATTCAAGAATCATGATTCACCAACCATTAGGCGGTGCAAGAGGACAAGCAACTGATATTGAAATTCAAGCAAAAGAAATTCTAAGATTAAAATCAATCTTGAATGATATTTTGGCTAAAAACACTAAGCAAAAACTCTCTAAAATCGAAAAAGATACCGATAGAGATTTTTTTATGAGTGCAGCTGAAGCTAAAGAATATGGCTTAATTGATAAGGTTTTGGAAAAAAGTTTTAAATAAGGAAAAAGCATAGCAATGTTAGATGATGATTTATTTGCTGACTTAAATTTAAGTAGCGATCCAACTCCGGCCAAAGAAGCTCCAAAAATCCAAAAAATTAGTGGTGGAGAATTTGAAAAATTTGCAAAGTCTATACTAACTGAACTTGTAAAAGACAATGTGCCTCCAACACCTACTAACTATGGAGTTTATTTTCAAAAAATGCTCGAAGAGCGTCCTTCGGCTTTTAAGAAAAAAGTACATGAGATCATGGAATTTGAGCAAAATGATGATGATATCAAAAGAGCTAATATAGAGCAAGAGATTAAAAAAAGCTTTAGTTCTACTTCGGCGCTATTACAATACATTGCTATGATTTATAGACATCTTGAAACAGTTAAAGATATGCTAAGAAGACGTAATTCAGAACTTGCTATTAGCACAGGTAATTTAGCTGTTTCAAATGTAATCCACGCTTTAGAATCAGATCTTTCGAGATTTTCAAGCATTTTAGATCGATATTCAGATGATATTAAAGAAAATTTTGATGAGGTAAGGCAAACTTATAAACACATTGAAGAACAAAGTGATTTTGACTCTAAATTTGGAGTTTATAACAAAAAATATTTTTTAGAAAATTTAGAAAAAAGCATAGAAAGTAATGCAAAATATAATTATCGAACTTCTTTAATATTTTTTAGAGTAAAAGAAGGAATTTTAGAACAAACTTATACACAAAAAGAAAAAAACGCTTTTTTGAAAAGCATTTGTAGAATTTTTAGTAAAAATGTATCATCAAGCGATATTGTTGCTCATTGTGGCAATAATGTTTTTGTTATGATGATCTCACACACTAATTTAGAAAAAGCACAAGAAATATGTAATAAAATTTTAGAATCCTTAGAAAATTCCAATTTTTTCTTAGCAGATAAAGAAATAGAAGTTGATGTTGAAGTGGCTGTTAGTGCGGTTAATCAAGACAGTAAAAGTGAAGAATTGATAGAAAAATGTACCCAAGCTTTAAAAAATTCGGGTAAAAATTTAGAACCTTTTGTGGTAGTGGAAAAAGAAAAATGATCAGAAAAATAATCACCTATCCTAATCCGAGACTGTTTTTGCAATCTCAAAAAATAGAAAAATTTGACAATGAGTTACATACATTGTTAGATGATATGTATGAAACTATGATAGCAAATAAAGGAGTTGGTTTGGCTGCCATTCAGGTGGATGTGCCGGTTAGAGCTTTGCTTGTAGATATTGGAGATGAAGAAGGCGAGCAAAAAGAAGACAAGCAAACTCTTTTAGAAATCATCAATCCTATCATTACTCCTTTAGATGATGAGATGATATCATGTAATGAAGGGTGTTTAAGTATACCAGGTTTTTATGAAGATGTTTTGCGTTATAAAAACATACGACTTGATTATCAAGATAGATTTGGTAAAGCACAAAGTCTAGAGGCACATGAATTTTTAGCAGTAGCTATTCAGCACGAGATCGATCATCTTGATGGGCATTTATTTATAGAAAAACTTTCTTTTTTAAAACGCCAAAAATTTGATAAAGATTTTAAAAAAAAATCCAAAAAAAATAAATGAAAAAACTAAGATGTGCGAGTTTTTCTACAGAGCTTGATATAATCGATGTAGAATCAACTTTCACAAGAGGTTTGCCAGGTTTTAGCATAGTAGGTCTTGCAAATTCTACCATCAAAGAAAGCACAGAGAGAGTTAAAGCAACTTTATTAAGTCAAAATTTTAGCTTTCCAGCGCAAAAAATCACCATCAACCTTAGTCCTTCAGATATACCTAAAAATGGCTCTCATTTTGATTTAGCTATTGCGATTTTGATTTTATTTCAAAAAGAAAATCTAGATGATTTTTTTGTTTTTGGCGAACTTGGATTAGATGGAAGTATCAAAAGCACAGCGAGCTTGTTTTCTATTTTGCTTTTTTTGAGCGCGAAAGTGCAAAATGCCAAGGTGGTTGTGCCAAAAAGTATAGCGCAAAAAGCTTCAATGATACCCAATCTAACAATTTATGCTTTAGAAAATTTAACTCAAGCGATAGATTTTTTTAAAGCAAAAAATTACGAAAATTTTCATGTATCTAATGAACATCCTTTGTTTGAAAATGCTATAGAACTCAATGGGCAAAAATACATCAAAAACACTTTTTTTCCTTATGATTTTAAAGAAGTTAAAGGGCAAGAAAGCGCTAAATTTGCATGTATTATAGCCGCTTTGGGTATGCATAATGTTTTATTCGAGGGTAGTCCAGGAAGTGGTAAGAGTATGTGCGCTAAAAGACTTCCTTATATTATGCCGCCGCAAAGTCTAAAAGAAATTTTGGCTCAAAATGCATACAAATCTTTAAATTCTTTAGAGGATGATTTTAGTGCAAGTAGGGTTTTTAGAAGCCCTCATCACACAAGTACTAGAGCTAGTATTTTTGGGGGAGGAACTAAAAGTGCTAAAATGGGCGAACTTGCTTTGGCAAATGGCGGTGTTTTGTTTTTTGATGAATTTCCTCATTTTTCAAAACAGATTATTGAAAGTTTAAGGGAGCCTTTGGAAGATTTTAAAATTCTTATTTCAAGGGTTAACACAAAAGTAGTGTATGAGACTAAATTTTTATTTGCTTGTGCGCAAAATCCTTGTCCTTGTGGGAATTTATTTTCTAAAAGTCTTGCCTGTCGTTGTCAAGAGATAGAAATCAAAAAATATAAAAATAAAATTTCCTCGCCAATTTTAGATAGAATTGACCTTTATGTGGCTATGGATGAAATTTCACACGAAGATAAAACAAGCCTAACATCAGAACAAATGAGTGCAATGGTGTTTAAGGGATTTTTGTTTCAAAAGCAAAGAAAACAAGAAGAATTTAATGCTAAATTAAACGAAGAACAGATGAAGCAGTTTTGTATTTTAGATGCAAATGCAGATGAAATTTTAAAAAAAGCTATAGCTTCGTATAACCTTTCCCAAAGAGGTGTAAATAAAACAATAAAAGTGGCAAGAACTATAGCAGATTTAGAGCAAAGTGAGTTTATTTTAAAAAATCATATGTTAAAAGCATTAAGCTTTAGAATGAGAACTACATAGGAGTGAAAATGGAAAATAAAAGCATAGCGATATTTATCGATGCAGAAAATATTCCATCAAAATACGCAAAATCTATTTTTGATATTGCTTCTGATTATGGAGAAATTATCATCAAGCGCATTTATGGAGATTGGACGCAAAAAAATATACAAAATTGGAAAGAGCAAATTGGCCAGTATTCTATTATAGCTATGCAGCAGTTTAATTTTACTGCTAATAAAAACTCAAGTGATATGTATTTAATCACTGAAATTATGAGTATTTTTTATGAAAAAGATATTGATATTTTTGTAATTGTTTCTAGCGATAGTGATTATACTAGTTTAATTCAAAGACTTAAAGAAAGCAAAAAGCAAGTTATAGGTATGGGATTAAAACAAGCTGTAAAATCTTATGTTAATTCCTTTAGTGAATTTTTTTATTTAGATCAAGATGAATCTAAAGAAAAAGTATTAAGCACCAAAGAATATATTAAAGATTTGATCAATATCACAGAAGCTTTGATAGAAGAAAAGGGTCGTGCAGAATATGCTCAAATTCGCACCAATATGAGCAGAAAACATGCGAATTTTATCCCGCAAAATTTTGGTTTTAAAAATTTTAGAGCCTTAGTAAAAGAATTCTTACCACAAATGAAACAATTTAAAGAAGGTAATGAAAAAAACATTTATTTTCTGATTGAAAAAACAAAAGGGTAAAAATGGAAAACATTTTAATAGCACTTTTGGCGGTTGTAGTTTTGTCTTTTGTATGGTATGTGTTTAAAAGTCAAAAAGAAAAAGCAAAGTTAGAATTTTTAAACCAAACTAATTTAACATTGCAAGATCAAATTTCTATTTTAGAATCAGAAAAAAAATCACTTATGGAGAAAAATTCAACTTTATTAGAAGAAAAAATAAACTATTTATCAAAAAGCGAAGCTTTAGAGGCAAAATTAGCGCAAAAAGAACACACCCAACAAGAACTTTTAAATATGCACTTAAAAGAACGTGCAGAATTAAGAGATGAATACACTCAAACTTTGCTAAAACTAGAAGAAAAATATAAACAAAATTTGATAGAGTTGAAGCAAGAATTAGAGCAAAATTTACAAAAACAAAATACTAATATATTAAATCAAAACAAGCTTATGCTGAATGAAGATGCGAAAAAAATCCTAGAAGAAATCTTTTTACCGGTTAAAAAAAGTGTTAAAGAATACAGTGAAAAACTTGCCCAAAATGAAACAAGTATTAAAACACAAATTGAACATATGTTCAAATTTAGTCAAAATATGGGTGAAAATGCAGATAAATTAGCCAAAGTTTTAAAAGGTGATAAAAAAATTCGTGGTAATTTTGCAGAGTTGCAACTTAAGTCTGTTTTAGAAAATAGTGGTTTAGTAGAAGGTGTGCAGTATAAACTACAGGAGAGATTTCAAGAAGAGGGTAAAACCTACATTCCTGATGCGGTGGTGTTTTTAGATAAACAAAAAAGCATTATTATAGATGCAAAATTTTCACTACCGAGTGATTTTGGTTTTGAGGAGATTAGTAAAAATACTTGCCTTGATTTAGCATATAATCTAAAAGCTAGGATCGATGAATTAGCCAAGAAACCTTATATGCAGTATGATAAGCATACTTATGAGTTTGTTTTGCTTTTTATACCTTATCAAAACATTCTAGATTTGATTTTAAGTGTAGATCTTGAAATTTATCAATATGCTTATAAAAAAAAGGTATACTTAACTACACCAAATACTCTTTTTATGGCACTAAATACGATAAATATTTCATGGAAAAACACCCAAAGTAATGAGAATATCTTAAAGGCCTTTGAAGAGCTTGGAAAATTTCACGATAAATTTGCTGGTGTTTTGGAAGATTTTGAAAAAATCAAAGATAATATTAAAAGATTAAATTCCAATGTAGATAATATGCAAACAAAACTTACTCACGGAAGTGGCAATATTGCTTCAAGAGTGATAAAGCTTAAAGAATTAGGTGCTAAAACTCAAAAACTTATAGCTTGCGAGGCTGGTAATGAAAGCCATATGTAAAGATAATATTTCTTATGAAAAACAGCTGATTGAAAAAGGATTAGATGAATTTTTGATGATGGAAAATGCAGGCGTTGAACTTGCAAATTTTATCAAGAAAAAAAGCAAAAAAATACACAATGCTAAAATTTTATTTTTACTTGGCACAGGCGGTAATGGAGCCGATGGACTTGTAGCCATTCGACACCTTAAAAAAGCATCTGCTTATGTTTTGGCATATAAAAAAAGCACAATGTTTCTCAAACAAGAACAAATTTTGCAAAACATCGGTTTTGAATTTTTACAAGAAGAACCTTGTTTTGAAGATTTTGACATTATTGTTGATTGTGTTTTTGGTAGCGGTTTAAATAAAGCTTTAGATGAAAAGTTACAAGGAATTATTCAAAAAATCTCTCAAAGTAAGGCAATAAAAATTGCTTGTGATATTCCTAGTGGGCTTGGACAAGATGTGTGTTTTAAAGCAGATTATACACTTTGTATGGGGGTAGTCAAAGAAAAGCTTTTGGAAGATTTTGCAAAAGAGTTTGTAGGAAAAATCAAAATCGCACATTTGGGAATAAAAATTCAAGCACAAAATACATCGGGCTTTTTACTAGAGAGAAAAGACTTAAAGCTTATTCAAAAAAAGTGTAGTTTTAACAAAGGTGATTTAGGTCATGTATATATTTTTGCTAATAAAAGTGCAGGTACTTTAGCTGGACTTGGGGCTTTAGAGTTTGGCTCGGGTTTGGTTTCTTTAGTAGCAAAAGAGAGTTTTTCACCTTTATTGATGTTAAAAGATACTATTGAAAGTAAAATAAATGCAGCTGCTATAGGCATGGGCTTGAATGATCTAAGTATTTTAAAAGATGAAAGATTGCAAAGTGTTCCTTTGGTATTAGACGCAAATTGTTTTCAAAATGCTGATTTAACTTTGTATTTAAATAGAAAAGATGTGGTTTTAACGCCTCATCCTAAAGAATTTTCTATGCTTTTGAAGTTATATATGAATAAAAATATCCAAGTTGAAGAAATTCAAAAGAAGCGATTTTTTTATGTTAAAGAATTTAGTAAACAATTTGAATGTGTTTTAGTTTTAAAAGGAGCAAATCCTATCATTGCCCAAAAAGATAAGCTTTTTGTGGTAAATTGTGGCAACGAGGCTTTGGCAAAAGCTGGAAGCGGAGATGTGTTGAGTGGCATGATCGCTGCTTTGCTTGGAGCTAAATTTAGTGCTTTAGAGGCTGCGAAAAATGCGGTATTAGCACATGCATTAGTGGCTAAAGATTACAAGAAAAACAAAAACAGTTTTGATGCTTTAAAATTAATAAAGGGGTTAAAATGCTTATAAAGTTGGCAGTTTTATTTAGTGGCAATGGAAGCAATCTAGAAAACATTTTAGAGAAATTACACCAAAAAACTTTTGGAGAAAATACCTTTGAAGTGGTTTTATGTGTGTGCAATAAAAAAGAAGCTTATGGCATACAAAGAGCTTTAAAATACGGTCTTAACACAAAAATCATAGAGCATGAAAAATTTACTTCAAGAGAAGAATTTGATGCAGAGTTAGTAAAGACTATAAAAGAAAGTCAAGCAGATTTAACTGTATTGGCAGGGTTTATGCGAATTTTAAGCCCTGTTTTTACGCAAGAAGTAAAGGCTATCAATCTTCATCCATCTTTGCTTCCATTGTTTAAAGGTGCTCATGCTATTCAAGAAAGCTATGAAAGCGATATGAAAGTTGCAGGCATTAGTGTACACTGGGTCAATGAAGAATTAGATGGTGGAAAAATCATCGCGCAAAAGGCCTTTGAAAAAGGAAAGTTAAATTTTGAAGACTTTGAAGCTAAAATTCACGCACTAGAACATGAGCTTTTGCCTGAAGCGATTGTGCAAATTTTTGAAAATAATTAATTTTTTGTCATTATAATTACGCTTTTTTTGTCTTAAGGAAAATAAATGTTTGAGTGGATTTTTAGTGTAGATGCTTGGGTGGTATTGTTTACCCTTACTGCTTTGGAAATTGTACTAGGGATTGACAATATCATTTTTTTAGCGATTTTGGTAAGTAAGTTACCACCAGAACACAGAGATAAAGGGAGAATTTTAGGACTTGCTTTTGCAATGCTTACTAGAATTTTGTTGTTGTTGTCTTTATTTTGGGTGATGAAACTTGTTACACCTTTGTTTAGTGTTTTAGGCAATGAAATTTCAGGTAGGGATTTGGTGCTTATACTCGGAGGCTTATTTTTGATAGTTAAATCTATTAAAGAAATCAAAGAAAGCATTAATCACAAAGAGCAAGAACAAAGCAATATAAAAATTAGCAATAAATTGTGGATTGTGGTAGCTGAAATAGCTGTGATTGATATTGTATTTTCACTTGATAGCGTCATCACTGCTGTGGGTATTGCTCAAGATATTGAAATTATGATCATAGCGGTTATTATGGCTGTGCTTGTGATGTTGTTTGCTTCTAAACCAATTGCGGATTTTGTTGAAAAATATCCTAGTATCAAGATTTTAGCTTTGGCGTTTTTAGTAATGATAGGTTTTGTTTTGGTAAGCGAAGGTTTTGATATTCATATAGATAAGGCATATATCTATGTGGCTATGGTTTTTTCTTTGGTGGTTGAAATTTTAAATATTATTTCACAAAAGCAAAATAAAGACTAATTTCTAAAATATTTAGCATTTTTGTGCTAAATATTTTTGTTTATCTTGACTTTTGATATTTTTTTATGTAAAATAACGCTTTATTTTTGTACATCGGGGTGTAGCGCAGTCTGGTTAGCGCACTTGGTTTGGGACCAAGGGGCCGAAGGTTCGAATCCTTTCACCCCGACCATTTTTATAAATGGTGAGTGTAGCTCAGTCGGTTAGAGCATCAGATTGTGGTCCTGAGGGTCGTGGGTTCGATTCCCATCACTCACCCCATCAGCGCTCGTAGCTCAACTGGATAGAGCGACAGACTTCGGATCTGTAGGTTATGGGTTCGATTCCTATCGGGCGCACCATTAAGCCCATTGTTGTTTATTTTTATGCGCTCATAGCTCAGCTGGATAGAGCAACGGCCTTCTAAGCCGTAGGTCAGAGGTTCGAATCCTCTTGAGCGTACCACTTTGCGGATGTGGTGAAATTGGCAGACACGCCAGACTTAGGATCTGGTGCAGCAATGCGTGAAGGTTCAAGTCCTTTCATCCGCACCACTTATTAGCAACTCCCATTATAAATATAATTTCGATAATACATTTTAATTTTGCAGCGATATAAAGTAAATTATAAAATATACAAAATAGGACATATTATGATCAATGTGTATCAAGTAAAAATCGTCAAGAGTTTCAATGAAACTAAATTTAGAAAAGACTCAAGAGTAAAAGATTTTTTTCATACCTTTTTAGCACAAAATTTACAAATCTATACCAATATAGAAGATCAAAAGTATGCTAAGAATACGATAGTAGTATATAAAATTTTTGATATATGTATTATATGTATAAAAGGTGGGGTTTTAGTAAATCAAGAGTATTGCCAATTCAAAAAAGGTGTGATAGATCACATGGCAGTATATACCGATGAAAGTATGAGTGATAGTGCTATATCGCAACTATTAAGGGGTAGCTCTACTTTAAAAATTGACAAATCAAACTGTTATGATAATCCAGATGCTAAAGTTGTGTTTTCAGAAAAAGGTTTTTTATTTCAGGCTAAATTTAGCAACTGTGAGAGTAAATTTGATGATACTATGACGATGTTTGCTCTTTCTTTGGCATATCGTGAGAAAATGGAGTATTATTTGAATTTAACATCAAGCATTGTAGATAAAGAAAATTATCACGATGTGATCGATGTAAAAAAAGACTTTTATACTTTTAATCTAAAATATTTTTTTAGCAATCCGGTGCATTATAATTACCAACAAAAACACACGATATGGAAAATTATATTTCAATACTATGATATTTTAGAACAACATCAAGAACTTAAAATCCAGATAGAAAATCTTGTAGACATCTTATATATAGACCAAAATCAAGAAGAAGAAAAAATAGAAAAAATCAAAGAAGATAAAAGAAAAAAAATCGAGATGTTTTTTTTGATTATCGGTGGTTTTGTTACTTTGGCTTCACTTATTAGCGCATATAAAGATGCGATGGAGTTATTTGGATAAAAATATTATTTTATTGGAAAACATATTTTACAAAAAAAAGGTATTTTGTTTTGAAGTTTAAAATACTTCTTAGCTAAATCCCCCCCCCCTTTTTTTTTTCACTTCTTTAACACACTTCACTTCATACACCCTATATCAATACACTTTAATTCTTTTATATTCTTTTATTCTATATTTATAAATTCTCCTTTCTATAAATTTCTTTTTTTATTTTCATTTCTTTTTTCATTTAATAAAACTTTAAGCTTTTGTTGCTATAATTTCATTTCCTTTTC
>NZ_NREN01000009.1:0-73290 GCF_003627915.1 Campylobacter sp. P255
TTGTGGATACCAAAAGGCTGACTATTTCCATTTGCGATGATAGAGCCATGATTTATGATAGTTACATTATTGGTGTCTTTGTTAACCACAACACCTTTTTTATCACTAACTTCAATTTTACCGCCTTTATCTATGGTTAAAGTACCACCACCATTGTTAATGGTAACTGTGTTACTTTGTTCATTACTTATCGTACAGCTTGTACCATTGCAATTACCACCACTGATATTTTTTTGGTTTTTACTAGTTATTTGGATAGCACCACTTGAATGGTTATGATCACTTATGATGTTTGCATTAGCATAGCTAGCTAAAAAAGATATAGTTGCTAAAGAAAGAAAGGTTTTTTTCGTAAAAAATGAGAGTTGGTTTGATGAATTTAAAGAATGTTTGATTTGGGAATTATCGATTCCCCCCCCCCGTGGAGTAACGAATAGACATTATTTTTCCTTTTGATTTAATTTTATGTTAATTTTCGCAGAATTATAAATGGTTATTTTAAATAAATTTTTAATACAAGCAGTGGTAAGTAAACCTCTTAGAAATTCTAAGAGGTTTTGTTTTTAGTTTAGTGGGTGAAGTTCGTTTGCATAAAAGCTTACTGAGTTCATACCTTCTTTGATAGCCCATTCATAAGCTTTTGCTACAAATTCCCAGTTAATGTGTGCATAGAATTTTTCTAAGTACGCAGGACGTGCATTGCGGTGATCTACATAGTAAGCATGCTCCCATACATCTACTACTAAAAGTGGAACTTTACCTTCAGTAATAGGTGTAGCAGCATTGCTTGTAGCTACTAATTCTAGTTTTTGATTTTGAGTGTTGTAAACTAGCCAAAACCAACCAGAGCCAAATACCCCTGTAGCACCTTTGATAAATTCTTCTTTTAAATTTTCCATAGAACCAAAGTCTTTTTCCACTGCTGCTTTAAATTCATCGCTTAAAGAACAGCCACAACCACAGCATGTTTTTGGCTTAATGCAGTCAAAATAAAAGTCATGATTATACACTTGAGCAGCGTTGTTGAAAATTCCACCGCTTGAATTTTGCACGATGTATACTAAATCTTTTCCTGCAAATTCAGTATCTTTGATAAGATTGTTTAGGTTATTTACATAAGTTTGGTGATGTTTACCATGATGATAAGCAAAAGTTTCTGCACTTAAAAAATCCCCAAAAGCATCTGCTTCATAAGGTAGTTTTCTTAATTCAAACATATCGTTCTCCTTTTTTAAATTTATGGATATTCTAACATAGTTATATTAAAAAAGACTAAACATCTCTTGATTTTACAAAAGTATGATTTTATCTTGTACTAAAGTTTTTGCCACATCAATTATACGTTGGTTTTTACTGCCCTTGAATTTTAATGACAAGTCCTTTTGCTCTAAGATAAACTTCCCATCAATCAAAACATCAGTATAAATGAGTAATTCTTTCATGGCTTGTTCTTGCAACAACTCTTCATAAGTAAAGCCTGTGTATATAGTAAGATCAAGCCCCAAAGCTTTAATATGCTTTGCTAAAATACTTAAATTTTTTGCTTGCATAAAAGGCTCTCCACCACTAAAAGTAACACCTTGAAGCAAAGGATTTTTACAAATCTCATCATATAAACTTGCTAAATCTTGCAAATATCCCTTGTTAAAATCATGTGTTTGTGGGTTATGGCAACCTTTGCAGCGATGAGGGCAACCTTGAGTAAAAATCACATAACGCAAACCATAACCATCGACAATGGATTCTTTTTCAACACCTGCTAGTCTAATGAAAGTTGTGCTTAATTCTTGCATGCACTTCTGCTTTTTTCGCATTGTTAAAACGATCAAGCGTTCCCACTAGATAACCTGTGATCCTTCTAATGCGTTCGAATTTAACATCATCTTCTTTTCTATGACATTTTGGGCAAAACTCATCTATCACACCGCTATAACCACACACTGGGTCTCTATCTAGCGGGAAGTTGATCGAGCCATATCCAATGTTACTTTCTTTCATGCATTGTATGATACGCTTAAAGCTTTCTAGGTTTTTACTCACATCGCCATTTAACTCTACATAAGTGATATGCCCGCCGTTATTTAGCTCATGATATGGAGCTTCTATTTGAATTTTTTCATAGATACTGATAGGAAAATCCACAGGAATATGAAAAGAATTGGTATAAAATTCTTTATCGGTTATGCCTTTTAAAATGCCGTATTTTTTTTGATCTAGCTTTAAAAATCTTCCACTTAATCCTTCAGCTGGAGTGGCTATGAGTGAAAAATTCAGTTTGTCTTTGAATGCTTTTTCATCGACAAATTCACGCATAAAACGCACGATTTGCAAACCAAGCTCTCTTGCTTCTTGGCTTTGCCCATGATGAGAACCCACCAAAGCTACTAAGCTTTCACAAAGCCCTATATAGCCTATAGCTAAAGTCCCATGCGCGATCACTTTTTCTACGCTATCGTTTTCTTTTAAAGTATCTGAATTTATCCAAATTCCCTCGCCCATTAAAAATGGGAAATTTTTAGCCTTTTTTAGGCTTTGAATTTGATATCTATGCAGTAACTGCTCATACACAAGTTCTAATTTTTCTTTTAAAAATGAGTAAAAAAGCTCTAAATTTCCTTTGGCTTCTATAGCTAAACGCACAAGGTTGATACTTGTAAAACTTAAATTTCCTCTACCGCTTGTGATTTCTTTACTCTTATCATAAACATTTGCCATAACCCTAGTTCTACACCCCATATAAGCCACTTCGCTGTTATAATCGCCCTTTTTATAGTATTTTGCGTTAAAACTCGCATCTAAAAAGCTAAAATTTGGAAAAAGTCTTTTAGACGCACATTCTATAGCAAGCTGAAAAAGCTTATAGTTAGGGTCTTTTTCATGGTAATTAACACCTTCTTTTACTTTAAAAATTTGCACAGGGAAAATGGGCGTTTCACCCTCTCCTAGTCCTTTAATCGTGGCTTTGAGTAAATTTTCTACCACCATTTGTCCTTCAAAAGATGTATCGGTGCCATAATTTAACGTACTAAAAGGAACTTGTGCTCCTGCTCTTGAGTTCATAGTGTTAAGATTATGCACCAAAGCTTCCATGGCTTGATAAGTAGCATTTTGTGTTTCAACGAGTGCTTTTTTATACGCGTAAGCATTGGCTTTTTCTAGGAAGTCTTGTTGGTAGCTTGGTAAAGCTTTCAAAAGTGTTTTTAAGCATGCTTTTTCACATGAAGCTTGAAAGTTAGCATTTTCAAAGCATTGATCATCTATGTTTTGCTCTAGTTTTATTTCAAAAAATGCTTTTATGGCTTTTTTATACTCTTTTTGAAAAGTTTTTGTCACGCCTTTTGCCATGGCAAAGTCAAAATTAGGTATAGATTGACCTCCGTGCATTTCGTTTTGGTTAGCTTGTAGGGCGATACATGCTAGCGATGCATAAGATCTGATATCATTTGGCTCTCGCAAGCTTCCATGCCCTGTGCTAAAACCATTTTCAAAAAGCTTTAGCAAGTCAATTTGGCAGCACGTTTGTGTTAGCATATAAAAATCTTTGTCGTGTATGTGTATATCGCCGTTTTGGTGTGCTTTTGCTATATGTTTTGGCAAGACACATTGATCAACATAGTACTTTGCTCCTTCTGAACCATACTTTAACATCATACCCATAGCACTGTCTGAATTGATGTTTGCATTTTCTCTTTTAAGATCTGCTTCCTTAGAGTCTTGAAAAGTCAAGCTATCGTATAAATTCAATAAACCTCGGTCGTTCTTGTGAGTTAGTAGCTTTTGTTGGTGGTGGAACATATATGATTTGGTGGTATTTACTAGGGAATTTTTAATCAAAACTTCTTCGATTAGATCTTGGATTTTTTCTACTTGGATACCCTCATCAAGCAAAGATACAACCTCATCGCAGAGCCGATCTAGTTTTTGCTTGTCTAATTTTTCATCGCTTGAGTTAAGATTGGCTTTAAAAATGGAATTTTTGATCTTTGTAGTATCAAACACAACTTGGCTTTTATCTCTTTTTATAATAAATTTTATCTTCATAGAAATTTTCCTAAAAAATAATCTCTAGATACTGAAAAACAGCACTTTGACAAGATAAGTTTAGTACAAAAAGTTGATGAAAAACTTAAAAAAATAAAAAGAAAAATTCACACAAAAAATGTGTGAATTAGATCAATCAAGCTCTACGCCTTTGATAGTATAAATTTTATCAATTCCGCGATTTCCAAACATTTTATGTGTATTACAATGACTTTGGATATTCCACTCTTCTAGCTCATGATGAAAATTTTTACAGTTATGAAAAAGGTAAGCCATAGTGATGACATTTTGCACATCCCAGTTTGCTACACTATGTTCATAGGCTTGACAGTTTTCAAAACAATGTGCCATTCTGATTGTATTGGAGGTTTTCCAGTGCAATAAAGAATGGTTAAATTTAACACAATTAAAAAACATGTAAGACATATCTTTTAAACTTTGAGTGTTCCATTTTGACAAGTCTTGGTTGAAATTTTTACAGTTGAAAAACATACTCTCCATATTTTCAACTTTTGACACATCCCAACGTGATAAATTAGCATTAAAACTTTCACAACAATAAAACATATAAGACATATCTTTAGCATTTGAAACGTCCCAATTTTCAATACCCAAAAAGTCCGATCTTTTAGAGTAATAAAACACATATGAAAAATCATCTATCAAAGACACATCGATATCTTTTAAAGAAATTCTATCATTATGCACTAGTGCCATCAACTCGTTTTTGTTTTTAGGTTTATACATACTAGCCTCCTTTGTATACTTTAAAAACCGTTGCGAAGTTTTAGGTGTTTAAATGTTAATGATTATTTTAAAAATGTTAATGATAATTAATTTAAAAGAAACTGAATTTAAATAAAATTAAAAGAGCATGCAAAATAACAAATTAGAATGTAACTTTTTGTAAAATGAAAATAAATATCAAAAATATGGGAATAAAAATAGAAGTGGTGACCCATACGAGACTCGAACTCGTGTTACCGCCGTGAAAGGGCGATGTCCTAACCGCTAGACGAATGGGCCACTTTGCAGTTAAGAATGAAATTATATATATATTTTACTTAATATATGATTAATTTATAAGTTTGACACAAAATCCACCTAAAAAAGGTAGATTAAATGTCGATTTCTATGCCAACAGGAGCATGATCTGAACCAAAAATATCATCTCTTATAAAGGCATTTTTGAGCTTGTCTTTTAAACCATTAGAGATAAAAAAGTAGTCAATCCTCCAGCCTACATTTCTTTCTCTTGCTTTCATTCTATAGCTCCACCACGAGTATTTTTCTTTGATGTCGCCATTAACATGCCTAAATGTATCTACAAAACCTAATTTTAGCAAATCATCAATCCAAGCACGTTCTATAGGTAAAAAGCCTGAAGTTTTTTCATTGGCCTTTGGGTGAGTTAAGTCTATCTCACGGTGAGCAGTGTTAACATCACCACAAATGATAATCTCTTTACCTTCTTTTAAAAGCTTATCTAGATACACCAAAAAATCATTGTAAAATTTCATTTTAAAATTCAAACGCTCTTCATCTTTTTGACCATTTGGAAAGTAGATGTTAAACAAAACTATGTTTTTAAATCTATGTTCTAAAACCCTACCCTCATCATCATCAAAAAATTCACATTTTTTCACTTCGCAGTCAAAATTGCACAAGCTCATCACTCCCGAGTAGCCCGCTCTTTTGGCACTATTTGAATACATATGTTTGAAAGGGTATTCGTAAATTCTTTTTGGGAATTTGTCTTCATGTGCTTTGATTTCTTGAAAGCCTATAAAATCAATTTCTTCTTGTTCGATCCAATCTAGTGCGTTTTTATCGCAAATTGCCCTTAGGCCATTTACATTCCATGATAATAATTTCATTAAAAGCCTTTATTCTTTAGTTATTGCTATTTTATATGCGATTTATTAATTTTATTCAAATAGACTAAGTTTTTATTTTATTCTAAAGGAAAAAAATGCGTTTAAAGCTCTCGTGGGTGCAATTTACTTTACTTAATACCGTTTTTATTATGGCGTTTAATTTTCCATTATTTGAATTTGTATATGATAAAATCGAGCAAGATCTCATGCTTTTTGGGATATTTTTTGGAATTTATTTTTTCTTAGTTTTAAGCATACTATCTTTAGTCTACCTTCCTTACTTAAGTAAAATTTTAAGCATATTTTTGCTTAGTACTTGTGCTATTTGTAGTTATTTTGTTAGCAACTATGGAGTTTTAATCGATGATCATATGATACAAAATGTTGTTGAAACAGATAATAGAGAATTTTTTTCGTATTTTAATTTTTCTTTTGTTTTGTATATTTTAGCTTTTGTTGTTTTACCTAGCGTGCTTGTGATTTTAACTAAGATCGAGTATGAGAGATATTTTTTCAAAAAAAGTGTATTATTTTTAGGATCTTTAGCTATATGCTTTGGCTTAATCGCCCTTAGTTCAAAGTCTTTTTTGCCTTTTTTACGATCACACAATATCGTTAGAATGTATAATCTACCATTTTACCCAATTTACTCTAGTATAGAATTTACCAAGAAAAAACTAGCAAGCAAAAAAGAACTTACTATCATTTCAGATGATGCGAGTTTAAAAGATAACAATGCTTCTAGATTGATGATTTTAGTTGTAGGAGAAACAGCTCGAGCAAGTCATTATTCTTTAGGGGGTTACACTTATAATGATACAAATTTTTACACCAAAAATGAAGCAAATTTGGTTTATTTTAGTGATGTAAGCTCTTGTGGAACTGCCACGGCAAGAAGTTTGCCTTGTATGTTTTCAAGACATAAAAGAGAAGATTTTAAAGATGGTTTGTATGAAGAAAATGCTTTAGATATCTTACAAAAAGTCGGGGTCAAAAGTGTTTGGTTTGGCAACAATTCAGGAGGCTGCAAAGGCAATTGCGATCGCATAAAACACCAATTGATTGCAAAAGATTATGATGAGAGTTTACTCGAACTTGTAGAAAAAGAACTCCAAAACACCCATACCAATCAAATCATCGTTGTGCATTTACAAGGTTCTCATGGGCCAACTTACTACAAACGCTACCCAAAAGAATTTAAAAAATTTACTCCTACTTGTGACACAAATGAGCTTAACACCTGCTCACAAGAACAAATCATCAACACCTATGATAATACTTTACTTTACACAGATTTTATCCTTAAAAATCTTATAGATTTACTTCGAAAAAGCCCTATTCAAGAGGCTTCTTTACTGTACCTATCAGATCATGGGGAGAGTTTAGGTGAGAATGGAATTTATCTACATGGCATGCCTTATTTAATAGCACCAAAAGACCAAAAACATATACCAATGATCTTTTGGAGTAAAGATGGCAACTTAACTCAAGCCTTACAAGCAAAAAAAGACTACAAGCTCTCGCATGATAATCTTTTTTCAAGTTTGCTAGGATATTTTGGAGTAAATAGTAAAGAGTATGAGGCAAATTATGATATATTTAGCGAAAATTTAAAGGAAAATAAACGATGAAACCTAAGTATTCTTTGTTTAAAAATGCAAGCTATGCCTTGAGTGGAGTTAAATTTTTACTCAAAGATGAAATGGCTTTTCGAATAGAATTTGCCATTATCCTGCCTTTAATATGCTTGAGTTTGTTTTTTCCTATAAGCTTTTTAGAGCATTTTGTGCTTGTATTTGTTCTAGTGTTGATTTTGATCGTAGAAGCACTAAATTCTGCCATAGAAGCTTGCGTGGATCTTTGCACGAGCGAATTTCACATCTTAGCCAAAAAAGCAAAAGATTGCGCAAGTGCAGGGGTGCTTTTTAGCGTAGTTTTAGCTATAATTACTTGGAGTTTTATTCTTTTTGATATGGCTAGAGAATGGATGATAAAGTAAAAACACTATGTATTAAAATTTTTGGTAAAAAACGTTTTGAAATTTTAGAATTTTTAGCGCTTCATGCTGATGATGATGGCTTTGTCTTTGCAAATATCGAAGAACTTTCCAAACAATTAAACATCAGCAAACCTACCATTATTTCTACTTTTAAATTTTTAGAAGAAAAAGCTTTGCTTGAAAAACTCAAAAATGGATTATATAAACTCAAATAGGAGATAAAATGATAGTTAAAAACCCTTTGGATATGCATTTGCATTTACGTGATGAAAGCATGCTTGAACTTGTAGCTCCATTTAGCGCAAAAGACTTTAAGGTAGGGGTTATCATGCCAAATTTAATCACCCCACTTACTGAAACAACTGCACTCAAAGCCTACAAAGAACGCATTTTAAAAGCATGCAACAAAGAAGACTTTACGCCTTTAATGACTTTATTTTTCAAAGACTATGATGAGAAATTTTTAGAAAAAGCCAAAGATGAACTTTTTGCCATCAAGCTTTACCCTGCGGGCATAACCACCAACTCAGATAATGGAATTTCAAGCTTTGATATAGAAAAGCTAAAGCCCACATTAAACGCCATGAGCGAATTAAACATACCTTTGCTTGTGCATGGTGAAACAAATGATTTTGTAATGGATAGAGAAGCGAATTTTGCTAAAATTTATGAAAAACTAGCAAAAAACTTTCCGAAACTAAAAATCATCATGGAGCACATCACCACCAAAACTTTGTGTGATTTACTAAAAGATCATGAAAACTTATACGCAACTATCACTTTACACCACTTGATGATAACCTTAGATGATGTAGTGGGTGGCAAGATGGATCCGCACTTGTTTTGCAAGCCTATTGCAAAACGCTACGAGGATAAAGACGCTTTATGCGAGCTTGCTTTTAGTGGCTATGAAAAGGCTATGTTTGGAAGCGATAGCGCGCCTCATCCACTACACGCTAAAGAATGCTGTGGTTGTGCGGCTGGTGTATTTAGCGCACCGGTGATTTTACCTGTACTGGCTGAACTTTTTGAAAAACATTCAAATGAAGTAAATTTGCAAAAATTTATTTCAGATAATGCCTGCAAAATCCATGATCTTAAATTTGAAAATGATAAAATTATCACTCTAGAAAAACAAGAATGGCAAGTACCACAAAAATACGGTGATGTGGTGCCATTTATGGCAGGAAAAATTTTAAATTTCAAGGTGCAATAACCTTGAAATTTAACCAACAATCAAAAGTTTTATCTTAGCTTCTATGATCTCTTCTACCTCATCTTTTGCAAAGCTTTCTAGTTCTTGTTTGTTTGCATTAACACCATTCATACTCAAATGCCATAAAGCATTTTCTATCGCACTTTCTTTATCTCTTTTTACCACTCTAGTTTCATTAAAAATTTCAACCTCATAAGGGATATTTTGTGCATTTAAAAAACCTTGCAAATCCTCTTCATAAAAACCTTTAAAATGCGTATTAAAATGTTCAAATATAGGATCTAAAAAGCTACTTTTACGCCTACTTGCCCAACCTAAATACACTTTTTTAGGCGCTAAGTTTAAAAAGGCTTGATAATCTTTTTCATTTTGCAAAGCAGGTGACATACTCAAAAAAGCTAAGTCAAATTTCATATTATGGTTGTTATAAAAGCTTTCAAAGTCCAAATTTAAAGTTTTTACATTTGATATAGCATGAGTTGTTGCATCTTCTTGCAAAATTTCAAGCATAGCGCTAGAGCTATCTATACCCAAAACATCTTTTGCTTTTTGTGCTAAATGCAAAGTCCAAACACCGCTCCCACAGCCTATATCTACTACACTTTTACCTTGCAAGGATCCAAGTTTTGCAAAAGTAGTTTTTTGGATTTCGTTTAAGTTAGAACTATATCTTGCGTAACTTTTTGCTTTTTTATTCCATAAATTCATCTTCACTCCTTATTTTTTCTAATATAGTATAATATTTTTTTGTTTTTAGAAAGGAAAATTATGCGTGTATTGTTTTTGTGTTTGATTTCATTTTTTAGCTTATATGCTAAAAATTTAGTTAGTGTTAGTATCGCTCCGCAGGCTTATTTTGTAAAGCAAATTGCCAAAGACACTTTGGATGTAAACATCGTTATACCTCCTAATGCAAATGAGCATACTTTCGAATTTAAACCAAGTGGTATTTTAAAACTTGAAAAAAGCGATATTTACTTCACAGCAAATTTGGAATTTGAAAAAATTTGGATTTTAAAGCTTAAGGATAATCTCAAAAACACCCAAATCATCTCCACACAAAATGGCATTAAGCTTATGCCTTTACAAGAGCATGCACACGATGGACACCACCACCATGGAGATGACCCTCACACTTGGCTTGATCCTGTTTTAGTTAAAACTCATGCTAAAAACATTGCCTTAGCACTTATAGAACAATACCCAGAAAATAAAGCATTTTACGAGCAAAATTTAAAAGACTTTTTAAAAGAACTTGATACGTTAAATTTACAAATTCAAGCACTTTTTGAACACAGTAAGGGCAAGTATTTTTTAGTATACCACCCATCTTGGGGGTATTTTGCTAAAAGATACCATTTAAATCAAATTCCTGTCGAAATAGAAGGCAAAGAACCTAAGCCAAAAGATTTAGCCAAACTCGCAAAACTCATACAAAAAGAACATATCAAAGCTATTTTCGTGCCAAAAGGAGCTAATAATAACACCATTAAAGCCATGGCAAATAACTATGGACTACAAATCATAGAGCTTGATCATTTGCCAAGTGATTACAACAATGCGCTTTTAAGCGATGCAAAAAATATAGCAAGCATGTTACAATGATACAAATTCAAATTGAAAATCTTGATTTTACTTATCATCAAGATATAGTTTTAAAAAATATCAACCTAAACTATAACAGTAAGGATTTTTTGGCCATAGTGGGACCAAATGGCGGAGGCAAATCTACACTTTTAAAGCTGATACTTGGCTTACTTGATAGCCATAAAAAGATTAAATTTAATGGATTTAACCTCAAAGATATAGGCTATGTCCCGCAAAATACTTTAGCCAACCCAAACTTTCCAGTACGCGTACTAGAAGTAGTTATGATGGGCAGGGTGGATAAAAAATTCTTTGGTTTTTATACCAAAAAAGACCAAGATCAAGCTTTAATAGCCCTAGAAAAAGTAGGTATGAGAAATTTTTGGGATAAAAAAATCAATGAACTAAGCGGAGGCCAAAGACAAAGAGTTTACATCGCAAGAGCACTAGCAAGTGAATGCAAGCTTTTAATCCTTGATGAACCTACTGCAAGTATAGATACTAAAGGTTCGGTGCAGATTTTTGAGCTTTTGAAAAAATTACACGAAAGCGGGGTTGGTGTGATAGTAATATGCCATGATTTAAATGTCAGTTTAGCTTATGCAAACAAAATCGCATATTTAAACAAAGAATTATTTTTGCACGAAAATACTCCTGAAAAAAAAGCACACTTGCTAACACATCTAAGCCAAAATCATTCACATTTTTGCGATGTGGAGCTTAGCTTGGAGCAGTGTTGTTGTAAAGGAGAAAATCATGCTTGAGCTTTTGTCTAGCTCTTTTATTCAAAATGCCTTTCTAGCAGCGTTTTTAACTAGCATTGCCTGTGGTATCATGGGGACTTTGATCATGATCAACCGTCTAAGTTCTATTGCAGGTGGCATCACTCATGGGGCTTTTGGTGGCATAGGCATAGCATTTTATTTTGGCTTACCTGTGCTAGTTAGCACAAGTTTGTTTACGCTTTTTTTAGCTTTGCTTGTGGCGTTTTTGGTGCAAAAATACCCTTTTAGAAGCGACAATATAGTCGGTGTTGTATGGGCTTTTGGTATGGCTGTTGGGATCATACTTATAGACTTAACTCCAGGGTATAATGGCGACTTGATGGGATACTTGTTTGGTAGTATTTTATCTGTACCTACACAAGATATTATTTTATTTGCTGTGATTGATGTGATTTTTGTGTTTTTGGTTTTGCTTTTTTATCGTCAGTTTGAAATTCTAAGTTTTGATAAGGAATTTGCGAGCTTAAGAGGGGTTAAAACTGATGTTTTTCATTATCTTTTGATCGCAATGATGGCTTTTTGCATCGTAATCAGCATCAAGATAGTAGGACTTGTACTAGTGATAGCCTTGCTTAGCATACCTGCTTTTATCGCTGAAAGTTTTTCTAAAAAACTTGGGCAAATGATGATCATCTCCACGTTTTTAAGCATAAGTTTTTGCGTGGTAGGGCTTTTTGTAAGTTTTTATTATAATCTTGCAAGTGGAGCTTGTATTATAGCTAGTGCTTGCGTGGGTTTTGTGCTTTACCTTTGCTTTAGAGTTTTTATAAAGAAAATTTAACATACTTTGCGGGCTTATCGCAAAGTACTACTTTCATGTACTCTTAAAAAGCTTGCAAATTTTGGCTTACCATTTTTGGTTAAGCCACTATACTTAAAAGTAATAATAGCGCCAATTGGCGGAGGATTTAAGCGATCGCTTTCTTTAAAACCTGAACCTATTTTAAAATCTACTTTTTTACCCTCGATAATGGCTTCACAAAGCAAAGAATCCATTTTACCTTCCCATTTAGCCTTTGCTTTAAAATGCTCTTTTACTACACACTCTAAATCATCAAATGGCTTTAATTTAAAAGCATTGTTTGATCTTTTCTTTTCATAAGGTGCGTTGTTTAATCTTATGATCACACCCTCGCCTTTATGCGAAATGATATCTTGGTAAAATTGCTTTAAATGATTTTTATCTTTAATGCGAATTTGTGGGATGATTTTTATAAAATCATTTGGATTTTTAGCTAAATACTTTTTTAAAATATCTAATCTTGCTTCTAAAGTACAAGGATCAAGTTTAAATTCTTTACAAGCATTTGGCACATCAAAGACGTTATAACTTACTTTTTGCCAGAGTTTTTCATCGGGATTTTCTTGGCGTATTAAAGATGAAATTTCTTCAAAAGAAGCTCTTTTTACCCAAAGCTCTCCATCTAATTCGAATTTAGGAAAATTTTTTGTGAAAAACAAAGGGAGTTTTATGGCATTTCCTGCCCTTGTTTGCATAGACTTACCGCTCCAAAGCCCTCTTACACCATCGAGTTTTTCACTCATAAGATAATGACTTAAATTTACATCTTTAAATGTTTTTTCATCATAGACTTTAAAAAGTAAAATATCTTTTGCAAAAAGAGGATTTAAAAAGAGAGTAAAGAGAAAAACAAGGCTTATAAAAAGCCTTGCAGTAAGATTAAAGTGCTTTTTTAGCAGCATCTGCTATTTTAGCAAAAGCAGCTGCATCATTCATCGCTAAATCAGCTAAGATTTTTCTATCAAGCTCAATGCCTGCTTTTTTAAGACCATTTATAAATCTTGAATAACTAATATCATTTAGTCTGCAAGCTGCATTGATACGTACTATCCAAAGACGACGGAAATCACGTTTTTTGCGGCGTCTATCACGATACGCATAAACCAAACTTCTTTCTAATTGTTCTTTAGCTTTTCTAAAGTGTTTGCGGCGACCACTATAAAAACCACGCGCAAGTTTTAAAACCTTTTTATGTCTGCGGCGTCTTACAACACCTGTTTTTACTCTTGCCATATTTATCCTTTCACAAATTGGCGTTCGTTAAACGAATCTTGCCCTTTAAATAAGGGGAGTTTGAATGACTTTCGTCAAAAACTAAATTTAAGCGAGCTTAAATTCCTAACATTTTTTCAACCGCTTTAACATTGGTTGAGTGAACATACTTAGAAGTGCGAAGATCACGCATTCTTTTAGCAGGTTTTTTAGTCAAAATGTGGCTTCTATAAGCAGCACCTCTTTTGATTTTGTTTTTACCTACTTTGAAGCGTTTAACAGCACTTTTAACGCTTTTCATTTTTGGCATGTGTATCCTTTGGATCAATTTTTTCATAAAAGAAAGCTATCATTTTACTACAACTATGCTTTAGAAAAATTAAATTCTAGTTCTTCTTTTTTAACACATAAAGTTGTTCTTGTATATGCATAGAACGCTTAGAGAGGTTTCTGCTCGCTCTAAAGGCATTATACTTTTGCTCAAGCACAAAACATTCTCCAAGGCTTTGAAGTCTTTTTGTGAAATTTTCTTTTTTTACAAAACCTTCACAATTATAAGAAAGCAATACAATCTTAGCTTTCAAATCATCTATCAAATCAAACAAAGCATCTTCGGCTTTTTTTTCTTTGTTGAAAGCACTGCGGTTCCAGTCTTTTGGTATGCCAGAAACCTTTGAAATTTCCTTTGGCTTTTTATAATTAGCAATTAAATTTAACATAAAATAATTTGATCCATAAGGGTGCTGATTATAAGGTGGGTCTAAATACGCCACATCAAAACTATCAAGCTCCTTAGCTAAAACATTTGCATCTTTTTGAAAAACCTCATACTCACAAGTAAAATTTGAAAAAACAGGCATTTTTAAAACTATATCGCCTTTTATACGACTAAGTGCATTTGCTCCATTTCCTCCAAATTTTCCCACTCCATTTTTATCTTTATAAAAACCTTTAAAAACCCCGCTTGTATTTGCATGTACGCTGGCTTCATAGATAAGCGGTGCAATGAAGTATTTTTGTATATTACTTGGTAATTTTGAAATTTTTTGTCGCATAGAATCTAAATACATCGCATTTTTAAGCGTATAAAAAACTCTTTCATCTTTTTGAATATGCTCATCATCATTTGGTGCATAAAGCTTGCTTATAAAGCCTTTTTCAAGCTTTAAATCAGAGGTTAAAAAAGCATAATGTTTTTGTAATTCTTGTAAAAACTGTGCGTTTTGATTGCTTAAGTAACACTCATTAATGATTTTAGAATAATCCTCCAAATCATTTGCCATGATAAAACTCGCATAAGGCCTCACAAAACGCGAAACTACCCCAGAGCCACTAAATACATCACAAAAGCTAAATTTGTCTTTTTTTAGCTCATTTTGTGCGAATTTAAAGCCTTGATTTAAAAAATCAAGCAAGGATCTTTTATTGCCAAGATAAGTTATGATTTGTTCTTTTAAAAATTGCGGATTTTCTTGTAGCATAAGTTTAAAGACACAAGCCTTTTTAGGCTTGTGATTATTTTTTCTTTTTAGGAGTTACTAGCATATTTACATAGCGTCCTTCGAGTAAAGGTTCTTTGTCTCTATCTGCTATATCTTCAACCATTTGCCAAATTTTTTCAAGCAAGGCTACCCCTGCTTCAGGAGAGCCCATCTCACGACCTTTTAAAAACACTCTAAATTTCACATGCTTGCCTTGCTCTAAAAACTCGCTTGCATGCTTCACTTTATAGTTGATATCGTTTTGAGCGATTTTCACAGAAAGCTTGATTTCTTTTATATCAATCACTTTTTGTTTTTTCTTTGCTTCTTTTTGCTTTTTTTCTTGTTGATAACGGAATTTTCCATAATCCATTATCTTACATACAGGTGGCTTGGCTTCAGCAGCTATCATCACCAAATCAAGCCCTAGTCTATTTGCGATATCTAGCGCTTCATCACTACTAATAATGCCATAAACCTTGCCATCATCACCTATACATCTGATCTCATCTGCTTGAATTTCTTCATTTAGCAATACTTCTTTTTCTTTACTCAAAAGCGTACCTCACTTAATTTCTCCTTGGTTAGGGTTATAAATTCATCTAAAGTCATTGTTTTTTGTTCTTTTGCTCTTCTATCTCTTAAAGCCACACTTTGGTTTGCTACTTCTTCATCGCCTAAAACAAGTATCATAGGCACATGTGCTTTTTCTGCGGTGCGGATTTTTTTGTTTAAACTTTCGTTTTTATTATATACTTCACTATCAATACCAAGCTCTAAAAGCTTTCTTGCTATTTCTTTTGCATACTCATGATGATTTTGCGAAATAGGCACTATAGCTACTTGAGTTGGCGCAATAAAAAATGGCAACTCACCCGCACAATGCTCTACCAAAATTCCTATAAATCTTTCAAAAGAACCCAAAATGGCACGGTGAAGCATTACAGGTTGTTTTTTCTCATTATCTGCGTCTGTGTATTCGAGTTTAAAACGACTTGGCAAGTTAAAGTCTACTTGTATAGTTCCGCACTGCCATTTTCTCTTTAATGCATCGGTGATTTTTATATCTATTTTTGGACCATAGAAAGCTCCACCACCCTCATCAATGCCGTATTTTAAACCTTGCTCATCTAAGGCTTCTTTTAGTGCTTTAGTTGCTATATCCCAAATTTCATCATCGCCTATCGCTTTTGCTGGGCGTGTTGAAATTTCCATTTCATAATCAAATTCAAAAGCTTTCATCAAGGTATCAACAAAACTTAGAATTTCTAACACTTGTTCTTTTATCTGACTTGGCATACAAAAAATATGCGCATCATCTTGGGTAAATTCTCTTACTCTAAAAAGCCCGTGTAAAACTCCACTTTTTTCATGGCGGTGCACTACACCGTATTCGAAGAATTTCAAAGGCAAGTCACGATAACTTCTAACATCATTTTGATAAATTTTAATATGCCCTACACAATTCATTGGCTTAATGCCATATTCTTGCTCATCAATTTGCGTAAAATACATATTTTCTTTATAGTTTGCATAATGCCCACTCACTTTCCATGCATCAGCCTTTAAAAGCTCAGGTCCACGCACTGGCTCATAACCTCTTAGTCTGTGTGCTTTATACAACAAATGTTCTAGCTTGCTTCTTAATTTTGCTCCATTGCTAAGCCATATAGGAAGTCCGCCGCCGATCTCATCATCAAAAGCAAAAAGCTTCATTTCATTACCAAGTTTTCTATGGTCTCTTTTTTTAGCTTCTTCTATGATTTTTAAGTATTCATTTAAACTTTCTTTATCTGCAAAAGCGGTACCATAAATTCTTGTAAGCATTTCTCTTTTCTCATCACCGCCTAAATACGCACCGGCTACACGAGTAAGCTTGAAAAATCTTAAATACCTAGTGTTTGGCACATGAGGCCCACGACATAAATCTTCAAACTCAC
Organism: Campylobacter sp. P255; assembly: GCF_003627915.1. Taxonomy (NCBI): domain Bacteria; kingdom Pseudomonadati; phylum Campylobacterota; class Epsilonproteobacteria; order Campylobacterales; family Campylobacteraceae; genus Campylobacter; species Campylobacter sp. P255. The sequence continues at coordinate 16,941 of NZ_NREN01000009.1, forward strand.
CTTGTTTGTAAATACTTACTTTACCATCAGGAATTCTTAATAAAACTTCTTGTTTAAGATCATCATTAGCAAATTTTTCTTTAACTTCTTGTTTGGAGAGTTCGTATTTTGTTATATCTAGCTTTGCTTCTGCTAGTTCTTTCATTTTCTTTTCGATTTTACTTAAGTCTTCTTCTGAAATTTTACTATCGACTCTAAAATCATAGTAAAACCCATCTTCTATCACAGGACCTACGAAAAATTTAGCTTCTGGATATAAGCTTTTAATCGCTTGAGCCATCAAGTGCGCACAAGAGTGGCGGATAACTTCTAAACTTTGTTTAGAATTATCAAAATAAACAGGACTTAAATTTGTATCATTATTAAAACTTTGAGTATCCACTAAAGTTTCATTGTTTGCATATGCAATTATATCTTTTGTCATTTCTACCCTTAGCACTCACTAACTTTGTGAGATTAAATTAAAATATAAGACTAATTTTAGCTATGAAAAACTTAAACTTTTTTTAAATAAAGGATATTTTTATCTTTCAAATACCCGTTCTTGATATATCTAACATACCACTCATAAAAAGATACAAAAACACAACACCTAAAATAATCCTATAAATTCCAAAAGGTATAAAGTTGATCTTGCTGATTAATTTTAAAAAGATTTTTATCACCACAAAAGCAACCACAAAAGCTGTTACAAAGCCTATTGCCAAAGGAATGAAATTGCTCATATTACTTAGCACTTGTGGTTCTTTATAGATACTATAAGCTGTTGCAACGATCATGGTTGGTATCGCAAGTAAAAAAGAAAATTCAGAAGCAACTTTACGGTCAAGTCCAAGCAATAACCCTCCTATGATACTTGCTCCACTTCTTGAAGTACCTGGTATGATCGCAAGAGCTTGCGTTAAGCCTATCAAAAAAGCTTGTTTATAACTTACCTCATCTAAAGAATGGATCGTATAGTCTTTTTTTCTATGCTTTAACTCTATCACAATAAAAATAATCCCACCGATTATCAACATTGTAGCCACTGTGTAGCCATTAAATATTTCTTTTAAAAACTTATATGCTATAAAACCTACCCCTCCTGCGGGCAAAAAGCCCACAGCAAGTTTAAGCCAGATATCGATTTTTTGAGTTAATTTATCTTTGAAAATCAAGATAACCGCTAGTATAGAACCAAGCTGAATGATAATAAAAAAACTTCTCCAAAAATCATCAATTTCTAAACCTAAAATTTCAGCACCCAAGATCATATGTCCGGTTGATGAAACGGGTAAAAATTCTGTTAAACCTTCAATAATTCCTAAAATCAAAGCATAATAATAATCTAAATTCATTTTTTAAGTACTCTTCTTGCAAAAATTAGCATAATCGCTACAAACACTACAAATCCTATAATCCCATCATCTTTAAATGAAGTCACAATAGCAAGTGGCTCTTCAGCCCCGCCTCTGCTAATAGAAAACACAGTTAAACCTGCTATTAACACTCCAAATATACTTTCTCCCACTATCAAACCAGAAGCAAACAAAGTCCCTTTTTGCTCATGCTCTTGAATAAGTTCTTTTTTATGGGCATTTTTAGCATATCTTTTTTCTAAACGTTTTTTAATTAAATACGCTAAAAAACCTCCGATAAACAAAGGCGTGTTGATAGTTGGCGGTAAATACATACCTATACCCACAGCTAAAGGTGGTAAAGACATGTTTTTAGTTCTTAGCACTCGATCAACGATGATAATACCAACACCTACAAAAGCACCTATTATGATATAAGCCCAGTCGATATTAGCATTAAAAATTCCTTGTGCTATGGTACTCATTAAATTTGCTTGTGGAGCAGCTAAAGCATTTGCTTCATCCATACCTTCTCTTGGTAAAGCACCCACAAAGCCATAAGCTTGATATAGCAAATTTAACACAGGAGCTATCGCTAAAGCCCCAAAAACACAACCTATAATCAAAGAAACCTGCTGTTTCCACGGAGTAGCACCCACTAAATAACCGGTTTTTAAATCCTGTAAATTATCATTTGAAATGGCCGCTGTTGCCAAAATAACACTTGTAATAAAAATCGCAAAAGCAATAGCAAACTTAGACATCAACGGATCATCAAATAAATTAATCTTATAACCTAAAAGCAGGATAATTAAAGATGAGATCATAATCCCTATAAGTCCTATACCTGAAATAGGAGAAGATGAAGAACCTACCAAACCTGCCATATATCCACAGGCTGAAGCCACAAAAAAACCTATAAAAATTGCGATCAAAGTTCCAACTAAAGCAAAAAGAATTTGATATCCACTAGCCAAAGTTGAGTCTGCTACAAAAGTATAAAAAGATACAAATAAACCTATGGTCATCAAAACAAATAATATTAGTATCGTTTTTAAAGATAAATCCGTATCTGTTGAATTTTTTGATACACTTAAAGAGGTTTTTTTAAGCATATTTTTTACACCATTATAAACAGGCTTTGCTAACTCGATTAAAGTCCATAATGCAGCTACGGCTATAGCTCCAGTACCTATTAATCGTACTTTTTGCGCCCAAATTTGACTTGCGATATCAAGTGTAGCTAAACTTAAATCAAGGTTTTCTTTAGATGAAAAATACGGCACAAACACCATCCATGCAAGCATCATACCCACAAGCAATGCAACTCCACCAGCTATACCGACTAAATATCCAGCACCCAAAAGCGCTACTGAATAACCCATGGAAAATGCAAAAGTCATTTTTTGCCACATAAAGGCTATACTGCTTCCGCTTGAAAGTAATTTAAATCCACTTGAAAAAAGACTTACAATAGAAGCTATACTAACTCCTAAGATGATTTCTTTTAAACCTACTTTGCCTTTTTTGTCCGCTTGATCTTTGTTGGCTACTTTTAAAATTTCAGCTGCTGCCCTTCCTTCAGGATAAGCTAACTTGCTTTCTACTACCATAGCCCTACGCAAAGGTATAGTAAAAAGCACTCCTAAGCCACCACCACAAAGACAAAGCATAAAGGTAAGCCACAATGGGAATTCAACCCAATATCCACACATGAAAAGCCCTGGTATAACAAAAATAACAGCTGAAAGCGTACCTGCTGCTGACACTTGAGTTTGCACCATGTTATTTTCTAAAATATTAGAATCTTTGAAGATTTTTAAAACAGCCATTGCAATCACAACAGCAGGAATAGAAGTAGAAAAAGTAAGACCCACCTTAAGCCCCAAATATACATTTGAGGCTGTAAAGATTATAGTTAAAACACTTCCTAGTATAATACCCCTAAGCGTAAGCTCCGGTAGAGATTTTTTTGTATGCATTTTGTTTCTCCATTTTTATTGACATCCTTCGCATTCTATAGTTCTATCAACCACATTATCGTTAAGTTTTTCACTATCAGGACTTTCACTTCTTAAATAATAAGTTGATTTAACACCTAATTCCCAAGCAAGTTGATAAATTTCATTTAAATACCCACCGCTTGCTTTATCTAAAGAAACAAAGATATTTAAAGACTGACCCTGATCAATCCACTTACCACGAATCGCTGCTGCTTTGACTAGAATTTTTTGATCAAGCTCATAAGCAGGAGTGTAATACTGCCATGTATTAGCACTTAAATTTGGCACAACAGTTGGTATCATACCGCTTAAGTTTTGCTCAAACCATTTTCTTTTATATACAGGTTCAATTGTTTGAGTTGTACCTACTAAAATAGAAATAGAAGAAGTTGGCGCTATAGCCATCAAATAGCCATTTCTTATACCATCTCTTTTTAATTTTTCTCTTAGCTTTTCCCAGTCACACTCGCTTTGATCAAACAAGCCATCACTTACAGTTAGTTTTTTTGCATTTTCATTTGCTACATCAATTGGCACTATACCTTTACTCCAATTTGAACCTTCAAAATCAGGATAAGAGCCTTTCTCCAAAGCTAAATTTGAACTTGCTAAAATTGCCTCATAACTAATCATCTCCATAATACGGTCAATTTTTTCAAAATGTTCATTTGATCCCCAGTAAATTTGAGCTTCAGCTAACATTTGCGCTTCACCCATTACACCAAGACCTATAGCGCGTGATTTTAGGTTGGTATTTTTTACTTTTACATGTGGATAAAAATTTAGATCAATCACATTATCAAGCATTCTTATTGCCGTTGGTACAACTCTTTGAATATCTTCTTTAGTATTGATTTTGCTTAGATTAATACTTGCTAGATTACAAACAGCAGTTTTGCCTTCGTTTTTATATTTTTCTACTATATAAACTTTTTTTCCATTAATGCTATCTAAAGTAGAAACTTTCTTAGCAAGTTTTTTATACCCTCCATCTATCACAAGTTCTTCGTTTTCATCTAAATGAAGTTCTGTTTTATCATCAAATACAATTTTGATTTGATAGTAATTTGGATCTGTATTTTGGAAAATTTCTGTACATAAATTTGAACTTCTTATGATACCTGCATGTGCATTTGGATTTGCTTTATTAGCACTGTCTTTAAAGCATAAAAATGGCATACCTGTTTCAAAATACGAAAGTAGAATTTTTTTCCAAAGTTCTTTTGCATCTACTATTTCTTTGGCAATGCTTTCATCTTTTTCAAATTCTTCATATTTTTTTTCAAATTCTTCACCGTATAAATCACATAAGCTTGCAGTATCAGCAGGATCAAAAAGTGTCCACTTGCCATTTGCTCTTACTCTTTTCATAAACAAATCATTAATCCACAAAGCAGGGAAAAGCTCATGCGCTCTTCTTCTTTCCTCTCCTGAATTTTTACGCAAATCTAAAAAGTCATTGATATCCATATGCCAAGGTTCAATATATACCGCAATCGCTCCTTTTCTAGTGCCAAGCTGATCTACTGCAACGGCAATATCGTTAGTGATTTTTAAAAATGGTATGATTCCACCTGCTGCATTTTTATGTCCGTCTATGCTTCCACCCATAGCACGCACTTTAGACCAATCCCAGCCTATACCACCACCAAATTTAGATAAAAGTGCCATTTCATGATAAGAGTCAAAAATACCCTCAATATTATCAGGTGTACTTCCTATATAACAAGAACTAAGTTGATGTCTTGTGGTTCTTGCATTAGAAAGAGTTGGGGTTGCAAGCATGACTTCAAATGTAGAAATAAGATCATAAAATTTCTTAGCCCAAGTTTGAGAATCCAACTCATTTTGCGCTAAAAACATTGCAATAGCCATAAACATTTGTTGTGGTAATTCTATAGGCATGCCCTTAGAATCTTTAATCAAATATCGATCATATAAAGTTTTGATGCCAAGATAAGTAAATTGCAAATCACGTTCAGGTTTTATATAGGCATCAAGATCATCTAAATCGTATTTTTCTTTTAAACCAATTAAAATCCTACCTTCTTTTTCGCCTTTTTCGAGGTATTCTCTTAAATGTTTGTAGCCATTATAACCACTGACTTTTTTATACAAATCATACAAAAACAATCTTGCAGCAACAAAAGTCCAATTAGGTCTATCGATGTCTATTTTATCTACTGCTGTTTTGATTAAAGTTTGCTGGATTTCTTCTGTTGTTATACCATCACGAAATTGAATTTTTGCATCTACTTCAAGTTCACTTTGACTGACATTTTCTAAATTTGCTACTGCATCTGTGGTATATTTTTTGATCTTTGAAACATCTAATTCTTCAGTTCTTCCATTTCTTTTTAATACTTTCACTCACAACCCCTAATGTTATTATTTAAAAGTTCTTGCAAAAATTTTATCTACGTTCTTTGTATAGTAGTTATAATCAAAGCAATTTCTAATATCTGCTTCACTTAAAGATTTTTTCAAATCCTCATCAGCCAACAAAGCTAACAAAAACAAACTTTCGCCCTTTTCATTTAACGCAGGCTTGCCATTTTGCAAATCAGCCCATACTTTCATGGCATTTCTTTGAACAATCTTGTAAGCTTCTTCTCTACTTATACCCTTGAATGGAAGTTCAAGTAAAACTCTTTGAGAGAATACAAGTCCTCCGGTTAAATTTAAATTTTTCATCATATTTTCTGGATACACCAAAAGCTTTTCTATCACACCACACAATCTTGAAAGCATAAAATCTGTTGTGATAAAAGCATCAGGTAATACAAATCTTTCTACACTAGAATGCGATATATCTCTTTCATGCCACAATGCTACATTTTCTAAAGCAGGTGTTACATAAGCTCTTATCATTCTACAAAGACCGGTGATATTTTCACTCAAAACAGGATTTCTTTTGTGAGGCATAGCAGAGCTTCCTTTTTGTCCTTGAGAAAAATACTCTTCAGCTTCATATACTTCTGTTCTTTGAAAATGGCGGATCGCAACGGCAATTTGCTCACAACTTGAAGCTAAAATAGCTAAAGCTGAAATAACTTGTGCATAACGATCTCTTTGTATCACTTGGTTTGAAACTGGTGCTGGTTTAAGATCTAAATTTTTACAAACTTCTTCTTCAAATTCAAGCGGAGCATGTGCAAAATTTCCCATAGCACCACTGATTTTCCCATAACTAATCACTTCTTTTGCATGAGCAATTAGATCTTTTGCATGCACTAACGAATCATACCAAATAGCCAAAACCAAACCAAAAGTTATAGGCTCGCCATGAATTCCATGACTTCTTCCCACCATTAAGGTATTTTTATGTTCATATGCTCTTGTTTTTATCGTTGCTAAAACTTGATCTAAATCTTGTAAGATTAGTTCTAAACTATCTTTAATCTGCAAAGCAACCGCAGTATCAATACAATCTGAACTTGTCATCGCATAATGCACAAAACGACTTTCTTCACCCAAACTTTCACTTACACTAGTTAAAAAAGCGATAACATCGTGCTTGGTAGTTTTTTCTATCTCATCTATTCTTGCTATGTCAAATTTTGCATTTTTTATAATTTTTTCACAATCATCATCTTTAATAAGACCAAGTTTATTCCATGCTTTCACAGCTGCTAATTCTACTTTTAACCATGCATCATATTTTGCTTGCATGTCCCATTTTTTAGCCATGATTTCTCTACTATATCTTTCAACCATTTTCAAGACCTTTTTATATATAATTTTTTATGAAAAAATAGCTTAAATTTTATTATAATTTACCTAAGAAAGTTATTAAATGGCATATATAAAAAAGAAACTATCAAATAATGGAAAAAAGGCATTTAGACTGCTTATGGATGAGCTGAAAATTTCCATGCGTGAAGCACAAAAACTCATTGATAAAAAAAGACTATTTTGTAATGGAATTTTAGTAGAAGAAAAAAATAAATTTTTAGATGGTTTAGTAGAACTAATCATATACGAAAATAACCCTAAAGGACTAGAAGTAGTTTATGAAAATGATGACTTTGCTGTAGTAGAAAAACCAAGTGGGGTATTAACTCATCCTAATGGCCGTAACTGTAATTATAGTCTTTGTGATGAAATTTGGCACTTATGGGGTGAAAAAGCTTGTGTGGCACATAGATTAGATAAAGAAACAAGTGGACTTTTACTCATAGCAAAACATAAAAATGCACAAATTGAATTAAAAACTATGTTTGAAAAAAGATTAGTGCAAAAAAGCTACCTTGCTCTAGTAAAAGGAAAAACCAAAAAAGAATTTATAGTAGATAAAAAAATGGATTTAACTAAAGACTATGATGCAGTCAAAACTAGAATGCAAATTTGTGAAAACGGCAAAGAAGCTTTAACGCAATTTTATACTTTAGAGTATTTTAAAAATTTAGACGCTAGTTTGGTTTTAGCCAAACCTCTAACAGGCAGACAACATCAAATACGACTGCATTTGTTTCATGTGAAACATAAAATTTTAGGTGATCCTTTATATGGTTTAGAAAAAATACAAATCGAACAAATACTAGATGGAAAAATGAGTGAAGTCGAAAGAATTCAGATCACAGGGGCTAAAAGACTGCTTTTACACTCTTTTAGCTTAGATTTTATATATAAAAATCAAAAATTTTCAATACAATCTCAAAAAAATATAAAAGATGAATTTTTAAAAGAAGGATTATTGTAAAAAAAATATTTCTATTGGATACTTTTACCCTCGTAATATCGGAGATATGGTTGCAAGTTTAGATATGCTATATGCAATTAAATATATTTACCATGCAAATATAACAGTTTTTTGCAGAAAAAATACTGAATCTATTCTAAAAAAATTTTGATTTTATTGACCATATAGAACTAATTGAAAAAATTGATGAAAATATTATCGATCAAATCAATAAATATTCATTAGATTATATGATATCCTTCCATGCAAAATCTTTTTTAATTAAACTTCTAATAAATACAAAACGTATTATTGTAAAAGCAAAATTTGTTAGTATATTTTCTCTTAAGCGTAAAACGGTCTTTACAAGCATAACAAAAAGATTTTTTAAAAATAGAAGTGATAGAGATAGAATGCTGTATTATGCTAGAAAAATAGATCCTAAAAAATTTGATAAATACATAAAAATCAATTTTAATACCACTATAAAAACATCAAATGAAAACAAAGATATTGTTAAAATTATCTCCAATAAAACAATATCAAAAATTGCATTATTGTAAATCCCTTTAGCATTACAGTAGATTTCACACTAAAAACAACTTCATTTCTTGAGCTTATCTAATCAAAATGTATTATTAGTCCCAGTACAGGTCCAATTCATATCGCAAGTAATATGAAAATTCCTAGTATTGGATTATATCCTAAAAAAGATAGTATATTTTGGCCAACATATAATAAAGATTATGTTTTTATTGATAAAAAATATAACGAATTATCACACAATGAAATCAATAAAATTATAACAAGTGTAATTGATAAACTAAAAAATTATATCAATTAATCACTTATCTTCATTTTTTAAAACATAAATAATCCCACCTAATCCTATAATCACCACTATACTTATAAAAATAAGTTGAGCTATATCAAGTAAAGTCATTGTTTATTTTGCCTTTCTTTGAGTTGTCCGCATGCAGCTGAAATATCAAGTCCTTTACTTTCTCTTATTGTACAAGTAACACCTTTTGCACTTAAGTAATCTTGGAATTTAACCGCATTTTCAACACTTGGTCTTTTGTATAAACTTCCTTCATGTGGATTAAAAAGTATTAAATTCACTTTAGCTTTTATACCATTTAGCAGTTTAACTAATTCTTTTGCATGTTCTATTTTATCATTAATTCCATCAATTAAAAGATATTCAAACATCACTCTCTTACGCTGATCTATAGGAAAATTTCTCACTGCTTCCATGATGCTTGCTATATTGTATGCTTTATTAATAGGCATTAATTCACTTCTAAGTTCATCATTAACCGCATGGAGTGAAATAGCCAAAAGCACGCCCAAATTCATCTCGCCAAGTTCTTTGATCTGTTTTGCTAAACCGCTAGTGCTTATCGTTTGTCTTCTAGGACTTATTGCCAAAGCATCATTATCTGCTAAAATTCTAACTGCCTTAGAAACATTTTTGAGATTATCCAAAGGTTCTCCCATACCCATATAGACTATGTTAACTCTTCTTTCATAAGGTATGTTGTTATGTTTTTTAATCCACAAAATTTGTCCTACTATTTCCCCTGCACTTAAATTTCTTTTTAAACCACCTTTAGCAGTAAGACAAAAACTACAACCACTTTTACAACCCACTTGAGAAGAAACACAGATTGTGTATCTAGCGTGTTTAATGATTTTACCATCTTTATCTACAAGTTCATCTTTCATAGGAAGCAATACAGCCTCTATCTTTTTACCATCTAGAAGTTCAAAAAGATATTTAATACTCCCATCTTTACTTTTTTCTTCTTTAACACATTTTAAAGGTGAAAAATGAAAATTTTCTTGTAAATGGCTTCTAAAGTCTTTTGGCAAAGATGACATTTGTAAAAAATCATCTGCATATTTTTTATATACCCATTCAAATATCTGTTTTGCTCTAAATTTAGGCTGAACCAAATTTTCTAATTCTTCTTTGGTAAAATCCAATATATTTTTTAATTCACTCATTTTTTTCCTATATAAGTTTTTTATCATATAAAAATTCTTTTAATAATTCTTTTGCTTTTTGATGGTTTTTTAAAAAATCCTCATGTGCAAATTCGTTACAAAAATTTGTCGCACACAAATAACAAATCCCGTCAATTTTATGTATTTTTGCACACGAAAGCACTGCATATGCTTCCATATTTTCAATATGCACACCTTTTTTAAAAAATTCTCTTGCGATTTTTTCATCTTTACAAATATAATTTGAAGAGTTAATCATAGTTTCATGTGAAACATTTAATCTAACCTCATTAGCTATAGGCGTATAAAAACTATCAAATAAATTTGCATATTCTAAATTCGCAGCATTAGAGCTTTCGTAAAGATCTAAAATTTTACCTTCTTGGTAAATTCCACATGTTCCTATAAAGATTATTCTATCTACTTTTTTTTGACTTAGAATTTTTCCTAAAGAAAATGCAGAATGAACTAAACCGATACCAATGCTTTGTGCAAATTTAAAATCTTCATTACCACCTGCACATACTATAAGATTTTCCAAAAATTAACCTTTATAAAAAATAATTCAAATTTTATCTAATTAGGACTTAAAATAATGCTATAATTAATATTTTTTAGATAAAATAAATTTTATGATAAAAGCGAAAAAACATTTTGGACAAAATTTTTTATGTGATAAAAGCGTGGTAGATAAAATCATCCAAGCCATACCCAAAGATGCTAAAAATATAGTTGAGATTGGGCCTGGCTTAGGTGATTTAACGCAAGAACTTTTGAAAATCCCACAAGCTAAGATTAGAGCTTATGAGATTGATAAAGATTTGATTCCTATTTTAAATAAAAAATTTCAAAATGAGATTGAAGGTGGAAATTTTGAGCTTATTCATCAAAATGCAAGCGATGCTTTTGATCAAGGAAGTTTAAGCGACAAAGAGTACTTTTTAGTAGCAAATTTACCATATTATATTGCTACAAATTTGATTTTAAAAGCCTTAGAAGATCGAAATTGTCTTGGGCTTATAGTAATGGTGCAAAAAGAAGTAGCACAAAAATTTTGTGCAAATGAAAAAGAAAGTAATTTTTCGGCTTTAGGGGTACTTTGTGCATTAATATGCCAAAGACAAATGCTTTTTGATATACAACCACAAAGCTTTAATCCTCCGCCAAAAGTTACTTCAGCTGTAATGAAACTGATAAAAGCAAGTCATTATCAGCATCAATGTGAAAATATAGAAGCTTTTAAAGATTTTCTAAGAGTGTGTTTTCAAAATCCAAGAAAACAACTTATATCTAATTTTAAAAATAAAAAAGAAAAAATTTTAAAAGCATTTGAAGCACTAAATCTCTCTTCTACCTCAAGAGCTCATGAAATTAGCGTTGATTTATACCTTAAAATTTATGAATATTTAAAGGAAGACTATGAGCGAAGAAAACAAAACTCAAGAACAAACTAAACCTAAAAGATTCAATAAGTTTAGAAATAGAAAAAGAAAAGATTCGCAAAACCAAGAACAAAATGCTGAAGTTAAAGTAGAAAATACTCCAGCTGAAGCAAGTGAAGAAAAAAAGAAAAAGAAAAAAAATAGAAATTTGCCTTCTAAGCTAAGTGGTAATGAAGAATGGCAAATAGAACTTTCTAAAAGTATCGAAGCAAATAAAATCATGCATGAACTAAGACTTCACCCTTTAAAACACAACAATTCAAGTGAGCATAAAATTCGCATTACCCCATTAGGTGGATTGGGGGAAATTGGTGGAAATATCACTGTATTTGAAACCAATAATGATGCGATTATTGTTGATATAGGTATGAGTTTTCCAGATGGAACCATGCATGGGGTAGATATCATCATACCTGATTTTGATTATGTAAGAAAGATTAAAAATAAAATTCGCGCTATTATCATCACACATGCTCATGAAGATCATATCGGTGCGGTGCCGTATTTTTTCAAAGAATTCCAATTCCCTATCTATGCAACACCTTTAGCATTAGGTATGATTTCAAATAAATTTGAAGAACATGGATTAAAAGCCGAACGTAAATGGTTTAGACCTGTAACAAAAAGACAAATCTATGAAATAGGAGATTTTGATCTAGAATGGATCCATATAACCCACTCTATTATTGATGCTTCAGCTTTGGCTATTAAAACAAAAGCAGGAACTATCATACACACAGGAGATTTTAAAATAGATCAAACACCAATCGATGGCTATCCAACAGATTTAAGTCGTTTAGCACATTATGGTGAAGAAGGCGTGCTTTGTCTTTTAAGTGATAGTACAAACTCATATAAAGAAGGCTACACAAAAAGTGAAAGTTCTGTAGGGCCTACTTTTGATCAAATTTTTGCTAAAACTAAAGGTAGGGTGATTATGAGTACCTTTAGCTCTAATATCCACCGTGTATATCAAGCTATTAGCTATGGTTTAAAATATGGTAGAAAGGTATGTGTCATAGGGCGTTCTATGGAAAGAAATCTCTATACAACTATGGAACTTGGCTATATCAAGCTAGATAGAAAAATTTTCATTGATGCAGATGAAGTCAGCAAATACAAAGATAATGAAGTGTTAATTGTCACCACAGGAAGTCAAGGCGAAACTATGAGTGCTTTATATAGAATGGCTACTGATGAGCATAAATTTATCAAAATCAAACCTAGTGATCAAGTTATCATTTCAGCTAAAGCAATACCAGGAAATGAAGCAAATGTTTCTGCTGTGCTTGATTATCTTTTAAAAGCAGGAGCTAAAGTAGCTTATCAAGAATTTAGTGAAATTCACGTAAGTGGGCATGCTAGCATAGAAGAACAAAAACTCATGTTAACTTTAGTAAAACCTAAATTTTTCTTGCCAGTGCATGGAGAATACAATCATATCAACAAACATAAAGAAACTGCACTCAAATGTGGCATACCTGAAAGAAATATCTACTTAATGAGCGATGGAGATCAAGTAGAACTTTGCCAAAAATACATCAAACGTGTAAAAACAGTTAAAACAGGAAAAGTTTTTGTAGATAATCAAATCAACAAACAAATCGCAGATGATGTTGTCATTGATAGACAAAAGTTAGCAGATAGTGGTATAGTTGTCATCATTGCTCAGCTTGATAAAGCAAGTAAAACACTAATCAATAAACCAAGAGTATTTAGCTATGGCTTAGTGGCTGATAAACAAGATGGAGCATTCTCAAAAGAAATGAGTGATGTTTTAAGTCAATTTTTCCCTAATGTAAAAGATGAAATTTTAGACAACCCAAAAGTTTTAGAAGCACAAATTAGACAAGTACTAAGAAAGCATATTTTTAGAAAAATCAAAAAATATCCAACCATAGTACCGACCATTTTTGTGATGTAAAGTAAAACTATGAGAATTAATAAATTCATCTCACATAATAGTAAATACTCTCGCCGTGAGGCTGATGAGTTAATCAAGCAAGGCTTAGTAAAAATCAATAAAAAAACAGCCTTGCTCAGTGATAGCGTAAATCCTGAAGATAAAGTTTTCATCAATGGCAAAAAACTCCATAAAAAAACACAATTTTCAGTGATTATTTACCATAAACAAAAAGGCGAGATAGTTAGCAAAAGAGATGATAGAGGTAGAAAAACCATCTATCATACTTTGCCAAAACAATTTAGCACTTGGCTTAGTGTAGGAAGACTTGACTTTGCAAGTGAAGGTTTACTTTTACTCACTGATTCTCCTGTGATAGCAGATGCACTGATGCATAGTGATTTAGAAAGAGAGTATTACTTAAAAGTAAAAGGTAGTGTAGATAAAAATGTCATTGAAGCTATGCAAAATGGTCTAGAAATTCAAAATGAAAAAAAAGGAGCTCATGCTAAAACCAAAATAACTTCAATGAGTTTTGCTCCATTTTTAGGTTTTGAAATTTTTGGTTCTAGTGGAGGTTATACTAAATTAAAAGTAATCATCAATGAAGGTAAAAATAGAGAACTAAGACGCTTTTTTGGACATTTTGACTTAGAAGTAATGGACCTTAAAAGAGTAGCTTTTGGTGCCTTAGATCTTGGCATGTTAAAAGCTGGAAAGTATCGTTACTTAGAAAATGGCGAGTATGAAAAATTGCGTGATTTTTTAAAAACAAATAATATAAAATATTAAATTCACATTATTTCCACAAAGAATTTTTATAATTTTTCAAAATATTAAAAAAGGAAAATTAATGAAAATTCTAACTACTCTTTTTAGTGTAATTATGGTTTTTATTGCGATAACACATGAAGAAACTCTTGCAGAAAAATTAGAAAGCAAATGTCAAGATCAAAAATCTTGCTTAGTAAAAGCTATGAATATGATTAATTGATACTTTAAAATTACTTAAATTAATTAAAATTTAATTTTAATCTTGTATAATTAGCAATTTAATTTATATAAAAAAGGAAAATTATGGCAAACCATAAATCTGCTGAAAAAAGAGCAAGACAAACTATCAAAAGAACTGAAAGAAATAGATTTTATAGAACAAGATTAAAAAACATTACAAAAGCGGTTCGTGAAGCAGCAGCAAACAATGATAAAGAAGCTGCACAAAATGCGTTGAAAGTAGCTAATAAAAGCATTCACGCTATGGTAAGTCGTGGATTTTTGAAAAAACAAACTGCATCACGCCGTGTTAGCAGATTGGCATTATTGGTAAATAAATTAGCATAATTTAATGTTAGCTGATAAACTCAAACCTTTTTTAGCACGCTTTGATGAGTTAAACACTCTTCTTAGCGATGTTAATATCTCTAATGATATTTCTAAAATGACGGCTCTATCCAAAGAGCAAAAGAATTTAGAACCCATAGTAGAAAAAGCACAAGAATATCTAAAAACTTTAGATGATATAGAAGAAAACAAACTTCTTTTGTCTGATGCTGAATTAGGCGAGCTTGCAAAAGAAGAACTTAAAAATCTTGAAGTTTTAAAACCACAACTTGAAGAAGAATTAAAAATTCTTTTATTACCTAAAGATCCAAATGATGATAAAAATATCTTTTTAGAAATTCGTGCAGGAACAGGTGGAGATGAAGCTTCTTTGTTCGTTGGAGACTTAGTAAAAGCTTATATACGCTATGCGGAAAATCGTGACTATAAGTATGAAATTGTTAGTTCTAGCGAAGGTAGCGTAGGTGGATTTAAAGAAATTATCATTCTTATCAAGGGAAATGGGGCTTATTCAAGGCTAAAATATGAAGGCGGAACGCACAGAGTTCAAAGAGTACCTGAAACAGAATCTCAAGGCAGAGTTCATACTTCAGCTATAACTGTTGCCATTATGCCAGAAGTAGATGATGTTGAAATTCAAATCAATCCTAATGATTTAAAAATCGATGTAATGCGTAGTAGCGGTCATGGTGGACAAAGCGTAAATACCACAGATAGTGCAGTAAGAATTACTCACATTCCAACAGGTATAGTTGTAGTAAACCAAGATGGAAAAAGCCAGCATAAAAACAAAGAAAGTGCAATGAAAGTCTTAAAAGCGAGACTTTTTGAAATGCAAGAACAAGAACGCTTAGCCAAAGAAAGTGAGGCAAGAAAATCACAAGTTGGAAGTGGCGATAGAAGCGAACGCATACGCACTTATAATTTTCCACAAAATAGAATTAGTGATCATAGAATTAATCTAACTTTATATAGACTTGATGCAATTTTAGAAGGTGGACTTTTTGATGAAATCATTGAGCCATTAATCGCTTATCATCAAGCTGAAGCCTTAAAACAAGAAAATTTATAATCTTTCTTGTTTTAATCATTACTTGCAAGTAAAATTTTATACTGTTTTTTATCAACATTAATTAAAAGTGATGCTAATTTAAATGCTCTAAATTTTTCCTTTAAAAAGAGTTCTTTACTATCCTTTAAAACTATGGCAATTAAATTTTTCATGACTTTATTTAGCCAGATATTTTTATATTTATCATTAGCTGAATGATATCTACCTATGGAATTCCAGTTAAATCCATACTTTTGTATGATCTCATGTAATAATCTTGCAGCTGTGTCTATGTTTGTACTTGATTTGACAATTTCTTTTTCATCAATTCCATAACGCTTTAAGTGAATGCTATTAATTTGCATTAAACCATAGTCTTGAGTTTTATTTTTATTTTTTCCTATGATATTGTTTCGATAAGCTGCATTTTCTGTTAATGCAATAGCCTTAAGCAATGCCATTGGTATGTTATATTTTCTTGCAGCTGATTTAAAATCTTGATCGTATTTGTAAAAATTTTCAGGAATATAAGTATCACCTACAAAAATTTTTGTATTCAAAGCAAAAGAGAAATTAAAAAATACCAATAACAATATAATTTTTTCTAACATATTATTCCCCTTTATAGTATTTGTATTATATTTTAAAATGCGAATAAGCTGATGAATTATCTAAGAATTTCTTTTATAGTTAGTTGCGGTGTAATCAATCCGCGAAAATTATTTTTAGAAATACTAGCTATAAAATCAATATTTTCTCCAATTTGTGGTTCATAATCAAAGTTAAAAAATAAAGCTTCTAAGGTTTTATTGCCTTGAGTTAAAATGAGTTTAATATGATTTTCCTCTTTACCTAATCTTTTTTTATTTTTTACAAAAAGCTTATCAAATTTAAAATAAGGTCTTGGATTTTTGTGTCCAAAAGGTTCAAAAAATTCTAATATCTCCAAAAGTTCAAAATCCACCTCATTAGGATCAATACTACCTAAAACCTCATCTGCATTGTAAAAGTCATCTTTAGGGATACTCTGGCAAATTTCATAAAGCTTATTTTTAAAAACACCAAATTTTTCAAGCTCGACTAAAACTCCCGCTGCTCCTTTGTGTCCACCATAACTTAAAACCCATTCTTTAGCCTGTTCTATAACATTTAAAATATCTATTTTACCTACGCTTCTTACACTAGCTTTTGCTTTTTGATCGCATTCTGAAAAAACAAAAGCTGGTTTATTAAAATGTTTTGCTAGACGGCTTGCAACTATACCTAAAACCCCTTCATGCCAATTTTGGCCATTAACAATAATCACAGGATCATTTTCATCAACTTGTTCTAAACACTGCTTAAAAAGCTCTCTTTCTTCATCTTTACGGCTATTATTATAAGCAATAATTTGTTCTAAATACCCCATAACCTCTTGGATATTCTTAGAATGCAAAAATTTATAAGAAATAATCGCATCATCCATTCTACCTGCACTATTAATCAAAGGTGCAATTAAAAAACTAATATTATCAAGCTCAAATTTATCCTTGCCAAAATACTGCTTAATCGCTTTAAATGCAACACGCTTTGAATCGTTAATATACTCTATACCTTTTCGAACTAAGGCTCTATTTAAGTCTCTAAGCTCCATCATATCTGCAATAATTGCAATCGATAAAAGTTCGATAAATTTACACATATTATAGTTGATCTTGCATACTTCTTTTATCGCAGCTACTAAATACCAAGCTACTTGAGCACCACAAATTTCAATATCAGGAAAATCACAATCTTGTTGTTTAGGGTTAATGATCGCATAAGCTTTTGGTAAAGTAGCAGGAGGCATATGATGATCAGTAATGATTAAATCAATCCCTTTTTTTTGACAAAGCTCTGCTGCTTCAAATGCTGCTATGCCATTATCTACAGTGATGATTAAATCCACTCCATCAAGTTCATTGATAATTTCTTCATTTAAACCATATCCATCTTTAAAACGATTTGGAATTTTTACCACATAATCATATCCGATATCATCAAAAAATTCGGACAAAATGACACAAGAAATAACCCCATCTACATCATAATCCCCAACAATAGCAAGCTTTTGATTTTTTTCAATTGCTTCTTTAATACGCAATGCACCTTTATAGACATCTTTTAAGCAAGATGGCATAGGTAAATCACAAAGCTTTACATGGGTATCATTGACAAAGCGTTGTTGTAAAATTTCTTTTATTTTAGCTTTATTTAGCATGACTTTCTAAAGACGCTTTAATAAAAGAAAAAATAGCAGGATTGACCCTAACTAAACGCGAAGTGAACTCTGGGTGAAACTGTACTGCTAAGAAAAATGGATGATCTTTAAGTTCCACAGCTTCAACCAAACCTTCATTTTCTCCACTAATGATAAGTCCATTTTTTTCAAACATTTCTTTATATTTTGGATTTGCTTCATAGCGGTGACGATGACGTTCTTTGACGCTTTTTTGATTATCATAAACCTTACTTAAAAGTGTATTTGGTTTAATATGACACTCATAAGCTCCAAGACGCATAGTCCCACCAAGTGGTGTTTTGCTTGTTCTAATTTGTTTTTTACCATTTGAATCAATAAATTCATCAATTAAAAAAATGATAGGATTTTTACATTCTTTATCAAATTCACTTGAATTAGCATCTTCAAGTTTTAAAACATTGCGTGCAAATTCCACTAAAGAAAGCTGCATACCTAAACAAATTCCTAAAAATGGAATTTTATTTTCTCTTGCGTATTGAATGGCTTTAATTTTACCTTCTACCCCACGGTAACCAAAACCACCTGCTACTAAGATCCCGCTAACATCTTTAAAGCTTTCTTCTACATTTGTGCTTTCTAATTTTTCACTATCAATCCATTTTAAATTTACTTTTGCATCAAGTGCCGCACCTGCATGGATAATCGCTTCAGTTAAGCTTTTATAACTTTCTTTTAAATCTACATACTTTCCTACAAAAGCTATACTAAGTTCATTACTTGGAGCGATCACTCTTTTTACTAAAGAATCCCATTCGTTCATATTTGGCTTTAAATTTTGAAGATCTAATAAATTCGCTATGGAATTTAAAATATCTTGCTTTAAGAAATTAAGTGGAATTTGATAAATACTAGCTGCATCTACACTTTCTATAACACAGTTTTTTTCAACTCCACATGAAATTGCGATTTTATCTTTTAATTCTCTATCTAAAGACTTTTCACTTCTACAAATAATCATATCAGGACTTATACCTATACGGCGTAATTCTCCAACGCTATGTTGAGTTGGTTTTGTTTTAAGTTCTCCTGCTGCTTTAATAAATGGTACTAAAGTCAAATGGATATTAATAGCATTATATTTACCCACTTCAAGTTTTAAAGCTCTAATAGCTTCTAAAAAAGGTAAACCTTCTATATCTCCTACTGTGCCACCTATTTCTACGATTAAAACATCTTTATCAATGCCAGCATTTTTGATACGATCTTTTATTTCATCAACGATATGAGGGATCACTTGTATAGTTTTTCCTAAATAATCTCCTCTTCTTTCTTTTTCGATAACACTTTGATAAACTCTTCCTGTAGTGAAGTTGTTATCCTGAGATAAGCTTTCATTTAAAAATCTCTCATAATGTCCTAAGTCTAAATCCGTTTCAGCTCCATCATCTGTAACAAAAACTTCCCCATGCTCTAAAGGACTCATTGTACCAGGATCAACATTGATATAAGGATCTGCTTTTAAAATACTAACTTTTAAACCTGAATTTTTTAAAATCGTAGCTATAGAAGCTGCTGCTATACCTTTTCCTAAAGAACTTAAAACGCCACCAGTTACAAAAATATATTTAGTTTGTTTTAATTTCATAAAATAACCTTAATTTCTTTTTTTGAAATTATAACGAATAAAAAATTTTATTTTTATAAACATTTGTGTAAAATTAAATTATTTTTGAAGGAATTTTTGAATGAAAATCACATTATTAAATCATACTCCACTTTCTGTATGTTCTCACGCAACAAGGACATGTTGGCAAAGTTTTGACAAAGGTGATTGTGGTGGTGAAAAAGATAAAGAATTAATTGATCGTGTGGGAAATAAATTCAAACATGCTTCAACCTTAGAACACTTAAACTATACTTTTTATATACAAGGTATTTCAAGAGCATGTTTACAAGAAGTCGCAAGACACCGTCACACTAGTCCTAGTGTAAAAAGCACAAGATATACTTTAAAAGAACTAAGAAATGAAGGTGAATTTAAAGAAAATGATTTTGAAAATGCTAAAAGATATTTAGTTTTAACCGGAAATGAAGTGGTAGATAATGCAAGCATTAAAGCTTTAGAAAATCTGCGTTTGATTTTACAAAATAGCATTAGCTTAGATATAGCAAAATACTGCTTACCAGAAAGCTATAAGACCGAATTAACCTTAACAATTAATGCAAGAAGTTTGCAAAATTTTATTAGTTTAAGAAGCTCAAAATCAGCTCTTTGGGAGATAAGACAACTCGCAAATGCTTTATTTGAAAACTTGCCTGAGGAACATCAATTTATTTTTAAACATTGTGTTTATCAAGAAGAAAATTCCCAAAGCTAATTGGGAATTTTTTACTTATATTTTTTTAAGAAATTCAGTTTTCAAAACAATCACACCAAATTTATCTACTTTAGCTTCGATTTCAGTGTCTTTGTTTGTTAATTTAATATTTTTTATAGTAGTACCACGTTTTAAAGTAGTGCTTGCACCTTTTACTTTTAAATCTTTAACAACACTTACACTATCACCTGCATTCAGCTCAGTTCCATTTGCATCTTTTGGCATGGATTCTCCTTAAAATTTATAAGTATATCCTAGATATAAACCGTAATTTGTTTGTTTAGGATCGTAAAAGTTTGAACCTACAGTGCTTTGGTAGAAATTTCTTGTATTATAATGAGTTTGTTCAGCTTTAAAACCAAATTCTATTTCATTTGCTTGATTTAACTCATATAAAGCACCAATTTTTGCTCCATAAGTATAACCATCAAAGTCTTGTGAAATAGATAAAAGACTTGTTTTTAAAGTCATATCTGTTCTTGCATATCCGCCATATAATCCTAAAACCGCTCTAGTTTTTTCAAAGATTTTTGGAGTAAAATCATAACCAAGTAAAAACTTATGAGTAGTGAATTCTCCATCAATTTTTAATCTTGATACATTGATAACATCGCTTAATTCACTTGAATAATTATAAGCGCCATAAAGTCTATGATTTTCATTCAAGCGATAACCTATTTTTAAACCAAAAACAGGGATATTACCTTCTAAATCACCATTAAATTTAACACTTTTTTTCTGACTATGTTCAATGTCAGATTTTACTTTAGTATGAAACCACCCCGCATCAACACCTAAAAGCAAACCAGAATTTTCATCCGCTAAAGCTAAATTTGAAGCTAAAGCAACACATGCAACTAAAGAAAATATTTTTAATTTCATAGTTTTCCTCCATTAATTTGTATAATAATACAAAATATTTGATTATTTTTCTAGTAAAACTAAAGGAATTCTCCTTCTAGTGTCGTATTTTTCTCCATAATATTTTGTAAGATAATTTAAAATTCTTTCTTCATCATCAGCAGGAATTTCCCATAAACCTTCAGAAGCTTGCATCCATCTAATAGCAGCAAGCCAAGCTTCTCTACTTGCACGCATATTTGTTATCAAGCCTGATCCATGACAAGCAAGACAATGTGCTTCTACTAAAGGTGAATTTTCATCTACAATCAATCCCGTATCAGGATTGATTTTATACTGTGCATTAGCAAAAAGAAAAGAAAATCCTACACATAAAAGTAAAATAATTTTTTTAGCCATATCATACTCCAAAAACATTTACTCTATGACAAGCATTATTTAAATAACCATTAGGATTCCACTGTGCCAAAACCATAGGTTGGCTATTGCCTTTATTATCAACTGCTCTTGCCCAAATTTCATAATACCCTTTAGTAGGAATTGAAATTTGTGCTTTCCATTTTTGCCATGCAAGACGATTTAAAGGTTTTTCAACTTTTGCTTTAACCCAAGTCACGCCATAATCATTACTTACATAAACTTCATTAACTTCAAGCTCACCGGCCCAAGCTTTTCCTCTAACTTCAAATTTTTTATTTGCTTTTACTTTATCGTTGTTTTTGATATTTGTTATGATAGATTTTACAGGCATAGATTCTATTATTTTCATTTCACCTTTGCTTGTAAAATCACCAGGTTTTACAGGATTTACAGGAATTTTATAAGAAGTTTCCATTTTTTCACCATCATGGACTTTATTTCTTACAACAATTTTTGATAACCACTTACCACTTGCACTTGCAGGATAACCTCCACAAACTAAACGAAGTGGATAACCATTAACCCAAGGTATATCTTTACCTTCATAAGCCCAAGCAATCAATGTTTCATCTTGCATAGCTTTTTTAATAGGCACACCTCTACTAATAGGAGAAGCATCTTCGCCATTTAATTTTTTGTCTATTCCATAATAACCTATATAAACAGCATCATCTTTAACACCGCAATCTTCTAAAATATCTTTTAATCTTACCCCAGTCCATCTACCACAAGCAACTGCACCAAATCCCCATTGAGTTCCTTTAGTACTAGGTATAACTTCACCTCTTCCATTACCACCACATTCTAAAGTTAAAGCATAAGTATAATGTTTAAATTTTTTCTTTAATTCATCTAGAGTATAAGTTTTTGCATTTTTTACACTTTCACCACCAATTTCAAGTGTCCAGCCTTTTTTCATTTTTTCTTTTATCTCATCCATTTCAGGTGGAATACCATTATTTCTAACAAAGAAATTTTCAGGCTTTGTAAAGTCAGAGTCTAAAGCATAAATTTGTGTTTCAGCTGTTAAAGGTCTTTCTCCATGGTAAATCACATCTTTTTTACCATCGATTTTAAAACTATCTAATTCCTTAGCAAGAACTTTGCTTCCTAAAAAATAATTATCCAAAGAAACATTTGCTAATGCACTAGCTCCTAAAAGTGTAATGCCTAAATTTTTTAAAAATCCTCTACGATCTTCTTGAGAATGTTGATTTTGATCTAAATGATCTTGCATATGTTGTCCTTCAAATATAAATTTTTCGAAAAGATTTTAAAATATTTTTATATAAAATAATATAAAAATAGTCTTATTTATATTGAAGTGTTTCTAAAAGTAAAGTAATTTAATTTTTATATTTTTAAGATTAATATAATATTGATTTTTAAGATCTATTTGATCTTAAAAATCACTTAGGCACTACTAGATCAGATCTGCATTCAATCACAGTATGAACATTACCACGAGGGTTAAAATCGCCTACCACTTTTATCCATTTTGGATCAAGTTTTTCTTTTAAAGTGTTATAAATTTCATTGATACTTGCTTCATGTGAAACATTTCTATACATAAAGGTATTGATATAAAGTTTGATTGCTTTAAGTTCTACTACTAATTTATTTGGAATATATTCTAAGTAAATTGTAGCAAAATCAGGATACCCACTACGTGGACAACAACACATAAATTCAGGTAAAGTGATTTTAATCACATAGTCATTTTTAGCATCATTTGGCCAAACTTCCATATTTTCTACACTAAATTCTTTAATCTCTTTTTCACCATATTTCATACTAAATCTCCTAAGTTATAAAATCAAATTATACAAAAAATCTCAAGCTTTTTACATTTGGTTTTTACAATCTTTTTTAGATTTTTAAAAAGTAAGTTTAGTGTTATAAGGATTTAAATTTTAAAGACAAAAAATATAATTTTAGATATATTCTTTGAAAAATTTCAAAAGTCTTTGAGCAAGGCTTTTTTGATAAACCTTGCTCTCTCATTTAAAATAAAAGATCAAACATCTAAATGTTTAACATCTTTAGCATGAGCTTGTATATACTCACGGCGTGGTTCTACATCATCACCCATGAAAAGATTAAAAGTATCATTTGCTCTTTGAGCATCTTCTATGGTGATTTTTAATAAACGACGATTACTTGGATCCATAGTTGTTTCCCAAAGTTGTTCAGGATTCATCTCACCAAGACCTTTATAACGTTGTATATAAGCACCTTTTTTAGCATTTTTTTCAACTTCATCTAAAATTTCTAAAATATCTTTATCAAATTTTAAATCTCTATCTTTGATTTTTTGATAAATATAATTTGCCTCTTCATATAAAGGATTAGCAAATAAATCATCATTGATGATAAGTTCTTCTAAGCCATTTTCAGTTTGTACATAGACACGAATTTCATTTTCATTGATGTATGAATTTAAGATGTTATGATTTTGCTTTTCTAAAAATTCTTTTATGACTTTAAATAATTCTTCATTAGAAGCTTTAATATAATCAGGATTTTCTATCAAATACCTAATCACTGAAATCACATTAAATCTTTTTTCTAATTCTTTTAAAACACTTCTATAAGCTGCAACGATTTTTAGAAAATCTTTTAAATCATTCAAGCCTATACCTTCATAAGTAGAACTCTCTATACCTGTTTCAATCAAATAATCATTTAAAGCTTTTTCATCTTTTAGATAAATTTCTTTTTTCTGACCTTTTTTGTAGCGGTATAAAGGAGGTTGAGCTAAATAAATATGTCCATTTGCCACAAGATCATTCATAAAACGGAAAAAGAATGTTAAAAGTAAAGTTTGTATATGAGAACCATCAACATCAGCATCGGTCATGATGATGATTTTATGATATCTTAATTTTTCTATATCAAACTCATCGCCGATCCCACAACCAAAAGCTGTGATCATATTTTGAATTTGTTCTGATTTTAAAATTTTATCAAGTCTTGCTTTTTCTACGTTGAGTATTTTACCTCTTAAAGGTAAAATCGCTTGGAAAGTTCTTTCTCTACCTTGTTTTGCAGAACCTCCCGCACTATCACCCTCAACTAAATAAATTTCGCTTTCGCTTGGATCTTTGCTTTGACAATCAGCTAATTTACCTGGTAAAGTCCCTACACTTGAACTTTCTTTTTTTCTTGTTAATTCTCTAGCTTTTTTAGCTGCCTCTCTACCACGAGCTGCCATTAAAGCTTTATTCATGATAGCTTTTGCTTCGATAGGATTTTCTTCAAAATATTTTGTTAAATATTCAAAAGAAGCTTTAGAAACTATAGGTCTAACATAACTTGAACCTAATTTTCCTTTAGTTTGCCCTTCAAACTGTGGTTCAGGTACTTTAACGCTTACTACTGCTATCAAACCTTCTCTTACATCATCTCCTGTGATTTTAGAATCTTTTTCTCTAGCACTAGCATTAGCTTCAATATAATTACTAATAACACGAGTTAAACCCATTCTAAAACCAGCTTCGTGTGTTCCACCATCTGGAGTTTTGATGTTATTCACAAAAGAAAGTAAATTTTCACTGTAACTATCATTATAAAGCAATGCTACTTCAACATTTACATCTTCTTCATCTACATTGAAAAATATTGCCTTAGTTAAAGCTTGTTTTTTATTTAAATCTGTAACAAACTGACTTATACCACCTTCAAAATGAAAACTTTCTGCTTTTCCTACGCGGTTATCTTTAAAATTAATAGTAATCTTTGGATTTAAATACGCAAGTTCACGAAATCTTTTTGCTAAAATTTCATAATCAAAATCAGTCACTTCAAAAATTTGATCATCAGGCCAAAATTCTATAATCGTACCTGTTTTTTTACTTTTGCCTATAGTTTCAAAATCACTTGTAACTTTACCTTCTGAAAATTCTTGTCGGTAAATTTCTCCATCTCTATGCACTGTAGCAACTAATTTTTTTGATAAAGCATTTACAACGCTCACACCAACCCCGTGCAAACCACCTGAAACTTTATAAGTATCTTTATCAAATTTTCCACCTGCATGAAGCACGGTTAAAACTACAGTTAAAGTAGGGATATTTTCAGTAGGGTGAATTCCCACAGGAATACCACGACCATTATCACTTACTATACAAGAACCTTCAGTAGTGATTTCTACATTAATCGTATCACAAAATCCAGCCATAGCTTCATCGATAGAATTATCCACAACTTCATAGATCATATGATGAAGACCGCCTATATTGGTATCACCTATGTACATACCAGGGCGTTTTCTAACAGCTTCTAAGCCTTTTAAAACTTTAATATTTCCTGCGCCGTAATTTTGATTTTCTTGCATATATTATCCTTATAAAATAATTGGCATAATCACAGTTTGTAATTCTTCACTTGAAACTAAAAATGCCATATGAGGCTCATTTATACTAAGTTTAAATGTTTCACTTTCGATAGAATTTAAAAAGTCAGTGATGAATTTGTTTTTAATGCAAAGATTAAATTCTTCATCTATGTTTAATTCCATTTCAAGTTCAGTTTTTGCTTCCATATTATCTAAACTAATACCTTCAAATACAAGTTTATCTTTATGGAAATTAAGTTTCATTTTTTCAGTAATTACATTGATTTTTTTCAATGCGTCCATAAAATCTTCTGTTTTAAAAACAAATTCTTTTGAGATATTTTTTGGAATTACTCTTTCATAATCAGGAAATTTATCATTGATAAGTTTTGTGAAAAATTCAAAATTATCATTTTTTGCAATCAATATATTTTCATCATAATAAATTTCAATTTTTTCAAAAAAGATTTTTTGCATTTCTAAAATGGCTTTTTTAGGAATGCAAAGGTTAAATTCTTTTTCATTTGTTTTATTTAGTGTAAAGATAGCAAGACGTTTTGTATCTGTACCTACAAAGCTAATATGAGTAGTTTTTATATCAAGTAATGCACCATTTAAAGAATACTTTGGATTATTAGTATCAACTGCAGGTAGGATTTTTTTCAAAGATCTACTTAAATCACTTGAATCAATGTCAAATTTATCTTTTCCTTCAGTGCTTGGGAAATTTGGAAAATCATCATAGTTAAACATAGGAAGTTTGTATTTAGTTCCTTTTTGTCTAACGAAAAGGAAATTTTCTATGGTTTCTAAAACTACATCTTCATTATTTAAGCTTTTAATGATATCTAAAATACTTTTAGCATTAGCAGTTGCAAAACCAGCACTTTCTACTTTGATTTTTTTGATTTTATAATTAATCCCTATTTCATAATCACTTGCTCTGATGATTAATTTATCTTCAACTACTTCAAAAAGTAAGTGAGAAGCAATATTGCTTGAGTCTTTTTTATCTACATAAGAGTTAGTTAAAACTATAGCGGATTCTAAAGTATTTTTGTTAATGCTAATTTTCATTTTTACTTCCTTTGTTTTTTAAATTTATTTTATCATAATAATAAGCAATGTGAAAATGTGAAATGCTTTTTAAAAGCCTTTTTTTATAGAAATTTTACTCATAGAATAAAATTTTTTATTTTTCACTTTTATTCACATGGCACTTTTTATTTTTGTCAAAATTTTATTTCTTAGTTCATCTACTATGGCTTTTAGATTTTCATTTTCACTCATTAGCTCTTGAATTTTTTTAATATTATGTGAAATGGCCGTGTGATCTTTCATGTTAAAAAATCTTGCTAGTTGAGGCATAGACATAGTTGTAAGCTCTCTTGCTAAAAATATCACAACCCTTCTTGCCATAACGATATTTTGTGTTTTTTTGTTTGATTTTATATCATTTGGCTTGAGATTATAGCTTTTTGAAACATCAGCAAGTATATCTTCAACACTGATGTTTTCTTTTGTTTCTTTGATATGATCTTTCATAAAGCTTTTGACGATTTCTAAAGTGATTTCTTGGTTAAAAAGTCTTGCTTGAGCATTTAAGTTAGTGATCATACCTTCGATTTCTCGGATATTATCTCCCATTGAAGTAGCGATATAGCTTATGACTTCAGGTTTAAGATAAATAGCA
Organism: Campylobacter sp. P255; assembly: GCF_003627915.1. Taxonomy (NCBI): domain Bacteria; kingdom Pseudomonadati; phylum Campylobacterota; class Epsilonproteobacteria; order Campylobacterales; family Campylobacteraceae; genus Campylobacter; species Campylobacter sp. P255. Next base: position 44,618 of record NZ_NREN01000009.1, read on the forward strand.
TTGAATTCACATTTTTTCTTAATAATTGCGATTTTTGTATCAAGCTGTGGAGGTGTGATATCTGCGATGATTCCATTTGCGAAACGACTTTTTAAGCGTTCTGTTATGCCTTTTAGCATATTTGGGGGATTATCACTTGTCATGATGATTTGCCCAAATTTTTCTTTGATCTCATTAAAAGTAAAGAAAAATTCCTCTTGAATTTTATCTGTTTTACCTAAAAACTGTACATCATCGATGAGTAAAACATCACAATTTTTGTATTTTTCGTGGAATTTACTCATGGTTTTGTTATTTAAATGCATGGTAAAATCATTGATAAAATTATCACTTGTTGCATAAATTACTTTATAACCATTGTCTAAGCATATATTTCCAACTGCTTGAAGCAAGTGAGTTTTTCCAAGCCCTGTAGGACCATAGATAAAAATAGGATTGTATAATTTTCCGAGTTTGCTTTTATCGGTTATGGCTTTGCAAGTTGCATAGGCAAATTGATTAGAATCTCCCACAACAAAACTTTCAAAAGTAAAAGAAGGATTTAAAATAGTACTTTGGAATTTAATCTGTGAAATATCCATAGAAAAATGATGATTTTTTTCTATTTTTTGGTCGCTTGTTGTGATTTTAATCTGAGGATTAATACCTGTTTTTACTTCATAAAAATAAGCTAATTTTTGTGCATATTTTGTTTGTATAAATTTAGCCAAAAAATGATTTGGTGCGATAAATACTAAGATATTATTTTTACTTAATTTTTCACTAAATTGCAAGTGAGAAATGTAAGTATTGTATTCGTTGTTGCTAATTTCTGTTTTAAATTCAAGTAAAAAATCTTTTATATTCATTATTTTTCTTAAAATTATGGTGTAAAACTTAAAATTCTAGCTTATTTTTTATAAAAAATGGTTAAAATTATTCACATAAAAATTTAAATTTCACATGCATGTGAATAAAAAGGTGAAAAAGTTTGAAGGTGTTAGGGATAGATCCTGGTTCTAGGTATTGTGGATACGCTATCGTAGAAAGGATTAATAATAAAAATCAACTCATAGAAGCAGGGCTTATTAAAATCAAGCCTAATGATTTGCAGTATCAAATCACAGAATTATGCGAAGGACTTGATCTGATCTTTAAAAATCATCAGTTTGATGAGGTAGCGATCGAAGATATATTTTTTGCTTATAATCCAAAAACAGTGTTAAAATTAGCTCAATTTCGTGGTGCTTTGAGTTTAAAAATTCTACAAACTCATGGAGAATTTGCAGAGTATACGCCTTTACAAGTTAAAAAAACGGTAACAGGTAAAGCAAAAGCTACTAAGGAACAAGTAGCTTTTATGGTAAAAAGATTGCTTGGAATTTCAAAAGATATCAAGCCACTTGATATCACAGATGCTATCGCAGTGGCTTTGACACATTTAGCAAATTTGAGAGTGAAAAAGTGATTTTATTTTCCGCTACCTATGAAATAAACTTCTACATCATGGAGTAGTTTTTCACATACAGCTGAATCAGTGCTTTTTTCTACTACTAGGTTGATGTGATTTTTAGTATCTCTAAAGCTACCAGCTGATTTTGAATTTTTTAGTTCTAGTTTTTGATTGTCTTTGAGGTATTTTATAGTTATTACAAATTTATGTGCCGCACTTGCTTCGCCGATGTTTGTTTCTATTAAAACATTCATATTAGATGCTTTTGCTAGAGTAGCTTGGGTTTTATTGATCACTTCTTTCATTCTTCGGTTTAGTTCTAAAATTCTTGAAATGAATTTGTTATCAATGCTTTCGAATGCAATTTTTAGTTTATTCATGATTTCTTGGTTGGTTGGTTTATCAGGAGCTACATACACCATATAAAGTCCATTTTTGATATCTACTTTAGTGCTTTTAGTATCACGCCCACTACCAAAAATTTTAATATAAATTGCATTATCAAGGTATACTCTATCGATCATAGGACCATAAATTTCATATTCTCTTTTTCTTACGATCACTTCTCTTGCGGCTACTTGAATTTTTACTGAACAATCATGAATTATAGGTTCCATTTCTTTTTTTATTTCAAGTAGTTCTTTAAGCATTTTCCATCCTTGTGATATTTTTATATAAATTATAACAAAAAAAAATTGAATTTTTTGGTTAATTTTAGTTTGGGATATTTTTATATATTTTTGTTTTTAAAATATAAAGTTAAGGAAAAAAATGAAATTTAAAATTATGGTTTCAAGTTTGGTTTTAGCGAGTTCTTTGCTTGCTTCTAATTCTCATCATGCTCACCATGGATCTTCTGAAAGTGTATCAGCACAAATCATGATGAGTATGCACGAAGCGATGATGAAAAACCCTTTAGTGCAAAGCAATGATATAGAAAGAGATTTTTTAGCTAATATGATCCCACACCATCAAGGTGCGATTGACTCATCAAAGCTTTTGTTAGAGCATACTAAAAGCGAAGAGATGAAAAAAATCGCTCAAAATATCATCAAAGTTCAAGAAAAAGAAATCCAAGAATTTCAAGAAATTTTAAATGAAAATCTTTACACAAAAACTCAAATCGATGAGGAAACTTATAAAAAATTTGTCCAAGAAGAAAAAGAACTCATGCAAAAAATGATGATTTTAATGAGTTCAGTTAAAGAAAGTAAAAACATCAATAAAGACTTTCTAGAAGCGATGATAGCACACCATCAAGGTGCGGTAGATGCTTCAAAACAAATTTTATTTTACTCTAAAGATGAAACTATAAGAGAAATCGCTAAAAAAATCATCTTAGATCAAGAAAAAGAAATTCAAGATTTTACGAATTTATTAAAATATATGTAAAAATAGGTAGTTTAGTAAAACTACCTAGATATCATTTTGCATTTTCATAGATCATGTTAAACATTGTGTTTATTTTTTGAATTTGTGCTAGTACTAAAGTCACTAGATCTGACATTCTTAAAATTTTTATTATATTTTAGCTAATTAGAAATTATAGTATTTCTTTTTGATTTTTAATTACAAGCATTAAATATTTTGTCTTGCAAATATAAAAACTAAGTGAAAATTTTTGGTAATAACAAATATTCCCTGCGAAGCTCATAGAAAAAAATGATTTTTTGAGATTATTTTTTAATTTATGATTTGTAATTTTTATGTATATCTAAAAATATTTTAAATAATTATATTATGTATTTTTATTATAATTTTACAAAATAAATATCATGATTTTGCTCAACAAATGAATAGTAATTTATTAGATAATAATTTAAGAAAGGCGTAAAATGGAAAGAAATGAATTGCAAAGCTTACAAGAATTAAAAGAAGAAGAAAAAATAAAAATTTTAGATCGTGCAAGCAATGGTATATTAGAAAAAGAAAATGCAGATTTTCTAATAAAACTTATCGATAATGCAGAAAATAAAACAGAAGTTTTGAAAATATCAGCTTTAGGTATGACTTATAAAAGAACAGGTTTTCATTTTGATGTGCGTTTGGAGAAAAATGGAGGACAAACAATAAGATATTTAAAAAAGAATGAGAATCTTAGTTTTGATCAAGGTGGAATTACTCATAAACTTATAATAGGCGATAATTATCCTGCTCTTTTAAATCTTTTAATTAACTACAAAAACAAAATTAAAGTAATTTATATAGATCCGCCTTATGGCAAAGATCATTTAGGTGTATTTGCACAAACTAATTACAACAATGCAATCACAAGAGATAATTTGCTTTCTATGCTTTATCCAAGATTAATACTAGCAAGACAACTTTTAAAAGATGATGGTGTTATTTTTTGTAGTATTGATGATAGAAATCAAGCTTATGTTAAATGTTTGTTTGATGAAGTTTTTGGTGAGGGAAATTTTTTATATATGCTTTCTGTGGTTAATAATCTCAATGGAAATGATAATTCAAGCGGAATGATTGAAACACAAGAACACTGTTTATTTTATGCTAAAAATAAGGATTATTTTGAAGTTGGAGTTTTACCGTTAGATGATGAAGATAGTAGTGATTGGCAAATTGATGATTTGGGATATTGGAAGCTTGGAGGATCATTAAAGGCAACAGGTATAAACGCTCCTAGAGAGGCTCGTCCTAATTTGTTTTTCCCTATTTGGATAAATAAACAAACATTAGAAATTTCATTAGAGGAGCAAAATAACAATTGGCACAAGCTTATTCCTTTAACAGATGGTAAAGAAATGAGCTGGTATTGGAGTAAAGATAAATTTATAAAAGATAAAGATGAAGTTATAGTAAAAAAGGTTGGCGAAAGTTATAGTTTATATAAAAAACAAAGACCTCAACTCGGTGATTTGCCCTCAAAAAGAGCAAAAACAACTTTTTATAGTCCAAAGTATGCTAATGCTAATAGTAATAAGGAGCTTAAAGAAATTTTTAAAGAAAAGAAATTTGATTATCCAAAAGCATCTTTTTTTATAAAAGATTTAATTTCTATTGCAAACACAAATCATAATGATATTATTCTAGACTTCTTTGCAGGCAGTGGAACTACAGGACATGCTGTTTTGGAATTAAACAAACAAGATGGTGGTAATAGACAATTTATTTTAGTTACTAATAATGAAATAACAGATTTAAATCCAAATGGAATTGCCCTAGATGTTACTTCAAAGCGTTTAAAAAGAATCATGAGCGGAGAATGTTATGATGAAAGTAAAGATTTTAAATGGTTAGAAAAAAATACTCCTTATGGAGATAGCTTAGAAGTTAGTGAAATTCAAAGTATTGCTTCAAGCGATCATTCAGTTTTTGAAAAAATAGATGAAAAACTTTATGGAAAAGATTTTGAAAATATCCATGATAAAATAGAATGGATATGTAAAGAATTTGAGCTAACTTGCAGAAAAATAGAAGGTGAATGATGAAACAAGAAATTATAGAACTACAAAATGAAGCTGTAAATTCCTTGTTTAATTTAGCTATACAAGGGAAAGAAAATATCACCTTAAAAGCACCCACTGGAAGTGGTAAAACATACATGATGGCAAGCTTGATGAATAAAATGCTAGAAATTGATGATGATTTTATCTTTATAGTTTCTACTCTTTCTAAAGGAAAATTAGCAGGACAAAATTTTGAAAGTTTTGCAAATTTATCTTTAAATACTTTTACAAAATTAAACCCTTTTTACATTAGCAGTGGTGCAGAAAATACAAAAAATACAGAATATAGTCTATATATTGATATAAATCATAATGTGTTTGTTTTGCCTACTTCACAATATACTAAAGCAAGTAGAATTAGTAAAGAAAAAAGCTTATTAGTATTTTTAGAAACTTGCAAAAATCTAGGTAAAAAAATAATTTTAATAAGAGATGAAAGCCATATAGCTACAAATCTGCTAAATGAGTTATCAAATTATTTTACTCAAGTTATTAATTTTTCAGCTACTCCCAAAAACGATCAATTTGATGTTTGTATATCAGAAAATGACGCTGTTAATGCAAATTTGATTAAAAAAGTAGAATATATAGAAGATGAAGAAGATTTAGAAAGTGGATTAAGCAAAGCTTTAGATAAATTTAAAAGCATTAAAGAAGTTTATAATAAAGAAGGGATAGTTCCTGCTTTTATAATACAAATTTCTAATCAAAATAATGCAGAATATGAAATGGAAATCATCAAAAAAGTTTTGAAAGAAAAAGATTTAAAATGGGTATGTTTTGTAGAAAAAGAAAATGGCTATGAAAGTAATAGTAGATTAGAAAAAGTAAAAAATAAAAGCCTGTGGCAAAACTATGTTAAACAAAATGATTTTCCTATTGATGTTGTAATCTTTAAAATGGTTATAACAGAAGGCTTTGATATGCCTAGAGCTTGTATGCTTTATCAAGTTAGAAATTCACAATCTAAACAACTTGATGAGCAAGTTATTGGGCGTATAAGGCGTAATCCTTGTTTAACATATTTTGAAAAATTAGATAAAAATACTCAAGAAATTTTTAGCACAGCTTATGTTTATGGTATAAAACCTAAAGAAGATCAAAATAAACGCACAAAAGTGAAATTAAAGGGTGAAATTAATAAAGGTTTATTTGAAAACGAAATAATTAAAGAATTTGCTCCATTTAAAATCACTGTTCTTAGAGAGGTTGCTTTAGATGATATAGATATATCAGATTGTATTAACAATGATATAGAATACTATAATGAGTCTATTTTTAAAGCTTATAAAAAATTTCAATCTTGTAGTGATAAAGTAAAAGAAAAGCAAAGAGATTTTGTTACAGATTTTAATAAATGGTTTGTGTTTAATGCTAATTTAGATAATATCAGCAATAAGGTAAGTTCTGTTGTTGAAGATTATGAAAAATATGGAGATGTAGTTGAAGTTCAATTAAGAGATGATATTTATAGTTTTTTTGATAGCAATGGAAGTTCAGTTATATTTACTGATTGGATATGGGAAAGTAAAGGAAGTAGATTTCAATTTGATAGTGAAGCTGAAGAGGAGTGGTTTACAATCCTTGCTAATTTAAAAGATATATGTTGCAAAAAAATAAAAATTAATAATGTAGAAGTTTCTTTATTTGGTAAGAATTTCATAGATAAATCAAATATTAAATTTGATTATTATCACACAAGAAAACATACAAGTTATCCCGACTTTATCTTTAAAGATAAGCAAAATAAAATTCATATTTTTGAAGTAAAAAGTGTAAATAAAAGTAGTTCTTCAAATATAGATGAGACTTCATATAAAGAAAAAATTGAAAAACTAAAAGAAGCTTATATTTATGCAAGTGAAAAAACAGGGTATATTTTTTACCTTCCCGTGAAAATTGATAATAATTGGAAAATATGGAAATGTGAAAATGGAGTGGTTGAAGAAAATATAAATGAAGAAATGTTTGTTGAATATATGAAAGGTAAAAAGTAGGGTAGGTTATTTTGATTTTTATTTTTATTAGCATGTGATAGTTCTTGAGTATGAGCAAATAGTTTTACTTAAAGAACTATAAAATTAAGATTAATTATAATATCTTAAATTTTTTTCTTTCCACCTTTTTCTTGTGTTTTATAGAAATATTTATGGAATATTTTTATATGAATGCTTTTAAAATCGAAAGAAATAAAAAATGGTGGCTCCGATTGGACTTGAACCAACGACCACCACCATGTCAAGGTGGTGCTCTACCAACTGAGCTACGGAACCTTAAAAATGAAAATTATATAAAAATATTTTTACATTGTGCTTAAAATCACTTTTTAACTCTTTTCATATCATTTAGCCATAAGTCTAGCTGTGCTTCAAAACCTATGCCTTTGCTATGATAAAATTTCAAATCTTTTTCTAGATATCTTTGTTTAACCCAACCCCCAAAATCATGCGGGTAAAGGTAGTTTTTTCTTTGTGGGTTGTTATTATCAAGATAAGGGAGTATTTTTAATGCAGGGTTGTTTTGTACATAATTTAGTGCTTCATTTATAGCAAGATAGCTTGAGTTTGACTTAGGCGAACTTGCTAAAAACACCACACATTGTGCCAAGATGATCCTAGCTTCAGGATAGCCTATGTTTTTTACTGCTATGAGTGTGCTTGTGGCTAGGTTAAGTGCTTGTGGGTTTGCATTTGAGATATCTTCACTTGCAAATATCACTAATCTTCTAGCGATAAAATCCGCACTTTCGCCCCCATCGATCAACCTCGCAAGATAATACAAACTCGCATCTACATCACTTCCTCTTAAGCTTTTTATCATAGAACTAGCTAGTCTATAGTGTGTGTCTTTGCTTGAAGTACCATCGCTTAAAACATTTGCTCTTAATTTTTTCAAAGTTTCAAGTGTGATATGAGTGCTATCTAAAGCCAAAGCAAACTCACATAAATTTAAAAAACTTCTTGCATCATTTGCACTAGAAGTGATCAAAAAGTCTTTGGCATCATCATCGATTTTGCATTGGAATTTTTCTTGTACCTTTGTGGCAAGTTTTTCTAAGTCTTTATACTCTAAACCTTTAAATTCAAAAAGCATACTTCTGCTTCTTATACCTGAAGTTAAAGTAAAGTAGGGGTTTTCAGTGCTTGCACCTATGAAAAGGCATTTTTGATTTTCCAAAGGGATCAAAAGCATTTCTTGTTGGGTTTTTGAAAGCCTATGCACCTCATCGATAAAGATCAAAGGTTTATATAAAGAATTTTCATATTTAGTTAGTATTTTTCTAAGCTCTTCAAGTTTAAAATTCCCTCCATCAAACTCATAAAAGTCGAGTTTGTATTCATACGCTATCGCTCTTGCAAAAGAAGTCTTTCCACAACCTGCTGGGCCAAAAAATACACTATGAGGAAGCTTTGAAACTTGTATGAATTTTTTAAAAATTTCTACTAAATTTTCTTGTCCTAAAACCTCATCTAAAGTTTTAGGACGAAAAGTTAAACTTAAATTTGTCATTGTGGATTTATGGTAAGTCTTTCACCATTGATAATGGTAGTAACATCGCTTTTGTTAGTATCATCATAGATAAAATCAAGCATATAAGTGCCATTTTTATCTACAAAATAATTATCAAAGTCTCCAAAAATAGACCAAATTTGGCTTGGAAGAATTTCAGTATTTGCGTGAAATTGTGATTTGATGTTGTTTTCTGTGAAAATGGCTTGTCCATTCGCATCAAATTTTTTACCATCTTTATCAAAACTAAGGTTGTTTAAGATGATTTCAGGATTTGCTTTTAAAAATTGACTTGTTAAAACCATCATAGAGAAAATATCCATATTTGAATTTTGCAATAAACTATCATAAGCTTTTTTTGAAAGATTGTTGAGATTTAGTTCTAGTTTGATGTTATTTAAGGCTAGGTTTTCCTCATCTTCTAGGTTAAATTTAGCAAGATCAAGTTTTAAAACACTATCATAATCACTTTGTGCATTAGGTGCGGTTCTTGCAAAAACTTTTAACTTATCAAGATCAAAAATGCTATGGCTTTTAAAGCTGATCTTATCAATGCTTATGTTTTGTTCGCTATTTCTGCTAGGAGTGAAGATATCACTAAAGCTTAATTTAGCTAAAGGAAATTCAGAAATTTGCATATTTTGAATTTCTAGTTTTTCATCGTGTGAAAGCTGTTTTACTAAAATATAACCCAAATCAAGTTGCATATGCTTTACAGATTCAGTTGTTGCTGTGATTTTAAAAGCAGTGTTGTTGATGATTAATTGTGCATTATCATGCGTAAAGTTAATATCATTAATTTTTGCATTTATCGCTATATCATCGCCTTTTGCGCTAACTAGAATTTTAAAAATTTCTTCATTTGGGAAGATATTTTTTAAATCTTCATTTTCATTTAAGACAGAAATAACAGCATTGTTACTTGCAAAGAAGTTGTTTGAGAAATCTACGTTTACTTTAAAAGTATAAGGCAAGTCATTAAGCTGGGCTAGGAAGCTACCTTTAGAATTTAAAAAGCCTTTGGTATAATTTACATCTTCAACATTGTAATAATCAGTGTTTTGACTCATTTGAGCAAAGATTTTTTCATTGATAGAGTTGATATAAAAAGTTGTTGCGAAAAACGCTACAAGTAGCAAAACCACTACCACAACACCCGCGATAATTTTCTTCATTTATTTTCCTTATGTGAAATTTTAAAAAATTATATATTTTTATTGCTAACTAATGTTTATAAAATTTTTGCATTTATGCATTGCTTAACTTTTTTTTCTATAATTGCACTACTTAAAATCAAAGGTTAACAAATGAAACTTTTTGGAACAGATGGAGTACGCGGTAAAGCGGGTGAATTTTTGGATTCGTTTTTGGCGATGCGTTTAGCTATGGCTGCTGGAATTTACTTTAAAGATAAGGCTATTACAAACAATATCTTAGTTGGAAAAGACACAAGAAGAAGTGGCTATATGATAGAAAATGCTATCGTTTCAGGACTTACTTCGATAGGTTATAATGTGATAGAAATAGGTCCTATGCCAACACCTGCCATTGCGTTTTTAACTGAAGATATGCGTTGTGATGCGGGGATCATGATATCAGCTTCGCATAATCCTTACTATGATAATGGTATTAAATTTTTTGATGCACATGGAAATAAACTTGATGAACAAGCAGAAGCAAAAATAGAAGAAATTTATTTTAATGACAAACTCATTGAAGAAGCAAGAACAACAAAATCACAAATTGGTCAAGCAAAAAGAATTGATGATGTGATAGGAAGATATATTGTTTCTATAAAAAATTCTTTTCCTAAAGAGTTGACTTTAAAGTCTTTGCGTGTTGTGCTAGATGTGGCTCATGGGGCTTCTTATAAGGTTGCACCTACGGTTTTTAAAGAGCTTGGCGCAGATGTGATTGTGATCAATGATAAGCCAAATGGTTTAAATATCAATGAAAATTGCGGTGCGTTACACCCTTTAAATTTAGCTTTAGAAGTAAAGAAATTTAGAGCAGATGTGGGCTTTGCTTTTGATGGAGATGCGGATCGTTTGGTCGTTGTAGATGAAAAAGGTGAAGTGGCTCATGGAGACAGTCTTTTAGGTGTTTTAGCTTTGTTTTTGAAAAAACAAGGCAGATTAAAATCAAGCGTAGTAAGCACGATCATGAGTAATGGTGCTTTAAAAGAGTTTTTAGCTAAACATAAAATCACGCATGAAACTTGCAATGTGGGCGATAAATATGTGCTTGAAAAGCTCAAAGAATGTGGCGGAAATTTTGGCGGGGAGCAAAGTGGACACATCATTTTTAGCGACTATGCTAAGACCGGAGATGGTTTAGTAGCGGCGTTGCAATTTAGCGCTTTGATGTTAAGTGAGAAAAAAAGCGCGAGTGAAATTTTAAATCAAGTCAAGCCTTACCCTCAACTTTTACATAATCTAAAAATTTCAGAGAAAAAAGACTTAAGTAAACTTGCAGGCTTGGAAGAGTTGAAAAAAGATTTAGAAAAAAAAGGAATTTCTAGTTTGTTTAGATATTCAGGTACAGAAAATTTGATACGCTTATTGCTAGAGGCAAAAGACATTAAGCTTTTAGAAAAAGAAATGAAAGTCGTAGAAGGCTTTTTTATGAAAGCATTGAATGCATAAAAATTTGTCTTTAAAATTTTGTTTTGTTTTTGCTTTGGTTTTTATACTAGATCAAGCAAGCAAGTATGTATTTTTACAAGGACTTGAATATAAGGGCGAATTTTTTGACTTGGTTTTAACCTACAATACAGGTGTGGCTTTTTCGATGTTTGCCTTTTTAGGAGAGTATTTAAAATACATACAACTTGTTTTTATACTAGCTTTATCGGTGTATTTGCTTTACCAAAAAGAATTTTTAAAAACCCATTTAATCGCTTTTGCGATCATGCTTTCTGCTGGATGCTCAAATTTACTTGATCGCTTTGTGCATATAGGTGTGGTGGATTTTGTGTTTTGGCATAAGTGGTTTGAATTTGCTGTATTTAACTTCGCTGATGTGATGATAAATATTAGCGTGGTCTTAATTTTAATCAAAGAAATCTTTAATAAAAAAGGAGAAAAACAATCATGTTAGATTTTTTAACTGACTGGTATTTGTGGATTAAAATGGTGCATTATTTAGCTTTTGTTTCGTGGATGGCGGGTTTGTTTTATTTGCCAAGACTTTTTGTCTATCATGTCGAACATAAAGACAATAAAGGCTTTGTAGATGTAGTAAAAATTCAAGAAAGAAAATTGTATTTTTACATTCAAACTCCTGCGATGGTGGTGACTTTGATCACGGGTAGTTTAATGCTTCATGCTAATAAAGCTTTGATGGTTGGTTCAGGTTTTATGCATGCTAAATTAACCTGTGCATTGCTTTTGATCATTTATCATGTGCAAAATTATTATTATTTAAAACAACTTCAAAATGATAAATGTCAAAGAAGTGGAAAATTCTTTAGAGCATACAATGAAGTACCAACGGTGTTGTTTATCATCATTGCTATCATGATGATAATAAGACCATTTTAGTAAAAGCCTTTTAAGGCTTTTACCCTTTAAACTCCATACTTTTAAAATCAAGCGGATCGACATTTTCTTGCATGATGTTAATGCGTTCTTTATCTTGTAAGCGTTTATCATCTCTAAAAACTGCACGCACTAAATCCATACCCGTATAAAAATCTTTCATCAAAACCATAAATAAATAACGCCCAAATTCACTTGTGTATAAAGTGTTGTTTTCTTTTTTTATAGCTTTGCTTAGTTTAAGACCTAAAAGCTCTATAAAAAGATCTTTTTCTAGGTTGCATTCTAAGGTTTTATTAAATTTATCGATCTCGATTTTACCGGCAAACATTTCGGTTAAAAAGACATACTTGATGATTTCTTTTCTGCTAAAATTAGCTTTAGCGATATTAGCATTTTGCTTTTCTTTGATGAGTTTAGAATAATCATTTAAATTAAAAGCATTGATCAAAAGTTCTCCATCTAAAAAGCTAAAAGCCCCACTTCCTACACCCAAATATTCATGGTGGCTGCTTACATACTCATCGTTAAAGTTGCTTTTTTCTAAAGAAAATGACCATGCATTATTTCTTTCATAATCTTTGAAAAAATCTATAATGATTTTATAAAATTCAAACTCATTATCTTTAAAACTTACTCCTAGAGTTTTTGCAATGTTATCTTTTGTGAGGTTTGACTTCATTAGAGGGTAGGTTGTGATTTGTTGAGGTTTTAGGCTTTTGGCTATTTCTAAATCATTGAGTAATTGTTCCTTAGTTTGGGAAGGAAAATTAAAAATCAAATCAATACTCATGATAGGAAGCACTCCTATGGCCTTAGAAAGCTTTTCTTGAAGTTCTTTGCTAGAGCCAAATTTATGGTATCTTGCTACTTTTTTTAAGGTATCATCATCAAAGCTTTGTATACCACAGCTTAAGCGATCTATCAGCCCTTTAAACATTTCTAATTTTTTTGGGTCAATATGATTTGGATCGGTTTCGCAAGAAATTTCTTTGATGTTAAATAATTTTTTGCAAAGCTCTAAGGTTTTAGCGAGTTCTTCTTCGTTGATTAAAGTAGTGCCACCACCTACATACATAGAAGTAAAATCAAATCCTTTGTCTTTGATTTGTTTGATTTCTTCTCTTAAACTTTCAAAATATCTTTTTGCTAAGTCTTCGTTATAATAATACTTATGAAAACTACAATATGGACAAAAAGTATGACAAAATGGTATATGCGCATAAAGCATATATGATTTTTTGGGATTTACTTTTTTTTCTTGCCCTTCTTTTAAAAGTTTAACATCAAAGCCATTTTCTAAAGATTTTTGCATAGCTTTGTGTGAGTAAGAAAGAGCTAGGTTTTGTAAAAAATTCATATTTTTCCTAAATTTTCATTTTGTAGTTATTTAAAAAGACTATAATTGTATCATAAATTTTATAAAGGCTTTGTGATGAAACATATTTTTATTACTTTTTTTGTGCTTTTGATGGGTTTAATGAGTGTGGCAAATTCTGCCCCTTTAGATGAAATTTTTCAAGATGTTAATGTTTCAGGTAGTATGTATTATCGTTTTGAACATAATAGTCCAAAAGATAGGGGCAATAACAACTCTAATCAAAGAATTCAAATTCAAATGCATTGATGATTTTATGCAATTTTGCAAACATAAACTAGTTTGTGCCTTAGATTTTTATTAATGTAATATTGTCATTATATCGTAGATGATAATAGCTCAAAAACAACTAAGCCTTAAAGGCTCAGTTGTTATAAAAGTTTTCTTTTAAATTTTCTTCCATAGCTTTGATGTTTTCTTTTGACTCTTCTTTGGCGTTAAATCCTCCACCAAAAGCTTTCATAACATCTACAATGGAATTTGCAAGTTCATAAGATGAGTTAGTATAAGAAAGTTTAGCATTTAAATACGCTCTTTGATCTTGTAAAAAATCAGACAAGTTAATCGCACCTGCTTCATATCTTAAACTAGCAATATCATAAATTTTGCTTTGTGCTAAAAATAAATTCTTGTAATTTTGCTCATTTTCATAATAACTTTGGCGATTAAATAAAGCAAGTCTTATTTCTCCAAAGGCTGTTTTTAGTGTATTTTCGTATTGTAAAAATGCTTCATCTTTGGTAAGTTTTGCGATGTTGACGTTATTTGCGATTTCACCCCAGTGGAAAATAGGCATTGCAAAATTTCCAGCCACATTCCATGTATTGCTACCATGTTTGACTAAAAGATCTAAATCATTACTTTGAAAACCTAAAAGTCCTGTTAAAGAAAGATTTGGTAAAAATGCAGTTCTAGCTACTCCAACAAGATAGTTTTTTTCCTCAAGGGTTTTTAAACTAGCTTGGATATCAGGTCTTTGTAGTAAAATTTCACTACCTATACCTTCAGGTATGCTAAGTTCGTATTTTCCTACTTGCTTGTATTCGATACTATTATAAAGTATATCATCAATGTTGTTCGAAGTTAAAATTTTCAAAGCTTTAGTGTAAGCTTCTTTTTGAATTCTAGCATTGGTTAGTAAAATTCTTGAATTTTCAAGTTCTGCTTTAAATTTATTAAGTTCGTATTCGCTAATGACACCGATTTTATAGTGTTCGAGTTTTAGCTCATAGGTTTTTTGATAACTTTGTGCAGTTTCTTCTAGAATTTTGGTTTGCTCACTTAAACTAGCTAGGTTAAAGTAGGTCTTTGCTACATTGGAGATCAAGCTTAATCTTGCGCTTTCATAGTCAAACTCACTTGCTTGTAGTTTAGCTTTTGAAGCGCTGTAAGTATCTCTGTATTTGCCCCATAGATCGATTTCGTAGCTTAAATTTAAGCCCATGTTGAAGTCATTTCCATAAACAAAATCATTGCTTTTGTTACTTGGTGCATTAATGCTAGTTTTTGCTCTTGCTCCACCTGCACTTGCATCTAGTTTTGGCAACAATTCACTTCTAGCAATGCCTAAAGTTTCATAGGCTTTTTGCAAATTAATATATGTAATTTGCAAATCATTGTTGTTTTTTAAAGCCTGGTCTACTAAAGCATTTAAATAAGTATCATTAAAAGCTTTCCACCATTGTTTGTTGATACTTATGTTTTGATCTAAACTTTTAGTATAGTTAATATCTTTAATTTCTAAATTAGGTTTTAAACTGCAACCTGCTATTAAAAAGCAGCTTGCAAATATCATTAATTTACGCATGAGTTTTTCCTCTTTTTTCATCAAGCCATTTGTTAAAACTTTCTAGTATATAGAAAAATAAAGGCACAAAGAAAATAGCAATGGTAGAAGCTGCTATCATACCACCGATGATACCAGTACCTATTGCATGGCGGCTTGCACTTCCTGCACCATAAGCAAAGTAAAGTGGCAAAATACCGCAAATAAATGCCAAAGAAGTCATAACAATAGGTCTAAATCTTAACTTCGCTGCACTGACAGATGCTTCAAAAATACTTTTTCCTTTTTTAAGATGTTCTTCCATTGCAAACTCAACGATCAAAATCGCATTTTTAGCAGAAAGTCCTATGAGCAATAAAAGTCCCGTTTGAAAATATATATCATTTTCTAATCCTCTAAAATATACAAACAATAACGATCCAAATACCGCAAAAGGCACAGCTGTGATAACTGCTAAAGGCATGAGCCATCTTTCATACTGAGCTGCTAAGATTAAAAACACAAACAAAAGTCCTAGAATAAATGCGATTTGTCCTGCACCACTGCTAGTAACTTCTTGATAAGCAGAACCTGACCAAGCGATAGAATAATCTTCGCTCAAAGTTTCTTTTGCAACTTGTGCAATAGCATCGATTGCTTGTCCTGAGGTATATCCTGGCGCAGGATCACCTTGTACTAGTGCTGATGGGAACATATTAAAACGTTTTACATCATCAGGCCCAACTCCTCTATGAAGCGTTAAAACGCTATCTAGAGCTATCATTGATCCATCTTTTGATCTTACATAGATGTTTTTTAATGCATTTTGAGTATTTCTAAAATCTCCTATGGCGCTGATATTAACACGATAATTTTTTCCAAGCATAGAAAAATCATTTACATAATAAGTTCCTATGGTGGCATTAAGCGTGCTAAATACATCTGCTAAATTCAAACCATAAAGTTTTACTTTATCGCGATCTATTTCTAGTTTTAACTGAGGGAAATTGGTATCTAGCGTTGTTCTTACGTTGGATAATTCCGGACGTTTATTGGCCGCTTCTACTAGTTTATTTACATCAGCTTGAATTTCATCATAGCTTTTACCGCCACGATTTTGCGCATACATTTCAAAACCACCGGTTAAACTTAAGCCTTGAATTGGCGGTGGATTTACAAAGAAAGTTTGGAAGTTTGGATTTAAGAAGTAGTTTTGGTTGTAAGAATGCACCATATCAAAGCTACTTACATCTCTATCACCCCAATCTTTTAAGTTGACAAACATTGCGCCAGAGTTTTCTTTTAAAGAACCGGTAAATAAATCATACCCTATTAGTCCAACAATGTCAGTTACATTTTCATTTTTTCTGATTTCTTCACTCATTCCATCCATAGCTTGGGTGGTTCTATTAAGTGAAGAAGCTGCAGGTAAATTTACAACGGTTAAAAAGTTACCTTGATCTTCAGGTGGTACAAGTGAGTGAGGCACGAGTTTAAAAAGACCATAAAGACCAACTAAAAAGATACAATAAATAATCACAAAACGTATAGTTCTTTTTAAGATATAAGCAACCCCAGCACCAAAAACCTTAGTTGACCAATCAAAAATATCATTAAATCTTTTTACCAAATAAAACGGCTGACCTTCATTTCTTTTTAAGAAAATAGCACATAAAGAAGGTGTGAGTGTTAAAGCTACAAAACCTGAAATGATAACAGATATCGCAAGGGTAATAGCAAATTGTCTTTGAATTTCTCCCACAAAACCCGATATAAACGAAACAGGTATAAATACTGCACACAATACAAGAACGATCGAAACAACCGGTGCAGCAACCTCATCCATCGCTTTAATCGCTGCATCTTTAATGCTAATGTTTGGATCTTCATGCATGATCCTGTCGATGTTTTCAACCACAATGATGGCATCATCTACGACAATACCAATGGCAAGTACTAAAGCAAAAAGTGTAAGCAAGTTAATACTAAAACCTAAGACATATAATCCGGCAAAAGTCCCTAAAATAGATACTGGCACAGCGATCATTGGTATGATAGTAGAGCGGAAATTTTTTAAGAACAAATACATTACGATAACAACTAAGATCAATGCTTCAAAGAAAGTTTTTACCACTTCTTCAATAGAAGCTTTAATAAAAATAGTCGTATCATAAGGAACTTTGTAAGCTAAGCCTTCAGGGAAGTTTTTTGAAAGTTCTTCAAATTTGGCTTTTACTAATTTAGCAGTGTTAACCGCGTTTGCTCCAGTTTGCAAGAAAATCAATATAGGTGTAGCGTCATTTCCGTTTAATCTACCTTTGAAAGTGTATTCTCTTGACCCTAAAGAAACTTCAGCAACATCTTTAACTCTTAAAAACGAACCATCGCTATTAGCTCTTATGATGATGTTTTCAAATTCTTTGGTGCTTTTTAATCTTCCATGCATAATAACAGAATACACATAAGGAGATTTTTCTGCAACAGGTTCTTGTCCTATTTTACCGGTAGCATATTGTGCGTTTTGTTCATTGATCGCAGCGATAACATCGGTTGTAGTAACTTGGTATTTATTTAACAAATCAGGATTTAACCAAATTCTCATAGAATAGTTTCTAGAACCAATTGCTACAGCATTACCAACACCTGGAACCCTAGCAAGATCATCTAAAATATTTAAAGCAGCATAGTTGTATACTTCAAGTGAATCCATAGAGCCATCAGGAGAGTATAAAGTAGCAACTTCTAAGATACTAGATCCGGTTTTTCTTACGCTAACACCTGTTTTTTTAACATCTTCAGGTAATTTAGCAGTTACAGCTGAAATTCTGTTATTAACATCAACTGTTGCTTGATCAGGATCGGTTCCGATATCAAAATACACACTTAAACTCATGTCGCCTGAAGAGCTTGAGGTTGATTCCATATAAATCATATTTTCAACCCCATTGATCGCATCTTCAAGAGGGATAGCCACTGTTTGTGCCACTGTTTGTGCATCAGCACCAGAATAATTAGCACTTACTTTTACAACAGGAGGTGTTAAAGAAGGGTATTGTTCAACAGGAAGTGAGTAAAGTCCTATAATACCCGTTAAAGAAATAATGATAGCGACAACGGAGGCAAATACAGGCCTTTCTATAAAAAATTTAGAAAACATTATTTATTCTCCATTACGCTAACACTTGCACCAGGGCGAATTTTTTTGAAATTATTTAAGATAACTTTATCTCCATTTTTTAACCCCTTATCGATAATGGCTTTGTCAGAAGTTTGATAGATAACATTCACAACAGTTTTTGCCACTTTTCCATCAACTAAAGTATAAACATAAGTAGAGCTATCATCTTGTAAAAGAGCAACTTGAGGAATTTCAAATCCATCTTTTTGGACAAAACCACTTACATGGACATTAGAAAAAGATCCAGGCATTAAGCTTGAGTTGTTGTTATCAAAGATTGCTTTTGCTTTTACACCACCACTGCGTGTATCTATTACGCTATCTATAAAATATAATTTACCGTTAAATAGCTCACCACCAACATTGGCTTGCACTTGGATGTTTTCTAGCTGCCAATTACCGCTTTGGACATTTTTATTCATATTGATTTTATCTACATCAGAGATGTAAAAGTCTGCAAATATAGGATTGATATTAGTAATACGCACCAACTCCGTAGCAGAAGCATTTACATAATCACCCACATCCATTAAAGCATCGCCTAAAACTCCATCAAAAGGAGCGCTTACTGTAGTGTATTTAAGATCTAATCTTGCGCTAGCAAGCTTTGCTTCAGCGCTTTTTAGGTTGGCTTTGGTTGAGTTGTATTTAGCTAAACTTGCGTCAAATTCTTTTTGTGAGATGGCGTTTTTTTCTATTAAAATTTGATCTCTTTTAAAGTTTTTTTCCGCATCAGTAAAATTTGCTCTAGCGACTAAAGCTTCACCATATGCCATGTCAACATTTGTTCTGTATTTATCAGGCTCTATAAGAAAAAGCTTATCGCCTTTTTTTACAGCTTGACCGCTTTTGAAGTATTTTGCTTTGATTTCACCGCTTACCTTTGGCTTGATGATTACATCTAATTCCGTGCTTAATCTAGCAGGATAGCTAAATTCTAAAGGTAAGTTAGCACTTTGCATTGTCATAATACTAACAGGTTGAGGAGGAAGTTGTTTCACCTGCACATTTTTCTCATCCGAGCATGCTACAAAAATTAATGAAGCACAAGCTAGAGTTAAAAGTTTTGTTTTCATTGTTTTCCTTAAGTTATTTGATTAGCTAAACAAAAAAGTAATTTGTATTACAAAATTATATCTTTAATATTGTATCAAGCTATAGTTAACTAAAATTAATAAGTCCTTGTGTAAATAGCTTTACAATCTTTTTAGCGTGTAATTCTTGCTCTTTTTTATTCATAAGGATTTTATTTTCAAAGGTGCTTTGCATAAAAAAAGTTCCTCTAAGCATTGCGCAAAAAGTATAGCTTAAAAATTCAGCATTTTCAGCTAGACGAGAGTTTTCTTCTTTTAATCTTTTTTGAAGGACATATTCAACATCTTTTCGGTTGCCTTCTTTAAACCATTTTCCAAAATCAAATTTATCATTATATATTTCAGAGTATAAAAGCCTTACGATGGCGATGGTTTTGCTATCGTTGAAAATTCCTATATAAGCTTTTGCAAATTGGTATAAAAATTCTTCCAAATCAGCATTAGCAGAAACTTGCATATTTTTTTTCAATATCGCAAGAAAATGATTTTCTGCAAAATCATTTAAAACAGCTTCAAATAAACCTTCTTTGCTTTTAAAATGTTCATACACACAGGAAAAGGAGCCACCTGCTTGCTTGATAATATCTTTAAGATTAGTAGCTTCGTAGCCATTTTTTAAAAATGACTCCGCAGCAATTTGTTTGATTTTTTCAAGTCTAGCTTGAGATTTCATAGAAAGTTTTTTCATTTTAGTTTTTTTGCTCTAAAATTGAATTTTTAGGATACACGAAATTACTTTCTCTTGTAACGGCGATATTTTTATCATCAACCGCATAGGCTTTTATGGTTAAAGGTATGATCGTATCTTTTCTGTTATTATCAGCTAGTTTTTTGGTAGCTTTTAATACCACAATATGTTTGTTTTTTTCTCCTGCTTTGAGTGTGAAAGATTTTTTAGGTCTTACGATCTCTAAACCATCATCAATGCCTTGTAATTTTACATCAAAATAATACTCATGGGTTTTGTTGTCAGTATTTTGAAATAAAAACACATAAGCATTTGTGATCAATAATTCTCCATTGTGAGTTTTTCTTACTTGATACAATTCACTAGAACGATTGATATTTAAAAGCATGTTTTCTTTTTTACTACCCATTAAAACCAAGGCGATGAAAACCCCACATAATACTACTAAATATCCAATAGTTCTAAATCTAAAGTATTTAACTTTTTCTCTTGTTTCGATTGCCTTTGCACTTGTCCAGTTGATCAAACTAGGGCGATCAAATTTAGCTTGGACTTTAGAGCATGCATCAGCACATTCAAGACAGTTAATGCATTCAAGTTGCATACCAGCACGAATGTCTATATGAGCAGGACAAATTTTTACACAGGCTTCACAGCCTATGCATTCACCTTGTGGTGGTTTTTTATAAAGTTTAGTATGCCCATCATAAATAACCCCACCTCTTTTATCATCATAAATAACCTGAACAGTGTTGTTATCAAACATTACAGATTGTATTCTTGCATAAGGACACACATAAACACAAAATTTTTCCCCTAAATACACTATATCAAAGGTAAAAGCCAAAGAAGCACATAATAAAATTCCTAAAAGCAGTAAATGCTCACTAGGGTTTTGGATATAAACAAAGAAATCTTCAGGCGGAACAAAATACCACAAAAACGCACTCATCATTAACAAAGAAAAAAGATAAAAAATCACAACACTTAAGGTTTTTTGTATCAAAAAACCATCGGCTTGTTTTTGTTTATTTGCAGTGCTTTTGTGAATTTTAAAAATTTTAGTTTGTAGCAAATCCCTGTAAATCACTCTAGCTATGGTTTGAGGACAGGTCCAAGCACACCAAATTCTTCCTGCTAAAGTCGTGACAAAAAGTATAGTCAAAAACATTCCTATAATAACAAAAGGCATTAGGTAAAGTTCTTGGGTATCAAAAGCGATAAAAAATAAATTAAGTTTTTTATGGTCAAAACTTAGCAAGAAAAAATGATTGCCGTTGATTTTGATAAAAGGTAAGGCTATAAAAATAACCATCGATATAATATAAGCAATATATCTTTTTTTGGTATAGTTTGTGATACAAGCACTCATTATATTTCCTTAAAAAATGTTTTTTTAATTGTAGTACTAGAAAAATTAAACCAAACTTTGTCGTTGTTTGTAATTTTATATTTAATTTTTATTTATATAATTATTACAAAAATAAACTTTATTTTCAAGTGATTTTATGGTATAATCGCTTCTTTAATTTTATTAAAGAAAGGTGGTGAGGGTCGTGCCAGGAATTAAGGTACATCCTAATGAGTCTTTTGATGAAGCGTATAGAAAATTCAAAAAACAAGTAGATAGAAATCTAGTTGTTACTGAAGTTCGCGCTAGAAGATTTTTTGAGCCTATGACTGAAATTCGTAAAAAACAAAAAATTTCAGCTCGCAAAAAAATGCTTAAAAGACTTTATATGCTTAGACGCTACGAGTCAAGACTCTAATACCAACAAAAGCCGAGTAATCGGCTTTTCTACATTTAGCTGATGTTTCTTTGGGCTTTAATTATTCATTTTTTTGGACTTATTTTACCAGGACCTGATTTTTTCTTAATAAGCTCTTATGCTTTAAGAGAAGGGATAAAAAGTGCTTTAAAAGCTAGCTTGGGTGTAAGTTTAGCAATGAGTGTTTGGATCATACTTTCCATACTTGGCCTAAGTGTAATTTTTCATCAATTTCCATTTTTGCAAGTTGTTTTATCTAGCTTTGGAGCGTTTTATCTTTTATATTTATCTTATGTGATTTATAAAAATGCGAAAAATGGCAGTATAAAAAAACAAAATACAACTATTACTCCATTTTTAAGCGGAGTTATTACAAACTTATCTAATCCTAAGGTGATTTTTTATTTTGCGAGTGTGTTTGCGAATTTTAATTTTGCACAAATGCAATGGATGGTGCTTGTTTTGGTACTTATTTTAGTTTTAGAAACGATTGTTTATTTTTCTTTGGTTGCTTTGTTATTCTCCAAAGCTTTTATGATGCGTTTATATGAAAAGAATTTAAAGTTAGTTGATTATACTAGTGCTTGTATCTTTTTTGCTTTTGCTGTTTTTATTTTGATTCAAAATTGCTTGTTGATGATAAATCAAGTCAATTAATTTTTATTAATACTTTTTTTGTTAAAATCTTATTAAGTTAAACTTATAAATTATAGGAAAGATTATGAAACACATTAAAACTATACTTAAGCTTAGTATGATCAGTGGTATTGCTGCTATAAGTGCAGGTGCTTTAAGTGCGTGTAGTAGTAATACAAATGATTCAAATAATGCTTTAAGCCAAGCAGCTAACACTCAAGGTGCTTTTGTTATCATCGAAGAAACCGCACCAAATCAATACAAAATCAAAGATCAGTTTCCAAGTGATGAAACAAGAGTGGTTTTAAAGCAGCTTGATGGCCAAGAAAGAGTTTTAACTAAAGAAGAAATGGACAAACTAATCCAAGAAGAAGCTGCTAAAATAGACAATGGTACTTCAAATTTAACCAACCCAAACAATGCTCAAATGAGTAGTGGTGGACTTTCTTTGGGCGAAACATTGCTTGCAAGTGCAGCGGGAGCTATTTTGGGAAGTTGGATAGGATCAAAGCTTTTTAACAATCAAAACTTTGCCAACCAACAAAGAGGAGCATTTTCTAATCAAAGTGCTTATCAAAGAAGTGTTAATAGCTTTAACAAAGCAAGTACAAGTGCTACTTCGGGATCTAGCGCTAAAAAATCTGGTTTTTTCGGCGGTGGTTCTAAGGCGACTTCAAGCTCTTCTAGCTCATTTGGATCTTAAGGTAAGGTGGAAAAATGAATTTTTTAAAAGTAAATCCTTTAGAAAAATCTTACTTGGATCAAATGGGTTTTTCATGGCATACTGATAAAGATGGGAGTGATTATTTAGACCCTAATTTAGTATGTGTAAAAGAAAGTGAGGCAAATGCTTATTATGATGCGGTAAATGAACTTTATGATATGTTTGTTGCAGCAGCACAAGAAGTGATTGATAATGATCGTTTTGATGAACTTGGAATTCCTTTTAATCTTGTAGAAGCTATTAAAATGAGTTGGGCAAATGATGTGCATTGGCATTTATATGGTAGGTTTGATTTAGCAGGTGGACTAGATGGAAAACCTATAAAGCTTATAGAATTTAATGCTGACACTCCTACTTCATTGTTTGAAAGTGCTATTTTACAATGGGCGATTTTAAAACAAAACAATCTAGATGAAAGTTCTCAGTTTAACAATATATATGAAGCTTTGAGAGATAATTTTAAAAGACTTATTACTTTAGAAGAAGATGTAAGTGAATTTGAAAGATATTATGAAGGCTGGAAGATATTATTCTCATCTATTGCAGGAAGTGATGAGGATATGATCACCACAAAACTTTTAGCACACATTGCCAATGAAGCAGGTTTTGAAAGTGAGTTTTCTTTTGTCGATGAGGTGGAATTTTCGCCTGAGGGTGTATTTAAAAATGATGTTAATTATGAATACTTTTTTAAACTTATTCCTTGGGAAAGTATCGCCATAGAAGAGGGAGAGCTTGCTATGCTTTTAACCCAAATCATGCAAAATCAAAAAGCGATTATTTTAAATCCTGCTTACACTTTACTTTTCCAAAGTAAGGGTATTATGAAAATTTTATGGGAGCTTTACCCAAACCACCCTTTATTGTTAGAAACAAGTGATCAACCATTGGTTGGTAAAAAATGTGTTAAAAAGCCTGTTTTTGGTAGAGAAGGGGCAAATGTTTCTATTATAGAAGCTAATGGAGATGTGAGTTTTGAAACAAATGGAGATTATCAAAACAACCGTTTTGTGTATCAAGAATTTGTAGATTTTAACCAAAATGAAAATGATTATTATCAAGCTGGAGTTTTCTTTGCGTATGAAGGATGTGGACTAGGCTTTAGAAAAGGCGGTTTGGTGCTTGATAATTATTCTAAATTTGTAGGACATATCATAAAAGATTAATGAAAATAGTATGCTTAGATGCCGCTACATTAGGCGGAGGGGATTTATCGGATTTTAAAAGTGTTGGAGAATTTATAAGCTATGAGCTTACTCCTAAAGATGAGGTCATCTCAAGAATAGCTGATGCTGAAGTAGTGATGATCAATAAAGTCATCATTGATAAAGAAGTCATTGATCAAACTAACTTGAAGTTGATTTTGCAGCTTGGCACAGGGGTTAATAATATTGATGTAGAGTATGCAAATTCTAAAGGCATAGTGGTAAAAAACGCAGCTGGATACTCTACAAAAAGTGTATTAAGTCATACTTTTGCTTTGCTTTTTGCTTTTTTAAATCAAATTCCATATTATGATCAATGGAGCAAAGATGGATTTTGGACAAAAAGTACGATGTTTACTGATTTTAGCAGGATTTTACATACTTTAACAGGCAAAAGACATGGTATTATCGGACTTGGTGTGATTGGTAAAGAAGTGGCTAAAGTATCGCAAATGTTTGGTTCTAAAATTTGTTACTATTCAACTTCTGGAGCAAATTTTAATAATGAGTATGAAAGAGTAAGTCTTGAAGAGCTTTTGAAAACTTGTGATGTGATTAGCATTCATGCACCTTTAAACGACAAAACTAAAAATTTATTGACAAAAAAAGAATTGCTGCTTTTAAAAGATGAAGCTATTTTGATTAATGTGGGGCGTGGTGGGATCATCAATGAAGCAGACTTGGCACAAGTTATGAATGAGAAAAATATTAGAGTAGGGCTTGATGTGCTTGAAGTAGAGCCTATGATCAAAGATCATCCATTGCTTAGCATAAACAACAAGGAAAATCTAATCATCACCCCACATGTAGCATGGGCAAGTCAAGAATCGATACAAAATTTAATACAAATTGTATTTAATAATCTTAAGGAGTTTATGGAAAATGGCAAGTGAACATAGTTTTGATATTAGCGGTGAAATTGATAAACAAGAGCTAAAAAATGCTTTAGAGCAAGCCAAAAAAGAACTTGATAGCAGATATGATTTAAAAGGTATCAAAAGTGAAATAGAACTAAATGAAAAAGAAAGTGTATTTAAGCTTATTTGCTCTAGCGAAGCAAAGCTTGAAGTGCTTAAGGATATTGTGATTTCAAAGTTAATCAAAAGAGGGATAAATCCTAATGGCATTAAAGAATTAAGCAGAGAAAGTGGAGCTAATTTTAGACTGAATTTAAAAGTTAACGATGCTATTGATACAGATAGTGCTAAAAAAATCAATAAAGCCATTAAAGATAGCAAGCTAAAAGTAACTTCGAGTATCAGAGGTAATGAAATTCGCGTAGTTGGAAAACAAATTGATGATTTGCAAAATGTAATGAAAATAGTAAAAGAACTCAATTTAGAGCTTAATCTTAGTTTTAAAAATCTTAAATGAAAAAAATACACCAACTGATTTTTTTAGGCTTTGTGTGTGTTGTTTTGGGTGCATGCGCAATGAAAAATAAAACACATACACAAAGTGCTTATATTGTTTTAAAAACGCCACAAATTAAATTTGCTGATTATGGTTTTTTAAACAAGGGGAGTCATCTTACAAAGTTAGAATTTTATAATGCTTCTAAGGTTTTGTTTGAACTAAAAATCACGGATCAAATTTGCATTAACAGTGTTTGTTATGCGAAAAAAAAATTCAACCAAAGATTTTTTAACAACGCATACTATGAAGATTTTTTAGAGGATATAATTCATAAAAAACCAATTTTTTATGGAAAAAATAAAAAAAACCATTCTTGTGGTTTTAGCCAAAAAATATCTAGCAAAAATTATGATATTTCATACGAAGTCTGTGACGAAAGTATTAATTTTAGTGATATAAAAAATAAAATAAAACTCAGTATAAAACCAATATAAAGGAAAATATGAAAGATTTAAAACTTTTTCTCAATGATACTTTTAAAAGCACTATTTATAAAAACTTACAATGTAGTGAAGATGAAATTTTAATACTAAAGCACTTGTGTAAAAATTATCTACAAGCTAGTGTGAGTATGAATGTTTATAGTCTTCTTAGTGAAGTTTTTAAAAATGATGAATATGAGTATTTAGATCATTTAAAAGATCTTAAAAGTCTTATAGAGAAGGGTTTTATAGTTCAAATTTTTTCTGATTTTAAAGCGAGTAAAAACTCTAGTTTACTTTTAAATTTATTACAGTGTGATGTGAGTTTGAGTGAAGTTTTCTTGCAGGTTTTAGAAAATAAAACTATACAAGATTATATGCAAGATGCAATTTATGAAGATCATATTGCGTATTTGAAAGATGAATTTTTTAAAATCGAACTTTATCAAAGACTGCGTTTTTTTGCAAAAAGCAACCAAAGCAAAAGCATAAAAAAAGATATAGCAGTGTTTGAATCATACATTAAAGAGCGATTGAAAAAAAGTAAAATTCCTAATGTTTTAGCAGAGATTTTTAAAGAGTATGCTTTAAATGATAAAGAATGTTTGATATTTATTAGTTTGCTAAAAGAAGAATACTTGCTTAATACAGAAAATTCTTATAGCAGAGATTATAATTTTTTATTGCACTTAATTAGTGAAAATGATACGCAAAAAGAAGAAAATAAAGCTTTATTGGAAGAAGATTCTAAGTTGTTAAGTTCTAATCTCTTAGAGTATGATGAGTTTGTGAATTCTTTAGGGGATATAACTAAGATATTTTATTTAAGTGATGATATCCTACAAAGAATCATTAACTTTAAAGAGCCAAAGAAAAATAAAAAAATTAAATTGCAAAATTTAGTAAAAAGTCAGGATATATTTGAACTGATTGAACCAAATATTAATATAGACGATGTGATCATGCCACAAAGCACTAAGGATTTGCTAGAAAGCATACTAAAACAACAGGATAAAAAAGTTTTAGAAAGACTAAATAAATGGGGTATTAAGACCAATAAAAACATAGAAGCTAAGATTATCTTTTATGGTCCTGCAGGTACAGGCAAGACTATGAGTGCTTTAAGTATGGCAAAGGCGATGAAAAAATCGATTTTAAGTTTTGATTGTTCTAAAATTTTAAGCAAATATGTAGGCGAGAGTGAGCAAAATGTAAGAAAAATTTTTGACACCTATAAAGAGCTTTGTCAAACAAGTAAACAAAGTCCCATTTTGCTTTTAAATGAGGCTGATCAGTTTTTAAGCACAAGGGTAGAAAGTAGTGCTGGCGCAGATAAAATGCACAATCAAATGCAAAATATCTTTTTAGAGCAAATTGAGCGTTTTAGCGGGGTTATAATAGCTACAACCAATTTTTTAGAAAGTTTAGATGTGGCTTTTTCAAGAAGATTTGACTATAAAATAGAATTTAAAAAACCAAACCACGAGCAACGCTTAATGATATGGCAAAAAGCCCTGCCTAAAAATGCTATTTTTGATGATATGTTTAATCTAGCTAATCTAGCTTCATATGAATTAAGTGGAGCGCAAATTGTAATGGTGGTAAAAAATACAGCGCTAAAAGCAGCTATTTCTAAAGATGGTGTGTTTAAAATGAGCGATTTTTTACAAACTATCGAAAAGGAAATAGAATCATCATTTGATAAAAACAAAGTCGTAGGATTTAAAAATTAAAAAATTCACATAAATTTCACAAGCGTTTAATATCATTCTTTCAACTTTTTAATTTAAAGGAGAAAAAATGAAAATGAAATTAATGTTAGCTAGTTTAGTTTGTGCAAGTTCTATGTTTGCGGATATGATCGTTAGTCCAAGTGCTTTACCTCAAAAAGCTCAAGAATTTTTAAATACACATTTTAAAGGTGTAAACGTGGGTTATGTAAAGCAAGATGTTGATTCATACGAAGTAAATTTAGTAGATGGAACAGAAATTAATTTCATCATTAATGGTGATTGGAAAGAAGTTGATGGTAAATACAAAGGTATACCAACTGGTTTTATCCCAAAAGAAGTAATGACTAAAGTACAAGCAGCACAACCAAATGCAGCGATCGTAGAAGTAGATAAAAAAATCAACGGTTACAAATTTAGAACCAACAATATGATGGAAATTTATACAGACTTTAAAGGTAATATCTTAGGTCAAAAATTCGACGACTAATCATTAGCAAGCTAAAAGCTTGCTAACAATCAATTAAAACTTTTTCTTTCTAGCATCTTCTAAGATATCATTAGCTATTTTATTAACATTATCAGATATAGCTGCACTATCTTTAGCTATTTTTAGATTTTCTTGTGTTACGCTATCAATTTGAGCTACAGCATCATTAATTTGAGTAATACCTGTAGTTTGTTCTTTAATACTTTCACCCATTTCATTGATAGATTGAA